>NZ_JASJDK010000070.1 GCF_030065675.1 Mastigocoleus sp. MO_188.B34 | reverse complement strand
CCGGTTTGGACGCGTCTAACGACGAATGCACGCGTCTGACGACGTAAGCGCAGCCAGAGGCTTTGCCGTCGCCGTAGGCTCTGCCGCAAGGCTTAACCGTAGGTAGCGGCTCCGTAGGTAGCGCAGCTATAGCTAGAGGCTCCGCCCGCCGTCGCCGCAGGCTCTAGGTATTGCGTGACCACAAGGTTATATTTATTTTTAGTATTTGAGTTACACCCCCTAAATTCCCCATAGCGGAACGCTTGGCTTCAGTCATAATTGGGAGAGGGATGTCCGTCAGGACAGGGTGAGAGCGTACCTCATTTACTTGCAAAATGCTGTACATTCTCCTGCGCGCTTAACACACCCCATAATAATTTTATTTTTTATTTACAAATAATTTTTAATTTTTAAACATGGGCGTAAATCTTACTTGTCCAAATCTGAATTGGTTCAGCAAACAAAGCATGATAATTTTTCAACTCATTACGGTTCATACCAGAATTCTGCGCTTGTTTAAATAACTCTAAGAGTGACTGTATTGCAGCTTCTGCTTCTTTTCCAGACTTAGGATCGGCTACTAATAAATCTGCAAACGCAATTCTGAGATTACCTATAGATTCGTTATCTATTCCAGAATCTTGATCTGATAAGTACGGAGCTAGAGAACTTACTTTACCTTGAGTCCTACCATTAGGTAATTGACTTTGGGGATGAACATAGGTGTGAGTATCAGCATCGTATGCTAAAACCTCTCCTGTTTCGATCTGATAGATCCAAGCATAAATTTGTAATCTACCTTGATGAAGCTTAGCTCTAATAGCTGGATAGGTTTTGAGATTTTCGATTTGAATTAAAACATTTTCTGCAACTAAAATTTCAACTAATTCTTCTTCGGAGTAATCTTTATAATTCTCTTTGACTAAACGTCGAGTTGCTTCGGCATGTTTTAACCAGTCATATACTAAAGGCATATCAGCCTGAAGTTTATTGAGTTTGAGTAGTCCCTTCATTGCTCCACAGTGGGAATGACCGCATACTACAACTTGCTCAATGCCTAGGGCGGTAATAGCATATTCAATGGTTCCACCTTCTCCCCCATTTGCTGCACCGTAAGGCGGGATAATGTTTCCTGCGTTGCGAATGACAAATAAGTCCCCGATATCTGTACTAGTAATAAGATTCGGTGCAACCCTGGAGTCAGAACATGTGATAAATAAAACTCTAGGTTTCTGCCCATGGGAAAGTTGTTCCAGAAGTTCTAGATGCTCAGTAACATAATGTTGCTGAAAATGATCGAGACCGCGAATTAACTTTTTCACTCTAGTTTTGAATCTGCTGACTTTAAAGGTATATAAAATTATATTTTCTATTATCTGACAACTTTGTGATTTTTTGGAGATTGGGGAGCGTGGGAAGTGTGGGGAGTGTGGGAAGTATGGGAAGTGTGGGGAGTATGGGAAGTGTGGGAAGTGTGGGAAGTGTGGGAAGTGTGGGGAGTAGTGTGAGGTTGGGGATTAGGTATTTTGCTGTGCTTTACGCCCGCCCCACTTACGTTAACGCTGTAAGCGCGGTCTGTTCTGATTTCTGCTGTGCTTACGCCCCGCTAGACCGCGCCTGCGGCGAACGCTAACGTCTGTCAAGACGCGGTCTGTTCTGACTTCTGAGTCCTTAATCATTACTTCTTACTTCCTAGTCAGGGGATTGAGGATTAGGATAAGTAAATAACTATTCCCCACTTCCCACCTTTTATCCCTAACGAAGAAAATCGGCAAGTTCTTCTAATTTATTCCAAGCTGCTCCACTGCGAAGAATATCTTGAGCCAGATTAACGGCTTGAGTAAAATTCTGTAAATGATCTCCTGTATCTGGAATTATTTCACCAACATACAAAGCAAATGCAGCATTTAAAGCTATCACATCTTGTTGTGCTTGGGTTCCTTTACCCGAAAGAACTCCCTTAAGAATTTCCACATTTTCTCGAACATCTCCACCCCGAAGTGCATTAACAGGGGCTGAATGCAATCCAAAATCTTGAGGTTCTAATTCTAATAAATGGATTTTACCATCGGAAACTAAAGCCAAGTCAGTTTTGTCACCCAGCCCTGCTTCATCTAATTTTTCCCGTCCATGAAGTGTGATTGCACGGTTAATTCCCATTTGGTGAAGAACTATGGCAAAAGTTTCCACTAAATTGGGATGATTAACACCAATTACCTGTCCTGTGGGTCTTAATGGATTAATTAATGGACCCAGCAAGTTAAAAACTGTCCGGACCTTAAGTTTTTTCCGTAATGGTGCAACAACTTTAAGTGTAGGATGCCAATCTGGTGCAAATAAAAAAGTAATTCCAACTGCATCAACAGCCTCTTGAACTTTTTTACTCCCTGCTTTGAGATTTAAACCCAATCCTTCCAATACATCCGCTGAACCAGTCTTACCGGATGCGGAACGATTACCATGTTTGGCAACTTTAATTCCTGCAGCAGCTGTAACAAAAGCAACTGCTGTAGAAATATTAAATGTTGACGCACCATCGCCACCTGTTCCACAAGTATCAACTAAAGGTGAAGTTCCAACAACTCGATCTCGTAAAGTTGCTCTAACTGATTGAGAATATAAAACCTTTACCATACCCAGCAATTCATTAGCAGAAACACCTCTCATTTGAATTGCAGCTAAAATTGCACCTGATAGAACTGGGGGTATGGAATCACTTAACCAACCATACATTAAATCAGATGCTTGATATACGGAAAGAGACTTTCCATCTAAAATTTGTTGTAACAATTCGGACCAGTTAGGAAAGTCTCGATTTGATGCTTTGTTTTCTGTTTTAGTTGAAACCATATCAATCACTAGTTTTCCGTTAATGAGTTATTCGGTTGTTAGGATTATTAATTAATTGAAATATTGGGGTAGTTTGAATATTTCGATAGCTGTTAGTTTTCCCAAAGTCTTGAATCTGTCCGGATTGTAAATTTATAACATTTAAGGATTATTATCTCAGCCGAGCGAGAATCGGAACAAGTAGTAAGCCTCAGGATTTAAATTTTAGTACTTAGATCTCAGAACTTAGATCTCAGAACTTAGATCTCGGGACTTAAATCTTAAAGATAGATAATATGCACAACCATCAGAATTTAAAAGATTGGATTCTCAAGGATAAATTGATTTATATTACTTAGATGAAAGCGGATTTTGTCTGATTCCTTCAGTTCCTTATGGATGGCAAGATATTGGAGAATAACTACTTAAAACTAAGCGAACGTTTGGAAAAGCTGCTTTAGTCCCGGGACGACTACCTTAGGGGAAATTTAAATGAACAATTGAACACAGTAGTGTCACAATAGGAGGAAACATCTACTGGTTAGTCTTCATTCTCAAACTTTGAATAATACAAATTATCAAGGTGCGGAACAATCAGAAGATCCATTATGGATAGATTAAGAGGAGCTATTCCTAATCTATGGAATTCTGAGAATTTATTATTTTCCTCTGCCGCTTAGTGATGGAAAAGCGTTAATTAGTTATTACTTGGATAAGTAATGTGAATGATTCGAGTAACAAGTATGGAAGTAGAGTAGGCAAGTGGGTAAGACAAACGGGATTTCAACCACAAAATTATTACTCCTTACTCCTTACTCATTACTCTTCTCACTCCTTACTCATTACCGGTAAATGATAACTACTATTTACATAGGTCGTTACCAAGTTTTTAACAATCCCAAGTCCAATACCTCCCGCTAAAGTCATAATTGATTCTGGATGGAATTGAACCCCTGAAATTGGTAGGGTTTTATGCTCAACACCCATAATTACACCATCATCCGACATCGCTGTAACTTTAAGATCTCCAGGTAAATGGTCGGGTAACGCATATAAGGAGTGATATCTTCCTACTTCAAAGGATTTTGGTAAATTTTTGAAAGTTACTGATTCTGGTTCGACAACGGAAATCTGAGATATCTTACCGTGTTGGGGATAGTCAAGGATTCCTAATTCGCCACCAAAAGCTTCTACAATAGACTGTAATCCCAAACATACCCCAAAAATTGGTATTTTTCGTTGAATACAAACTTCAATAGTTTCTTTAACACTGAAATCAGTTGGTTTTCCAGGTCCGGGAGATAAAACAACTAAATCTGGTTTTTCTGTATCAAATACTGATTCCGCGAATCCATGCCGTAATGTTTTTACTGTAGCCCCTGTTTGGCGGATATAATTGGCTAAGGTGTGAACGAATGAATCTTCGTAGTCTATTAACAACACACGCTTACCGACAGCCAAATGTTTTTGTTCCGACTGGGATTGTAAATTATCTTGCAAGTTGCTCTTGTTGTAACTAGTCTGGAGCAAAGCCTGAAATAGGGCTGCACCTTTAGTTAAAGTTTCTTGAGCTTCCGCTTCTGGGTCAGAATCATAGAGAACTGTTGCACCTACTCGCACTTCTGCAATGGAATCCTGAAGCCGAATTGTGCGCAGAATTAATCCTGTATTTAAGTCACCAGTGAAGTTTAAATAACCTACTGCACCACCATACCATCTTCGAGGACTGCGTTCGTGTTGTTCGAGGAATTGCATTGCCCAACGCTTGGGTGCACCAGTTACGGTTACAGCCCACAAATGACTTAAAAATGCATCCAAAGCGTCAAATTCTGGTCTTAATACACCCTCAACATGATCTACTGTGTGGATCAGATGGCTGTATAGTTCGATTTGACGACGACCAATAACTTTTACCGAACCAGGTTCGCAAATACGTGATTTATCATTACGATCAACATCGGTACACATCGTCAACTCGGCTTCGTCTTTTCCAGAGTTGAGTAATTTGAGAATTTGGGCTGCATCGCTAATAGCATCCTGTCCTCGACGGACTGTTCCGCTAATTGGACAGGTTTCAACCCGTCGTCCTTCAACCCGAACAAACATTTCTGGAGAAGCACCAATTAAATATTCTCCACCCAAGTTAAAAAGAAATCCATAGGGACTAGGATTAATTTCTTTCAAAATTCGGAATAATTCAGTGGGGGATTGTTTGCAAGGTTGGGAGAATTTTTGTGAAGGAACAACCTCAAATAAATCGCCGCGACGGAAATATTCAAGTGCTTTATGAACTTGTTCTTGATATTCACCTTCTTGATGATCGGATGTTTCTGATGGTACTAAATATTTACCTCGGTAATCAATATTTTCTCCAGTACGAGGCAAGTCTCTGGTACTACCATACTTGGTGACAAAGTCGTATTGCAAACGAAATGCCCTTTGTTGATAATGATCCACAACAACCAATTCATCAGGCAAATACATTACCAGATCTCTTTGGTCGGGAGCGCGTTGTAGCTCCTTCGGCATTTGTTCGAATTGAAATACTAAATCGTAACCAAAAGCACCATAAAGTCCTAAGTGCTCATCCTCATTACTTTTAAATGTAGATAATATCTTGCGAATAACTGTAAAAACTGATGGCTGCTGAGAGCGTTCTTCCTCTGAAAATAATTTATCTGTGGAGCGAATAGTCCCAACTATACAATTATTTTCCTGCTTTACTTCCTTTAAATCTGGGCATTCTATCAATATTTCCAGTAAATGCTTTAGCAACACTAAACCCCGTTCATTGTGTGCTGTTAGAGTAAAACAATTATCACGGGTAGATAATTCTAGTGGAGGATTAACAAAACCAATAGCCCATCTCTTATAACGTCCTGGATATTCGTAACTGCTAGTCAATAAACATCCTCTTTGGGAATCAAGACGTAATAAAACTTCTTCTATACCAGTTTCCATGGAAGTTTTAGTCGCAGTTCGAGACACGAAAATCCCACCGGAAGTTGTGTAAGAATGAGTATCTAAATACATAGATGATTTCCCCGATCCTGTTGATAGTTAATTAATACTTTGAGCTAGACTGGACTAGATAATTTTGATGTAAAATTCGTTAACTTACCTAGTGTAATGTCGATTTGCTATTACTTGGAAACCTAGCATATTTATTGCGCATACATAGCATATATACTTATCACGTCTTGAGAAACTTGATAATGAGAATAAGTAATAGTTAACTGGTAATTAACAATGGGTAATAAATAAAAAACTTAATTAATACAAGAAAATAATCAGTTAACTACGAATCAAGGATGCATTAACGCTTGTACTAACTTGACTTTTTTGAGTAAGTCCAATTGTGACACTATTTTTTTCGTTCTCAAGTTACGATCAAATAATTTTTATATTTTCGAATAATCTTTTGTCATAGATTGGGATAATGTTTGATTTTGTAAAGATTTAGTCCCACGACTGAAGAATTGGGCTAAAGGTTTTACCTCGAGCATTAGTTTTTGAAACTCCTGTGGTTTTAAAGATTGGGGACCATCAGAAAGTGCTTTGGCTGGATTGGGGTGAACCTCAACCATTAGAGAATCTGTACCTGCAGCGATCGCGCCCATTGTCATAGTTGGTACGTATTGGGATTTACCAGTAGCATGGGAAGGATCGATTGTAATTGGTAAATGAGTTAGCGTTCGCAACACTGGAACGACTGATAAATCGAGAACATTACGGGTATGCTGACGGTCAAAGCTACGAATACCCCGCTCACATAAAATCACATTGGGGTTACCAGAAGCCAAAATATATTCCGCAGCCATCAACCATTCTTCAATTGTTGCTGAAAGTCCACGCTTTAGTAATACTGGCTTACCTGTTGCTCCAACTTTTTTCAGTAGAGAAAAGTTCTGCATATTACGAGCGCCAACTTGCAAAATATCTGCAACCTTAGCAATCTTCTCTACATCTGCAGTATCCATCACCTCAGTAATAATTCCTAAACCTGTAACTTCCCGTGCTGTTGCAAGTAAGTCCAAGGCGCTTTCCCCGTGTCCTTGGAAAGCATAAGGAGATGTACGAGGTTTGTAAGCTCCTCCTCGAAGAAATTGTGCTCCAGCAGCTTTGACTACCTGTGCTGTTTCTACAATCATTTCTTCATTTTCGACTGAGCAAGGACCAGCTATCACTACCAA
This sequence comes from Mastigocoleus sp. MO_188.B34, assembly GCF_030065675.1. Lineage (GTDB taxonomy): Bacteria > Cyanobacteriota > Cyanobacteriia > Cyanobacteriales > Nostocaceae > Mastigocoleus. Next base: position 37,426 of record NZ_JASJDK010000070.1, on the reverse strand, counting down.
GGGAGAATCTTTACCAAAATCTACTTTTCCGTTAGGTGTTGCAACTGTAACTGTAGAGTATTCACCGTAGCGAAATTCTAAAGAAGCCCGTTTATAAGGCTTTTTCACTCTAATTGTTTCCTCAATAAAGGGACTCATCTGTTGGATATGTTCGGATTTTATTGCTGCGGTCTCACCAACTAAACCGATAACTATTTTGTTTTTACCTGCTAATTTTTCTGGTACGACATCCCAGTTATTAAGTTCATTTATAATGCGTTCAATCTCACTCGGGGGTGTATCGTCCTTCATGACAACGATCATTTTGGATTCTCCTAAGTCGATATTTTTTCATCGTCTTTTTTTATCTTGAATTTATATAGGAGAGTACAAGGAAATGTTATGCAATAGATGTCCGAATGTAATGGATGTCCGAAGAAGTGGGATATATACTTTGTCTCTAAAAGCTTCAGTAGGTGTATTCACCCTAGGTGAGCGTTCTATACGCACCAGAGGCGGCACGGCAGCTACGCTAGCAGCCGCGCGTCTTCCAGGGCTCTTGTAACCGGGATTTATTTGAGATGTGGTTAGAGCATTGTCTAGTACCACAATTGCAAACAGGTGATGTTATTGTTATTGACAATGCAACTTTTCACCGTTCCCAACTTATCAACGAAATTATCACAGAAGCTGGATGTGAAATCTGGCATCTTCCCACATATTCTCCAGATTTAAACAAAATTGAGCGCTGGTGGTTTGTACTCAAAAATTGGATGAAACAACGGTGGGATGAATTTAAACAATTTTGTGATTGTGTAGATGCTGCGTTCAAAAAATGTCCTAACGTGTATTCGTAGCGCTATACATATTTTATAATTATTAAAAATCGGAATAACTTTTGACAGAATGCTTTGTTGTTCCGTTATATTGCTACTACCTAATTTTGGCAGCAAAGTAAAATATATTGGGAATGCTCTGTCTTGATGCAGTCGCTCATGGGGGAAACCCCCAAGACCGCGCTGCATCGCTTTTATCCCAAATAACACTAACCATAAATAGATTTATGCGACACCAATTTGTTCTATCAATTGCCACATAAATTATTTTCCCATTTGTAAAATATGTTTTCAACAATTCTTCAACTATTGGAAACCAAACTTTTTCAATTGTTAGGTTTGGCAATGATAAAAATCTTTGTATTCTTTTTCTTCTGCTGTGAAATTTTATTGGTAAAGGTAAAGCATTGGCTAACTTTTCTAAGTTTACTTTTTTAATTGATTGTAAAAGGTGAAGCAGAATTTTTAGAAAAATATAATCTGCTAGATTCAGTTGACTTTTTAGATGCGTTTGGTAAAATCGAGGTAACATTTTCAACAAGTAGGTCTTATTGCAAATATAAAGACCTATCTTTTTTATCACACAATGTTATTTGCTATACAAAATAAAAGTTTCAGGCTGTTTCGTCGCCCCTTCAGGAATTATAGATATGGGTATGGAACGGGAAGAAACAATCGTCATTACAGTCCTTATCTTTCGAGTCCTAATATTCGTCGTTCTTCCGGAAACGCTTCTCGAACTACTAAAAGACGTAGAGCTGTTCTTCCTGGACAATGTCCAAATATATTAGCTATAGCGCAAAATAACCCTTATAAATTGGTTAGAGCCGAGGCAATGAAAATATATCAACAAGATTGTACTTGAAGTTGCTACCTAAGAAAGGTATGTGTTTAATTTCTATGTAAGGAGATATCTATCAATTGAATAGATATAAACCTAAATATCTACAAAGACGTATTAAATTACGTCTTTATTTTTTGCCATATATAGTAATCACATAAATAGGCATGGCTGAAAAATGCAAAAATATTAGCTTAATTTTCCCTATTTATTAATATGAAAAATTGATATATTTGGAATATAAGAAAATTAAATAATTCAAAAACAACTGCAGTAAATAATTTAATAAACCTGAAATATTCAAGGAGATAAATCATGAATAAGTTTCAAGCTGCTTTTGAAATCCTATATATTTTATCTTGCATCGATGGCGAAGTTTCCCGTAAAGAGGTTCAGGTAATCAATGATTTTATCAGTTCTAATTATGGCAACATTAACTTTGATACAAGAGAAATAATCGATTCATTCGATTTCATGACAGGAGAAGGCATTTTAGAAGAGTTAAAACTTGCTGCAAATGTTTTTAAGGAATACAGCAATACAAAAGATAAACTAATTCTTTTTGATTTTGCTTACACTCTTATTTCTGCTGATGGGCGCATAACTGAAGAAGAAGGATATTTCTTCTACCTCTTAGGAAAACTTTGGAATATTGATATCGATAGATATTTAAAAACTAAATTCTGATTACAAAATCGTTAGAATTAGTAAGATTGAGAGTGCAAAGTAAATTTACATAGAAATTACGTAATTCCTGTTATCCCGAGGCGATTCTTTTAAAGAGTATCGTCTCTTAACTTGATTTAATCTTGTTAACTATTTATTCGCGTTAATTTGCGACATACTCTTAAGTCAATACAGTTTTCTGTAATCCTAACTGCATAAATTTGCCATTCCCTTGTCTGGGAATAGTGATTAAATTTGCATAAGTACCACTTTAATAATGAATAATATAGTCTTACTGTAAAAATATGGATGCAATTTTAGATCCCATATCAGCAAAGACGTAAACAGTGAGGGATAATAATGATTCATAATTTACAGGAGCAAGCACTGCTAACTTTTCTAGTAGTTGACGACCACAACTTAATCCTCGGTGGAACTTTAGAAGTGCTGAAAAAACAGTATCCCGAAGCAAGACTATTGACTACGAAAACTGCACAGGATACCTTGTCTCAACTCCAAAAATGTCAGCCGGACTTAGTAGTATTAGACCTTTCCATTCCTGAAGAAAATGGAAAAATATCCCAAATTGAAACGGGTATTAAATTGCTACAACAGTTGATGAAAGAATATCCCGATCTGAATTTAATGGTGCAAAGCAGTTATATAAAAGCTTTGGTGAGAATTAAGCATGATATCGATGCTCATCGTGGTGGTTTTACCGTTGCTGATAAGGGACTATTAGAAGCGGACATGCTCACTAGAGTTGACTTATCACTCAAAGGAGTAACCCACACCAAGGATTTGAAAACCAAATTAGAAGTCAAACCAGAATGGTTAGAAGTATTGAGATTAGCCTTTGAAGAAGGTTTACAAGATAAAGCGATCGCACAACGAATGTTCAAATCAGAAAGAATGGTGCGTCATTACTGGACTAAAATTCAAGATGTTTTGGGTATCTACCCAGAATATAGCAAAAAAGAAGGTAAAAATATTCGCATTGAAACAGAAATTCGAGCCAGAAAAGAAGGATTGATTGATTAGTGAATCATACGCTTAATGGATTAATTTATTAGTAAGTTAATTTGGAGTTTTAAAATAGTGTTAAGAAGTATCTGGGGGAAAATTGAGGATGAATTTAATATTTGGCGAGTAGGAGCATTACCAGGTTTAATTATAATTTCTCTAGTTATGTTAGCTCGTTTAAGTGGTTCGTTGCAATTCCTTGAATGGATGACCCTAGATGCTTTTTTACGCTGGCGTCCGGCTGAATCAAGAGATGATAGAATTACCATTATTGGGATTAATGAGGCAGATATTAACTCTATTGGAACCTATCCAATTCCAGATCGAAATATTGCTAAATTGATTGAAAAAATCCAGAGTTATAAACCAAAGGTAATAGGTTTAGATCTCATTAGAAATACAAAATTTCCGCCAGGTAATGATGAACTTATTCAAGTCTTTAAAAAATATAAAAATTTATTTGGTGCTGAAGTAATCTTAGGAGAAGATAAAGCTCCTCCTCCACCCGCATTACCTCCCGAAAGAGTCGGTTTTATAGATCTTATTATTGATAGAGATGGAAAGTCCAGACGCGCACTGCTCGGAAATCCAAATAATAAAGATTATAAATTTTCTCTACCTTTACGCTTAGCAAAAACTTATTTAGATAGCAAAAATATAACCTTAAAAAATGGTACTAGCGATCGCCATGCAATGCGATTTGGGAAAACTGAATTAACTCGCTTTTTGTCTAATACTGGGGGGTATGTTGGTGCAGATGCAGGAGGGGTAAAAATTCTTGTCAATTTTCGTAGTGGGAAAAAAGTATTTCCAACCCTATCCCTCAATGAATTAGAAAAAGGTAATTTTAATCCTCAACTAATACGCGATCGCATAGTTTTAATTGGAATTACAGCACCCAGTCAACCAGATTTCATTAACACTTCAGCGGTATCAGATTACAGACATCACCTTGGAATTTATGGGGTAGATTTCCACGCTCACGTTATTAGTCACATTCTTAGTACAGTTGAAAATAATAGACCACAAATAGTGACTTTACCCGATATTTGGGAGTACCTATGGATTATAGCTTGGGGAATTTTAGGAATTGCTTTAGGAAGATTAATCCAATCAGCATTTAAAAATTTATTTGTGGTTGGTATTACAATTATTTGTTTTCTCAGTATAAGTTATCTATGTTTGATTATCGGTTGGTGGATTCCTGTCGCACCTGTTGTTTTAATATTAGGAATTAATGCTGTGGGGTTAAGCGCTTTTGCTTTTTATGAATACGATCGCAGTTTAAAATCACAAATTGCTATCAGACAGGAAGCTATAGACTTTACATTTACATCTATTCATAATGGGCCTTTGCAAACCCTAGCAGCTTTAATGAGGGAAAGTCAAAACGATAATCTTAAAGGAAAAGAATTACATACAAAACTACAATATTTAAATCAAGAAATTAGAGATGTTGGGGAAAATTTAAAAATTGAAACTCTCAATCGAGGAGAAAGTTTATATTTAGGTAATTCCTCAAAAGTAGATTTAAAATGTCCAATTCATAACTTATTTTACGAAGTTTATAGTCATACTGTAGAACGCGATCTACCACACTTTAAAACTTTAAAGGTTAAAGTCAGAGATTTCGACCCCGTAGAAGAAAAATATTTAAGTATTAAAAAGAAACGAGAATTATGTCAGTTTCTTGAAGAAGCTATATGTAATGCTGGTAAACATGCAGAAGGTCTGACTCGTTTATCTGCAACGGGTAAAAACCAAGATGGTTGGTATACCATTACCGTTAAAGATAATGGAGTAGGTATTTCCTCTAATAAAGAGAACAAAGGTACAAAAAACTCTAAGTCCTTAGCAAAGGAACTGGGGGGTAGATTTAATCGCGAATCTACTGGTTCCAAAGGTACTTCATGTGAGCTTACATGGAATTTAAATTGCGATCGCTACAAAATAAGCATAAATATTTTACCTAGGTTAAAACGATTACTTTTTACCAAAAAATGATTGCTTAATCTGACAAGTAAGTAGGTGAGAAAAAAGTAAACTATGTAAATAAATATAAAATATTCTTATTTGGCTCGTAGTAGCGCTTTAGCGCTAAAGCGCTATTACAAACAAGTTATAATTTTCTTACTAACCTACTTAACTAATTAATTTGAATATCTTTGATAGCTGCAATATTCTGTAAATTCTCCACATGTTTTTTTAATCCTTCAATTTCTGGTTTTGTTAAATTTATTCCTTCATGGGGAATATCTCCATCTGCAACATTTTCTAAAAGACTTGAAAGTGGTTTAGTTAATCCTTTAGTTTTAGCTAATGTGAGAGCTTCTGCTAAAGCGTCGTACCATAAACTCGATTGTGCGTATAAATTTAATCTATCTAGTTCATTAGAAGTTTGTGCTATCTTTTTCGATAGCTCTGTTGTTAATGGAACTACAGTAAATTCTGCCCTACTCAATAGAAGACCCTGAGGACATGTAATAATAACTTGCCACAGATATGTTTCTCCAATTTGTAATCCGGGTTGATTTTTAGGTAATGAGTAGGTTTGAATTCCTGGTGCTTTTTTAGTATTAATTGGTGAACCTAGTGGTTCTGGATCCCCGTTCTTATCAAACTTAAATAAACTAAATTCTACTGATTCAGAACCAGAGGAATACCAAGCAAAAGTTGGATGACTAGAAAAAGTGTATCCGACATATTTTTTAGGAGCAAGAACAGTTAAAGGTATTTTGCTGGTATCACACCCTCTACGACCTCCAGGTTTTGAATAATCGCTAGATTCTTTTTGATCTGGTGGTGGGACATAAGCTGCGAGAACTGACGGTGAGATAGTTATAAATGATGTTAAAAGAGTAACTATAAATAATTTATGTATGAGGTATTTTTTCATCATGATTTTTGAATTGGTAATGGGTAATTGGTAATAGTTAATTGATGAGTTAATTGATGAATTTTCAGATCTATTACTAGTAAACTTTTGGTCACAATAGGTGCGGTCTGTTTTAATTATTAAGTTTTAATTTTCAAGTTTTTACTTTTGAATTTGAACTTTTTACTTTTGACTTGCACATAGCGCTATAACCAATTACCTATAAGAATAAATGAAGCCCAATAATAAGGGTTATCGTATCGTCTATTTGCCTCAGGATCTTCTTTAGCTTTAATCAACTTTATTTGTGCTGCTTGTAAAGCCTCAGCTTTAGATTTTCCTGACTTAAGATTGTTATAAAACTCTGATACTAATATTGATGTAGATGCATCAGCAATAGTCCATAAGGAAGCAACAGCACTTCTGACTCCTGACTGTAGAGCAACTCCTGCTAAACCAAGTGCGGAACGGTCATCACCAAAAGCTGTTTCACAAGCACTTAATGTGAGTAATTCAATTGCGTGAGAACCACCTTTAACTTTACGAAGTGCTATTTCTAATTCATTAATTGTTAATTTTTCGTTGTCTGGGTCATTATCATTTTTTCTTCCAGCAATTAGGAAAGTATCTTCCGGAATTGTTCCGAATTGAGCATGAGTTGCAATATGAATTATGGGGTAAATATTTTGTTCTAGTTCTATTTCTACATTAGATGGTTGAAATTCTCGATCTATAAAATCTTTGTACTGAGGAAATAACTTTTTAACTTCACTTACTTCTTCTTCAACATTAAATAAGGCGGAATATATCTTACCACCAATGCGACTTTCCTCAGTTAAGGCTAAAATTAAGACGCTATTTTTTTGCGTCTTCAATTTTTTGGGTGCAGTTAGTTTTAAACTTGGGGTAGTAGCGAGAGCATATTCTTCAATTAAATACTTTTCATTCTGACTATCGAAAAGTGCAGCCATTGGTATGGTACGTAAAATACCATCTTGAATTAAAACTAAGGTTTTGATGTTGTTGTTTTCTAAATCGTTTTTAAAAGGAGCAATAAACCACTGATATAATTTTGCAGCTTCGCTAGTATCATATTGTATTAGTTTCTGCCCTTTTTTGAGCCCATCACGAAATTCCTTAATTTCATTCTCAATAATTTGAGATCCAATAATTTTACCGTTGTCTTCAACCCATTCAACTTTCTGGCGATCGCCAGGTAAACGGAGTAATATTGCTACGCCTTTATCAACAACAATTGAGCTAAGAACAGCAGTTTCTTCCCCGACTAATTCATTTACTGCTTGTTTGCTAATTGCCGCTAAAATACAATCATTACCGAAGAAATTTTGTAATTCTGCTAATCTCAGAGAATCAATAGTTTGAATTGCACTATCTAAATTTTCTTGAGTTTTAGAGCTATTTTTAGATGTTTTATTAAAATTAACTTGTTTAGTTTGTAGATTTATTGCTTGTGACACTTGTAACTTGCTGTCATTCTGTAATGCTAACTCTAACCTTAATTCAGCTAAATCTCGATATACGGGTTCAATTACATCTCTAAAATCAAACTGTAAATCTTTATCTGCTTTGAGAATATCGCTACGAATTTCCTCTAAAGTTAAATAGGCGCGTTGATAAGCATCAGCAATTTCTTGAGGAGATTTTCCCTGTTTGCGGAATATTCTACCAATTTGCCATTCCCACAAATACACGCTATCTCTAGCTTTTAATTTTTGATCCGCTGCTAATAAAGCTTGACGCGTGTAACTTAAAGCATTTTCATATTGATTATTACATTCATAAAAATGACCTAATGCTCCCAAAGCAAAAGACTTGGAACGATTATCATTCATTTCTTCAGCATTTTTGAGCGCACCTTCGAGCAAATCTTTTGCTCGCATATCTGTAATTCGACGTGGTGAAACACATTGAGTTAAAGGTGAAGTTATTTCCTGAGAGTCTACTGCTGGTAGATTGGTTAAATCCACTGCAGCATATACCTTATTTCGTGTATTGGGTAAATCTTTTAACAGAACTAAAGCTTCTTGAATTTTGCGATCGACTTCACTCCGGTCGAATATTCTAAACTCTCGTGAGGTATAACTCAACTGAATTAAAGATAATAGCGATCGCATTTTAGCGAAGCGATCGCCCTTTTGTCGAGCAAGTTCAAAACTCTTCTGAAAGTTATTCTTCGCTTGTTGATAATCAATCCGCGCATTTTGCTCAAATTCACCAGATCGGGACTTCATATCCAGCTCTTTTGCAGACACAGAACGTAAATTCCACCTTTGGGCTCTTCCAGTGTAAGTATTACCCAGACTATTAAGCAAAGGTTGTTCGTAACTTGCTTCATCAATAGATAAAGCTTGTTGTAAACATTCAATTGCTCTATCATAATTACCTCGCTTACGATAAGCATCACCTAAACTACCTAAAGCTGCTGCTTCACCCTTTTTATCTTTCTCCTCCCTTGCAATTTGCAGAGCAGTATTTTTTCTACCCTCTGTCTTTTTAAGCTCTATATTTTCAGTTCCTACCCGATCTAAGCCATATAAAATCTCAATAGCTTTTAAGGGCTGACCCAAGCTACTATATACTTGCGCTTGTTCTGTTAGCGCTCTTCCTAGTAATTTTCTTTCCCCAGAATTTCCATAGTAAACTACTAGCTCTTCCCATTTTTCTAAGGCTTTTTCTCCTTCACCTAAAGCTCCATATCCTCGAGCAATATTTTCATTAATAATCGCAATATTAGCTGAATTACCAGTTTTTTGATAAGCTTCTAAAGCTTTATTCCATTCTTGAATTGCTGCTTGGTAATTTCCTATTTGATAATAGTTAATACCTTTCTCTACTTGTTGAGTTGCTTGAGGTCTTTGAGCAGCTACTATCTGAGAAAATTTTGAATAGGAAAACGGTAAAAGAATATCACTGAGCCATATACTGCAAATCAAACTAAAAATAAATAAAACTGCAAGAAAACGACGCATATTATTCGAACATCCCTTAAACATAAATTGTTTCTAATGATGTGAAGTTTTTTGTAAAACTTAATATAAACAAGTTGCTATTTTTACTTGATATATATCTGTTTACGGTGTCCTTTGCAAGAAAAATAAAGTTTACATGAAGTTAGATTAAAATTAAATCAATGTGATAAGCATTTATAAGACTGCAAGTGAGATGATCTCATCAGAACTGGTTTTTGCTTGTTTCGATTCAATTGGATTTTTGTCTTACGTGAAACTTAAATGTAAAGTTTTTGCAAAATAAGGATAATCTTATTCTGAGCGTGATAGTTTACTCCTAGATAGAATTACTGACATTTAAAAATACAATTACCTGTTTGAGATAACAGTAATGCTTAGCAAAAGCTGGGTTTTTTTATGCTGCCAATTCTGGCTATATTTCCTCTTAAACTTAATTTTTGTCGAAAGAGTTAAGGCTCAAATTATTCCGGATACAACTCTAAATTCCGAAATTTCAATTGTTAATTCAATTGATGAATTCAATGAGCGTATTAATGGTGGAGCATTGCGGGGAGCAAATTTATTTCATAGTTTTAGGGAATTTAATGTTGGTGAAGGTAAAGGAGTTATTTTTGCTCATCCTGACGGCATAAATAATATATTTTCTCGTGTCACTGGTAATAATCCTTCAAATATTTTTGGCAAATTGGGAGTATCAGGTACAGCTAATTTGTTCCTGATTAACCCTAATGGGATAGTGTTTGGAGAAAATGCAACTTTAGATGTACAAGGGTCATTTGTCGCTACAACAGCTGATGCTATTCGATTTGGAGAGGGAAAATTTTTTAGTGCGAGGGAGCCTGAATCCATACCTCTTCTGACTATTAGTGTTCCTTTAGGTTTGCAATTTAATAAAAGTTCAACTAATAAAAATCCTGGACAAATTATTGTGCTGGGTAATGGTCAGGGTACTCGTTTAACAACCGAACTCATTGATACTTTAGTAGGACTACGCGTAGCACGCAATCAAACTTTAGCTTTGGTAGCCAGAGAAATTAGCTTGGAAGGTGGAACTCTCAAAACGGATGGAGGGAGAATAGAGCTTGGTAGTGTCAGAAATTCTGGTTCAGTTAGTGTAAATGCAGCTAAAAAAGGTTGGTCTTTAGGTTATGAGGACGTTCAGAATTTTGGAGACATCAAACTTTCACAACAATCAACAGTTGATGCAAGTGGAGCAGGTGGTGGAAATATCGAAGTTAATGCTAGAAGTTTAACTTTGAGTGATGGTTCTGGAATCGATGTGAGTACTTTAAGAGCAAACTCAGGAGGAAGATTAAGTGTTAACGCTTCTGAGTTAATAGAATTAACTGGAACTTCACAAGATGGTCAAATTCAGAGTGGTTTATTTGCTATAGTTTATTCGGGAAACCAAAGCACTCGCGGAAGCGATATATTTATCAACACAAAGGGTCTAATTGTTCGCGATGGCGCACAAATTCAGGTAGTAAATCAACCATTAAGTCAAGGTTCATCAGGTGATTTACAAGTAAATGCCTTTGATTATATTAATTTACTTGGAGAATCAGAGTTATTTAGTAGTGGCTTATTTACCCAATCACAAGGCTTAGGAACAGGTGGAAAATTAAACATTATAACTAATAATTTATTTGTTCGGGGTGGAGCCCAGGTCTCTGCAAGTGCTTTAAGTCAGGGTTTAGGAGGTAGTTTAACTGTTACCTCTGAGAATATAGATATAAGCGGAACATCAGCAGCAGGAAGTCAATTTCCTAGTGGCTTGTTTGTACAAACTCAAGGAAAAGGAAATGGAGGAGAATTACAAATATTCTCCAAGCAGTTAACAGTTCGTGATGGAGGGCGTATTTCTGTAGATAGTAGCTTAGAAAATGCTGGAAATGCTGGCATATTGAAGATTGAAACAGAAAAACTAGTTATTCGAGATGGCGCTCAAGTAACTGCTGGAACTTTAGGTAGTGGACAAGGTGGAGATTTGTCAGTTAGGGCTTCTGAATCTGTAAGACTATCCGGAGCCAATAGTTTTCTAACAACTCAATCTTTAGGTGATGGTAATGGAGGAAAATTAACCATACATACCAAGAAATTGATCCTTGAAAATAGCTCTCAGGTCTCAACTGGTACTTTTGGTCAAGGTCAAGGAGGAAATTTAACATTAACAGCAATAGATTTAATTGAACTGAGTGGTTTTCAAACTGGTTTATTTTCCCAGACTAGAGGTATTGGAACTGCTGGTAACATGAATATAAGAACTGAGAAGCTAATTATTCAAGACAAAGGGCAAATATCAGCTTCTACTTCTGACATAGGTAATGGCGGAGATATTAATTTAAATAGTAAATCTCTCATTCTCAAAAACGACGCAGGTATAAATAGCAATAGTTTGGGAGAAGGAAATGCAGGCGATATTATTATCAGTCTCAATCAGACTTTAAGTGCTAACAAAGGTAATATAAACACTTCTGCACAAAATTCTACAGGAGGTGGTATTAGTATAAATGCTAAAAGTATAATCCTCCGTAACAATAGCGATATCAGGACAGATATTTCTACTGGTATGGGTGGTGGTGGAAACATAGACCTCACAGCCGATACGATCGTCGCTCTCGATGATAGCGATATCCTGTCCTTCGCTCGTGACGGTCAAGGTGGTGATATAACCTTTAACACCTCTGGTTTCTTCAGTTCTTCACAGTTTCGCCCTGTCTCTGCAAGCATTAACCTTAATCAGCTCAATGGTAATAACCGCGTCGATGTTAATGCTAGTGGTGCAATATCTGGAAATATTACTGGAATACCCGATACTACCTTTATCCAAAATAGTCTCAACGAACTACCTGAAAACCAAATTGACACTGGTGCTTTAATTGCGAATAGTTGCATTGTGCGTGCAGAAGATTCCGGTAGTACTTTTTTAATTACAGGTTCTGGTGGTTTTCCTCATAGTCCAGGAAATGCAGATATCTCAAATTATAGTACTGGCAAGGTGCGTAGTATCAGTAATCATCAAAAATCACCTCCCTGGAAAAAAGGTGACCCCATTGTTGAACCCCAAGGTGTTTTCCGATTACCTAACGGAAAATTACTTTTAAGCCAAAAGTGTAATTAGTCACGCTAAATCATAAATATTTTTCTTGTAGCGAGCAAAACTGAATTATTGATTATTTTTTAGGTTTGAAATTTAGAGAGTTGAAAGTGCTGTACTCCATATATAAATTAATATTAATTACAAGCTCAACTATTTTTAGTTTAGGTATTCTATCATCTCGAATTTTAGCCCAATCAAATATTCCTCCAGGAGTCAATATTCCGCCAGATCCTCCAGATCCGATAGAACGCACGTCTCCTCCAGAAGATGAACCTTCTAAAATTCCTCCCCGTACTCCAGAACCTCAAAATCCAATATTGACTCCTCCAGAAAATCAAAAGATACCCAAAAGAGAGGATGATGGATTTTTCAAGGAAAATTTCTTTGTAAAACAAGTTGAAATATTGGGTAGCACAGTTTTACAAGAAGAAATTAACGAATTAAAAAGTAAATTTGAAAAAAGACAAGTTTCTTTTGAGGAATTACTGCAATTACGCTCTGAAATTACAAAGTTATATATTGATAACGGATATATTAATAGCGGTGCTTTTTTATTAAGTCAAATCATCGATACAGATGGAGTGGTAAAAATCCAAGTAGTTGAAGGTGAACTTGAAGATATTCAACTGACGGGATTAAACAGGCTAAGAGCAAACTATGTACGTTCTCGTATCAAAAGAGCAACCACTGCACCTTTAAATAAAAACCGCTTAGAAAGAGCCCTGCAATTATTACAAATAGACCCTTTAATTAGTCAGGTCAATGCAGAATTAACTGCAGGTAGTACTCCAGGTAAGAATATTCTCAAACTTATTGTTAAGGAAGCACCTGCTTTTCATGCAGGAGTTTTTACTAGAAATAGTCAATCTCCCAGTATTGGTTCCTTACAAGCTGGTATTTTTGCTGTTCATGATAATGTTTTAGGTTTTGGAGATTCCCTACGGGGTGAATATGGAATTACTGAAGGGCTCAATCTTTATGATATTAATTATACTTTTCCTGTAAATTCCAAAAACGGGAAAATTGGCTTTCGGTTTACCAATACTGATAGCCGGATTATTGAAGATGATTTTGAAGATATTGACATTAGAAGTGAAGCACAGACATACTCCTTAAATTTTCGTCAGCCTCTGATATTAACACCTAACAGTGAATTTGCATTGGGACTAGCTTTAGATTTACGCCGCAGTCAAACCTTTATTCTTGATGATATTCCCTTCTCATTTTCGCAAGGTGCAGAAGATGGGGAATCAAATGTCACAGTAATTCGCTTTTCCCAGGATTGGGTACAACGTAATACCACAACTGTATTAGCAGCACGTTCCCAATTTAGTTTTGGTATAGGTGCTTTTGATGCGACAACAAATAATTCTGGAACTGACGGGAGATTTTTTAGTTGGTTGGGACAATTTCAATGGGTACAGCAAGTGACCCCGAGAAGTATATTGGTTTCCAGACTTAATGCTCAACTTACTCCCGATTCTCTACTGTCTCTAGAAAAATTCAGTGCTGGTGGAGTTAATACAGTACGCGGATACCGTCAAAATGAATTAGTCACTGATAATGCAGTTACAGGTTCAGTAGAACTATTTATTCCTCTTACATCTAATTCGAATGAATTGAGAATCGCACCTTTCTTTGATATCGCTGCAGTCTGGAATAATCGGGGTTCAAATCCCAACCCTAATATTATTGCTGGTACGGGTGTAGGATTGTTATGGCAGCCTCGACCCGATCTGAATTTGCGTTTAGATTATGGTTTACCTTTAGTATCTGTTGAAGACAGGGGTAATACCCTACAGGATAATGGGTTATATTTTTCTGTGCAATATCAGCCTTTTTAGATAGGGTTTGCTGTTAAAAAAGTCTTCTGGTGAAGTTAGGGAACAGGGAACGGGGAACAGTTTCATTTATTTAGGTTACGCTTATGAAATTTAATTAAACGATATGATTCTTGCTTAATGCATTATCTGTAGCTTTAGTTTAGGAAATTGGTATTACTTGGTGTGGTTGCAAATATGGGATCTCAGGTAAACAAATAAACTTAATCTTTAGTCTACTTTGATTACAATTTTGCCGAAATGAGCCCCACTTTGGAGATATGAATAAGCTTTTCTTGCTTCTTCGAAAGGAAACACGCGATCGATTACAGGTTTGATTTGATGCAGTGAAATAGCTCGATTCATAGATTCAAACATATCTTTACTACCTACGTAAATTCCCTGAAGATTTAGATTTTTCATTATTACTGGTAAAGGGTTTACTTCTGCCTTTGCACCGGCTAAAATTCCAATTAAACTAATTGTCCCACTTACACGTACTGCCTGCATTGACTTTGCTAATGTTCCCGCACCACCCACTTCAATGACCCGATCTACTCCGTTACGTTCTGTAAGTTTATAGACTTCTTTATGCCATTCAGGTGTAGTTTTATAATTGATTATTGCATCTGCACCTAATTCTTGGGCGCGCTCTAACTTTTCATCGCTACTGGAAGTAATGATTACTTCTGCACCGTAGATTTTAGCTAATTGAAGTGCAAAAATTGATACTCCACCAGTTCCAAGTAGTAAAACCCGTTCGCCAGCAGTAATTTTACCTTGAGTCATCAGAGCGTGCCAAGCAGTAACAGCCGCACAGGGTAAAGTTGCACCCTCTTCGTAACTTAAATGTTCGGGTAATGTAACTAAGCCATCTTCATGTAAAGTAACGTATTCTGCTAACATTCCGTTGATAGTACCACCTAAATCTGATTTGATTTTTTCTTTGGTAAGAGTACCGTCAAGCCACTTTTGAAAGAAAATCCCTGCAACGTGATCGCCAACTTTAACTCGCGTTACCCCTTCTCCAACCGCAACTACTTCCCCCGCTCCATCGGATATGGGAATTAATGGGTATTTGACAGCAGGACCGTAAGCTCCTTGAGCAACAACTAAATCGCGATAATTTAAAGCAGTTGCGCGGACTTTAATTAAAACTTGTCCGTAACTAGGTTCGATTTCAGGTTGGTCTACCAATGACAAAGCGTCAATTCCTGTACCATTTTCGACTTGATATATTCTCATAAGTTTAATTTTTTTAATTTTCATCCTCTAGAATAATTGTTTAATTTGTTACTTATTACTCTTTACGAATTACGTCTTACTGACTACTCTTAAGTTACTATTGTTATCTATTACTCTTTAATTTTTTATCCCAGGGGTAGAACTTAGATAGAAATTGTCTACCTAAAACTTTATTAAAATCATTATTTTGCTTAAAGTAACGATAAACTCGAAAAAAAATCATTTATGGTATAAACCATGAATTTTGTCCAAACTCTAGTAAAAAGTAAAACTAAGTTTAAAATTGGAACTCGATGGTTAGCTCTATCGGGTATTTTGACCGTAGCGAGCTTTGGATGCTGGCTGATTTATGTTCAAAATTTCCGTAAGTCTGGCGCTCTTATTAACGTACCTATTACCGAAGTAAAGCGGCACAATCTCGAACTTACAGTTGATGAAGGCGGTATCCTAGAATTGGGAAATCAGCAAAGTCTCAAAGCACCTGGCGAAGTAACTGTAGAAAAGGTACTAGTAAAGGTGAGAGATAGGGTTAAAGCTGGTCAAAAATTATTAATTCTCCGTAATAAAGAACAGCAAGATAGCTTAGCTAATAAAGATTTAGAAATTCGCAAACAAGAAGTAAGATTAACACGCGATCGCCAAAAAGTGGCAGAAGCAGAAAAAAACTTAGCGCTTGCTCAAAAGGAGTTTAGAGAACCAATCGATCAACAATTGGAAATTGATAAACGGGAAATTGACCTCATTCGTACTCGGGAAAAAGTTACACAAATAAAGGAAAGGTTAACTGTCGCTCAGAAGAAACTCAAAAGTACCCAAGCTTTATTTGATAGAGGATTTATCTCCCGCGATGAGTTGGAAGGAAAAGAAACAGAACTTAAAGGAATTCAATTAGAACTGAGGAATACTAAGTTGGAACTGAAAACTAGTATTTTGGACATGAAGCATCTCAAAACTAAGATGCAAGAAAGAAAAGAACTAAGAGAAAAGGTTTTACAAGCAAAGTCAGCACTGGAAGAAGCTCGTTTAAATGTCAATAACAGTATTAGCGAACTCAAACGCTTGCGGGTAGAGCGTGAAGTTGCAGCGAAAAAACTAAAAAATAATATTGTTAGCGCCCCAATCAATGGTAAATTACTTGACGTTAAAGTTAAAGATGGTGAAGGTGTTACCTCTGGAAAGGTTTTAATGACTTTAGGTGACCCTACTACTGAACTAGTAAAACTCAACATAGGTACTTTAGATGCAGGTAAAGTCAAAGTTGGTCAGGTAGCTCGAGTCAAAGTTATTGGTCCAAAATCTCAAGAATTTAGTGGAAAGGTTAATACTGTACATCCCCAAGCTGTTTCTCGCGATGATAGTAATCCTTATAGTTTCATGGGTGGGGGCTCTTCCGGTCAAGTATTAGTACCTGCAACAATTGAGTTAGATAAACCTACGGGTGTTTTAATTCCCGGTAGCAATGTGAGCGTGACAATTGTTGTCGAAGAACGAAAAAAAGTAGTAGCTGTAAATCTAGAAGCTGTTAAACGAGAAGAAGGTAAACCTTTTGTTTGGGTCATTGACAAGGAAGGGAAAGCAAGAAAACGAAAAGTCACTCTTGGAATAGAAGGAGCAAGTCAAGTTGAGGTGAAATCTGGTTTAAAGGTAGGGGAGAAAGTAATAATACCTGCTCCAGATACTATTTTGGAAGAGGGAGCATCAGTCCAGCAATGAAGATTAGGGATTAGAGATTAGAGATTAGGGATTAGGGATTAGGGATTAGGGATTAGGGATTAGGGATTAGGGATTAGGGATTAGGGATTAGGAATATAACTACGAATTACAAACTCATCATTATGAGCTTATCTCCTCAAGATTTAATTAACCTCACCTGTAAATCACTACTTAGTAATGGTTTGCGTTCTGCTTTGACGACTTTTGGTGTATTCATGGGTGTTACTGCGGTTAATGCTTCCTTACAAGTTGGTGCTATTAGTCAAAACATCATTTCTAAGCAGTTAGCGCAACGAGAAGCACCCCAAGTAAATATTTCAATTTACTCATCAGAGGGTAGACAACCAAAATTAGAGGATATGGAGTACACTCGCAGACAACTAAAAAACGTTAAAGCAATTAGTGCTTCTGATTACATCTGGTTTCTTAATACTGCACGGTATCGAGACGAACAAAGCGAACCACAAATGTCTGCAGTTACTCAAGATTTTCTCCTTACTTCTGGTAGAAAGCTGTTAAAAGGTCGTTTTTTTAGTGATGCTGATTTTAGCCGGTATCGACGAGTGATAGTAATTGATAAAGTTTTAGCGAATCGACTTTTTCAAGGTGAAAACCCCATTGGTGAAATGATTATCTTGGGAGCAAGTAGACCTTTTATTGTCGTTGGGCTTATAGAAAGTAAGTTAATAGAGGGACAAGAAGCGAAAGGTAGTTTATTTATACCAATGTCAATATACAGTGCGATGACAGGAAATCAAAGTATTAATGAAATATCGATACGTCCTCGAGATGAAAATAAGATGGAAGAATTACAAGAGGAAGCAAGAAAACTTTTGGAGCAAAGACTTCCAGGAGCTAAAGATAATATTTATGTCAGAAGCAATATAGATGATATTCTCGAACAGAAAGAAACTTTGGATCTCGTTTCTCGGGGACTAACAGGTGTGGGAATGATTTCCCTACTCATTTCTGGGGTTGGTATTGCTAATATAACCATCGCTGCGGTAATTGAGCGGACATCAGAAATCGGTTTGAGAAGAGCGATCGGTGCAACAAAGCTGGAAATTCAACTACAGTTTATTCTAGAAGCAAGTATTTTAAGTTTGGTTGGTGGAATATTTGCGATCGCAACGGTACATGGGTTAACACTGGTAGTCGCTAATACATTTACATTACCTTATCAATTTGATGTTAAAACTGCTGCTTTATCTTTAGGTTCAGCTTTGATTGTTGGTGTGGGTGCTTGTTATTTCCCTGCTGTTCGCGCAAGTCAATTAGATCCGGTTAAAGCATTACGCGAAGCTTAATTAAATATGGGTAATTGGTAGTTGGTAATGGGTAATTGGTAATGAATTTGACAAGTTTTTTAATTTGTATCTTTATTTTTACTGCAACTATGAGTGCAGCTGATGCAAATATTTATAATAAGTCTGAGAATGTATTGGAAGATAAAAGTTCTGATAAATCTTGTATGGATATGATGTGTGATTTATCCAAAAAATCTTTTTTGCTTGCGGATAGTTATTTACCCGACATGTTCAACAAATATCCAGCAATTTTTAAAAGAACGTTATCAGACACAGCTGAGTTTGGTAGTAACAAAGATAATTTAGATCCACAGTACAATGAGGTAATATCAAATCGGGATAAATTAAATAATTCAGATAAAAATCGAAATCAATCAATAATTAAGTCAGAAGAATATAAATCAAAAGAATCTAACCCAAAAGAATCTAACTCAGAAAAATTCAACCCGGAACAAATACCTTCCCCCAAACCAAGAAAAGTAACTAAACTATCACTTTCTGATGTTGTGTTTTTAGTAATTGCAAATAATACCGATATTAAAAACGCTTATCTAGATCGAATTACCCAAAAACAAGACTTGGCGATCGCAAAGGATAAATTTTCTCCAGACTTTACACCAACATTTTCATTATCCCTAGATCGAATTGGAAATTCCGACTTCAATCCCACAGGAACAGTAGACGGAAAAGTGCAAGTGAAAATTCCTACAGGTGCAACTTTAGACTTTAGCTGGATTGGTAATGCTCAAACCTCTAATGGAAATAATGGCATAAATGATGATATTTTTCGCCAAAGTTTTCAAGTTGATTTACAACAACCATTGCTTCGAGGTGCTGGAACCAGGGTTAATAGAGCTTCAGTCAAACTAGCTCGCTTGCAAGAAAAGGCAAATATTATTAACTTAAAATCTACATTGATTAATACTGTTACTAGTTCCATTACTGCTTATCGCAGTTTAATTCAAGCCCAAGAATCGGTAAAAATTAGCGAACGCGCTCTTAAAAATGCTCAAGAATCATTAGAATTAACTCAAGCTTTAATTGATGCTGGAAGAAAAGCACCTGTTGAAATAGTCCAAAACCAAACTAATATTGCAAATCTCCAATTTAGTTTATTAAGTGCTAAAAATGCCCTCGAATCAAGTAAAATAGCTCTGTTAAATATTTTGGATATAGATCAAAGTACTAATATTGTTGCAGACGAAATACCCAGTTCAATAAAAGCACCGGTACTAAACTTAGACAAACTCAGACAAATAGCATTAACAAATAAACCAAGTTATTTAATATCTCAAATTAATGTTTCTCAAAATAAACTTCAGTTATTAGAAGCAAAAGACCGTCAGCGTTGGGATTTAAACTTAACTGCGACTTTGAGAAATGAAATAGATCGAGAATCAGATGCAAGAGCTGGATTATCTTTAAGTCGAACCATCGGAGATTTAAATTTAAAACAAGCATTAGATCGAGCCCGTATTAGTTTGATACAGTCAGAAAATTCTTTACAAGATCAGCTTGCAACTTTAGAACTTGAATTACAAGATAGGATTAGAAATGTCAATTTAAGTTTTTCCCAACTAGAACTCGCACGGGACGCTACTCGTTTATCTCAAAAACAACTGGAAATCGAACAAGAAAAACGAAAGCTAGGTTTAGGAGAGGGAACAATTTTTGAATTAATTAGCTTTCAAGACCGTCTAGCACAAGCAAGAACTAACGAATTAAATGCAAAAATTGGATATTTGAATGCTTTGACAAACTTAGACCAGTTTCTGGGTACAACGTTACAAACTTGGAAAATTGAGATTGGGGAATAGCGGGACTTAGACATTTTTTTGCTCAAAAAACAGCCTCAAAGCTTTATAAATCAATGGTTTTACGTCAAATTAGTTGTTTTCTTGATATATCTATGTTATGGCTAACGCCACGCTCCGCTAAGAGCGATTTTTAGGGCTTTGAAGTTAATCCCTTGTCATGACTGGCTTTGAGGCTTTTTCCTACTTGTTTTTTGTCTAAGTCCCGATAGTACCACTGCGCGGAAGTTAAAAGTATTCTCTATCTTGTTTGCATGTGTAAATTATTGCTTAATTTCTGCCTTGCTGTACTAGGTTAGAAATTAGGAATTAGTTTTAGTCTCTTTTGTTATTGACTCAAACTCATTAACAACCCGATTTAATTCCTGTACCAACCAAGAATCAGCATCAGTTTCCAAAAATATTTCTAATAAACTCCGGTAGTACCACAAACTTCCTGACTTACCACCTTTAAATTTATCCCAAGTTGCTTCTCCATCCCTAAATAAATCGCTCAAAATACTGCGCGCATTATGTAACTTATCTGCTAAAACTACTCTACGAACTGAACTTGAAGCATGGCGCATTCTTTCAATAAATTGCTCTTTGCGCTCTTGCCAAGGTGGTTTTGGTATAGTGTCTGCATCTGTGCAACCATCTACAATCTCAGTGACTCTTTGACCAAACATATTTAAAATTACTTCGCGGGTTGCTTTTCCCCCCTGGTCTTCCACTGCATCATGCAATAAAGCTGCGATAGCTTCATCTTCATCACCTCCATTTTCTATTACCAAAGCTGTGACACTTAAGAGATGACTAATATAAGGTATTTTACCTCCCTTTCTGGTTTGTTTTTGGTGTAATTTGTGGGCATAAACTAAAGCTTCTTCAAAACGATTGGTCAATTTTGATGTTTCTGTCACCTTCAAGTTCATTATTTCCAATCCGTGATTTAAATTTTTGATGTTTCTAGATTAGCAACAGGTGGGAAAATGCTATTTCCATAACTGGTAAAGTCGATTGGGTGGTAATTTAAAACTTATTCAGAGGTTAGAATTAACTATTCCCCTGGGAATAAATACTAGTTTGATTTTCAGTGCTTATTGAAATATCTGATATTACAAGGCTAAATTTAATCCCCACAATGGGATTAGGCAGTAATATTAAAACTCTATCAAACAAAAAATTTTGTTCTTATCAATTTCACGCCAAAAGTGCCGATCGCAAGAGTAAAACTGGTGGTAACTTGAATTATGTCCAGACCTATTGAAGTTCGCAATCCCCGTAATGGTAAGTTTGATTACGTAATTATACCCCCACCAGAAAAACTTTTAGTACAACAGTGTCATCGTTTGCGTAGAGCGCAGAAAAATTGGCAGGAAATAGGTTTGGAGATCAGAATTGCAGCTTTACAAGAATGGAAACAAGCTATAGTCTCAAATAAAAATAAGTTAAGCGAAGCTCTCGTTGCTGATACTGGAACCTGGGCAGTTTCCCAATTAGAAATAAATTCTTTTCTGGCGAATCTTGATTACTGGTGTAAATT
This sequence comes from Mastigocoleus sp. MO_188.B34, assembly GCF_030065675.1. Classification (GTDB taxonomy): domain Bacteria; phylum Cyanobacteriota; class Cyanobacteriia; order Cyanobacteriales; family Nostocaceae; genus Mastigocoleus. The sequence continues at coordinate 15,692 of NZ_JASJDK010000070.1, read as the reverse complement.
TGCACATAAAACCTTGCGTTCTTCTCGCCAAGAAACAAATATTCGCTTCATTCAATTGGAACAGACAGGGGTACCTTATCAATTGGTAGGAGTAATTTCTCCTTATAGTTGTCCGTTGATTCTATCTACCATTGATACAATTCCAGCACTACTTGCAGGTTGTGCGGTAATTGTTAAACCAAGTGAAATCACACCCCGGTTTATGTCACCTCTGTTAGCTGCACTCAGCACCATACCGATATTGCGGGATGTCCTAAATTTTGTTGAGGGAGGTAGAAACACCGGAACTATTTTAATTGAATGTGTTGACTTTATATGCTTTACGGGAAATGCAAGCACAGGTTTAGAAGTTGCAGCATCTGCGAATAAACAATTTATTCCTGCTTGTTTGGAATTGGGTGGTAAAAATCCGGCAATTATTTTGGAGTCTGCAGATTTAGGTGTAACAACCTCAGCAGTTTTATGGGGTTCAGTTTTCAATAGTGGACAGTCTTGTCATTGTTTGGAAAGAATTTATGTTGCCGAATCGATTTATGATAAGTTTTATCATCAATTGGTAGCTAAAGCACATCGTTTGAAATTTTCTCACCCCGAACCTTCTAATGGAGATATTGGACCAATCATTGCAGAAAAACAAGCTGTAATCATTGAGGAACATTTACAAGATGCAATTGATAAGGGTGCAGTCATCCATTGTGGGGGAGAAGTTGAAGAATTAGGTGGAGGTTGGTGGTGTCATCCAACGGTTATTACTGGGGTGAATCATTCCATGAAAATCATGACCGAAGAAACTTTTGGTCCAATAATACCGGTAATGTCTTTTTCACAAGTTACGGAAGCGATCAATTTAGCCAATGATTCTCTCTATGGACTTAGCGGAGCAGTATTTGCGGCTACAGAAGCTGAAGCCATAGAAGTCGCCGAAAAGTTAAATCTTAGTGCTGTTAGCATCAATGATGCAGCTTTGAATATCATTATTCAAGAAGGAGAACAAAACCCTTTTAGATTTTCAGGTATGGGAAGTTCCCGTACAGGTGTTTCAGGAATAAAACGCTTTATGCGCAAAAAAACGTTATTTGTGAAAACCAAGTTAGTTGAAAATTCTTGGTGGTTTGATGGTGGTTAGGGATTGGAGATTGGCGATTGGAGATTGGAGATTGGAGATTGGCGATTGGGTTCAAATAAAATTACTTTTTCCCTCTATTTTTTGGTTTCTGCCCTGGGGTTAATTAACGGTAAACTGGATTTTATGTTTCCTAGTTTTCTTCCCCCAAATACCGAGCAATTGACAGAATCAACTTCAATTGCTTTAGCCCAGAATATCAAACAAATCCACGTACCCACACCTTTAAGTGGGGAATCGATTCTTACATCCTACATTTGCCAAGGTAGCGATGGAATACCCATTCTGTTAATTCACGGGTTTGATAGTTCTATATTTGAATTTAGACGTTTATTACCAAAACTATCCCCCTATTGTGAAACTTGGGCTGTAGATATATTAGGTTTTGGTTTTACAAGTAGAATCCCAAATATAAAATTTAGTCCTAAAACTATTAAAATTCACCTTTACCATTTTTGGAAAACCTTAATTAACCAACCTGTAATTTTAGTCGGTGCTTCTATGGGAGGTGCAGCAGCAATAGATTTTACTCTCACCTATCCGGAAATAGTGAAAAAACTCGTATTAATAGATAGTGCAGGTATTGGGGGTGGTTCGCCGTTAAGTAAATTTATGTTTCCACCTTTAGGTTATTTAGCCACAGAATTTTTACGTAACCCAAAAGTACGCCAAAGTATTAGTCGTGCAGCTTATAAAAATAAAAATTTCGCTTCTGCTGATGCACAAACATGTGCTGCATTACACCTAGATATGCCAAACTGGAGCCAAGCTTTAATTTCCTTTACCAAAAGTGGTGGTTATAGCTCTTTCCGAAAAGAGTTATCAAAAATCGAACAGCCAACACTAATATTGTGGGGTGATTCTGATGAAATCTTGGGAACTGCTGATGCGGAAAAGTTTCAAGCTAGTATAAAAACCAATCAACTTATCTGGATTGAGGATAGTGGTCACGTACCCCATCTAGAACAATCAGAAACTACGGCTCGGTGCATTTTGGATTGGATGACCGAAGATTAAGAGAATATGAAGATTAGGAGAATATGATGTAGAAATTAAAATTAACCCTTTATCTCAGCCCCATTCAATCACGCCAACATACTTTTACAAAATGGGCTGATCTGCCACAATTATCCTGAGTCCGAATCACACTTTCAATTTCCAAGTTAAAAGGAATCGCGGTAGTAAGATATTTTTGTGCTAATAAGCCAAGCTCAGGAGCTATTTCTGAAGCTGTTGTTGTTGCTATTCCCAAACCAATAATTTGCTCAATTGGTCCTCTTGGTAACAACAAATGCATTCCCACTGCAAATCCTGCAGTTACTAGCATTGTTACTGAAATATTTGTACTGCAACGGGGATGGACAGCTAAATTCGATTCTCCATTAATTAATCTATGTAAAGCAAGTTTTGCGGCACGCCTCAGACTACCGATTGTCACATCTCCATAAAGATAAAATCCTTGCTCTGTAGACAAACCACCTAAAAGTTCGTTATCTTCTGTCTGAAGTTCATTTGGAGTGGTTCCAGGATTATATAATTTATCTGCCTGACTTAGAATCCAAACAGTTCCATGTTCTAAAGCATGAACTTGACGTAGCATGACAATTTCTTTCAATCCCGGAATAAATGAGAGATGCTCAACAAGATCGGCATCCTGGGATTTTGATGTTGTAACAAAATCAAGGTTGAGAAAATTAAAGCTAGAGAAATCACCATCGATAAAAGCAGAGGTATTCATAGCCGAATTGCTGCCCAATTGCAAATGTAGCAATATAGATTACTTTCCAATGTAGCGCTTAAGTTAATGGAATATTGCTAATTTTTGTTGATTATTTTTGATGATTTTCAAGTAACAATCAAAAATATACTTAATTTTCTACTGTTGAAATTTTTACTATTTAATTTATGTAAAGATTTCAACAAGTTTCTGAAAACGAGCTTTGGAGATAAATTTTGGGAGTAAATCCTGGAAATAAATCCTGGAAATTAACTATTGGAAATAACGTCTGAGCATGTAGAGACGTAATATATTACGTCTCCGCAATCTTTCGGGTTTACGCAGTACAGGACTCAATCAAAAAAATTAACACTGTGTGAGGCAAAATAACGATCGCCGCAAGTGAAAGTTTCACACTTTTAATGAGGCGTGAGGAGAAGAACTATCGGCAACTACTGAAAATGGCACAGGTATTTGACTAGCAATTCGCGGAAAAATCAGAGTTAAATAAACTGAGCCATTTACTAGTAGATGCGCTATGAATAACGCAAAAACACCCCAAAAACTAAGATCTAGGATTTAGCAAAAATAAAAATCTAGGATTTAGATTTCATTCCCAGCTGTTGTTGTTCGCTGGATTGCTTAGGTAGAGAACAGCAATTAACATCATTTAGGCATACTTTACCCCATTGCAGAGCCCAACGGACGAGTGCGACTCGGTTATCGGTTCCTGTCTTGGTTAAAATATTGCTGATGTGGTTATCTACTGTACGTTTACTGATTTCGAGTTTACCTGCAATTTCTTGGTTAGTTAAGCCAGCAGCCACTAATTCGATGATTTGCAGTTCTCGGTCTGACAGACTAACAGGGGCCTGAGACTCGCCACCAGCCATGAGTATCTGTTCCTCCGTTGGTATATTTACTCAAATGCTCTTATTCATTCTAAAAGATTCTTTTGGTGGTGGAGGTTTCAAGTGTTAGCAGTAATACGATAATAATAATTTATTTGTTTCGTTCGTTAGCAGCAATACTGTTTAGAAAGGATAAGTATTTTTTGTTATTCAATCGTAAATCGAAAATGTTCAAAGCGAACTTACCAAATCTTATTACATAAAGCAAAAAGAGTTCGCGAACCTAGGAAATTATGCTATTTAGTTGTATGAACTGTATGAACAATAGCCAAAATAAGCAGTTAAATTAGTGTAGATTCCATACAGTAAATTCATACCCAAAAACAAAAATTATCAGACGAAATGAGCAATTCCCGTGTTTTATGTTTAGGTGAAGTTTTATTCGATTGTCTTGCAGATCAATTGGGACGAAAACTTGAAGAAGTTGAATCTTGGACTCCTTATCCTGGTGGAGCTCCTGCTAATGTTGCTTGTGCTTTAGTTAAATTGGGAACTTCTGCAGGATTCGTTGGTGCTGTGGGTAAAGACCAAGCAGGTAATGAATTGGTTCAATTATTAAAGGAAGTGGGTGTAGACACGACTGGGGTTGAATATCATCCCAGCGCTCCCACCAGACAAGTTTATGTTGTACGTTCCACAGCAGGCGATCGCCATTTTGCTGGCTTTGGTGAGTATGACACGGCTGAATTTGCTGACACCCACCTCAATAGTTCGGAAATGCCGATTTCTCTATTTGAGGCGGCAGATTTTTTGGTTTTGGGTACTTTAGAGTTAGCTTATCCTGAAAGCGGTCAGGCTGTTCATCGTGCCTTGGAATTAGCAGCACAATACGATGTGAAAGTTATTGTTGATGTTAATTGGCGTCCTGTATTTTGGAAAAATCCCGATATCGCACCGGAAATCATTCGACAAATCTTAAAAGAAGTTGATTTTCTCAAACTTTCTAAGGAAGAGGCTGAATGGCTATTTAATACCACTGACCCCGGCGCAATTACTTATAGAGTTGATGGGGTTGAAGGAGTACTAGTAACTGATGGAGAAAACGGTTGTGCCTATTGTCTGAGTGAGAACGAAGGGAAAATACCTGCGTTTAGCATACCTGTAGTTGATACAACAGGAGCAGGAGACAGCTTTTTAGCCGGTTTTATTCATCAGTTAGCAAAGCAAGGGATTCAAAGCTTGGGTAATGGAGAAACTGCAAAAAATATTGTTACCTATGCCAGTGCTGTTGGTGCTTTAACTACCATCAAAGCCGGTGCGATCGCATCTCAGCCGACTGCAGAAGAAGTAGAAACTTTTTTGAATACCCATAAGTCTTAATGTTTTAGATTTCTAATCTTTTGGATATGTTAATCTTTGAAGTTTTAATCTTTGAGTTCTTAAGTTCTTAATTTCTTAAGTTTCCAGCTTTACAGTTATTCACTTTTCCCTTTCTTCTTTCCTGATACACATTCCCTAATTTCAGATCGCCAAACTCATGACAGCAAATCTAAATTCCCGCCACAGTTTTTTTGCAAGAAGTAGTTTGCGAACTATTGCTTACCTTCAGGTGATGATTTTATGCGTTATCTCGCCTTTAGTTGTCACCAGTATTACTATTGCTCAACAAAACAAGCAATCAGCAGGTTCATATATTCAGCAATTAAAAACAGCTGACGAGGAACAACGTTCGGGATTAGTAGAATCATTAGCAAGTTTGGGTAAATCGGCTGTTCCAGATTTGATCAATGCTTTACAAGATAAAGATCCTGCTATCCGTAAGAGTGCTGCAATTGCTTTAGGTAAAATTGGTAAACATGCTAATGCTGCAGTACCTGCTTTGAAAAAAGTTTTGGATGACAAAGATTTTCAAGTACGATCTAGCGCAATGCAAGCTCTAAGCTCCATCGACAGAAAAGTTATTGTTCCTTTCTTAATTAGTGAGTTATCAACTGGAGAAGCATGGGAGCGCTACAGTGCAACTCATGCACTACGTACATTTGGTAAAGAAGCTGTTGCAGCAGTCCCAGCACTGATAAAAACCATCAAGGAAGATAAAGATAATTGGGTGAGAACCAGCGCAGCAAGTGCTTTGGGTACTATTGGGAAAGACGCCCATACCGCCATACCTATTTTGATTAAAAGTTTAGAAGATGGGAATGAAACCGTACGTTACGGTGCTGCTTATGCTTTGGGTAACATTGGTGAGAGTTTTTATGAGCATATAAATCAGCTTTCACCGCAAGAAATTAGTGGAGCCACATCCAGCTTGGAAAAAGCTTTACAAATCATGAAGAATTCCCAAGGAAAATTTCGTCCAGAAGCGATCGCGTCGGTGAACGATCCGCTACTACTTCTGAAAAAAGCACAGCAGTCTCGTTCGCAAAAATAACAATAAATACAAACAATAAGCGTTAATTATAAACTCCAGTAAAATCCCGCAATCCATTTATAGGTAGTGATTGCTTTAGCTCAATCTTTTTCCCAAATCCCATATTGATTGCATATTTGATTGGATGAGCAAGAAATAATATGTATCTATACCCTAGTAAAAACTTTCTAATTTACTTAAATTTCAGTTGGTTGAGGTAGCTTTTTTAAAGTAACTTTGATACCATTTTTAGGCTGTAATGTAATTGTTGGTTCAGGAACAATAGACTGATTAGGAATCAAATATATCTCAAAATTTTGGGCGATAGTTGCTAATAATAAAACTGCTTCCATTAATGCAAAATTTTTGCCGATGCAAGTACGTGGTCCACCGCCGAAGGGCGTATAAACCCCTTGAGGTAATCTTTTTTCTAAGTCTCCATCCCAGCGTTCTGGTTTAAACGACTCGGGTTCTTCAAAATAGCGTTCCCATCGATGCATTACCCATTGACTAGTAATTACAGTACAATCACGAGGTACGTGATAGTTACCAATTGTGCACTCTCTGCTTGTATCAGCGATAATAGTCCAAACTACTGGGTAAAGCCGCATCGCTTCTTTGATTACCATAGTCGTGTATTTCAAAGCTGGAATATCTGTAAATTTAGCAGTGCGATCGCCCAATACTTGTTCTACTTCTAAGCGTAACTTTGTTTGTATATTGGGATGTTGTGACAATAGCATCCATGTCCAAGCTAGAGTATTAGCACTAGTTTCATGTCCAGCAAAAATTAGAGTCGCTATTTCATCTCGTAACTGCTTATTGTTCATTTGGCTACCATCATCTTCATCCCGTGCTTGCATCATCATCGATAATAAATCGCCGGGATCTTCACCACTAGCACGTCTTTCATCAATAATCCGATAGATATATTTGTCCAATTTTTGGATCGCATTATGGTAACGGAGATTGGAAGGTGTAGGAAATGTCTCTGGAAAAGGAATTAGAGATTTACGTTGTGTTATCATCCACTCCGATGATACTTGCATTGCTCGAGCAACATCATGGGCTTCATCTTCTAATACGTCTTTGTTAAATAGTGTTTTCATGATGATGTTGAAAGTCAAGCGCATCATCTCAGCTTGAATATCTTTGGTATCCCCATCTTGCCAATTTTTAAGCATTTTTTGAGTATTTTGAACCATTAATTCACCATAGTCAGCAATCCGCTTTTGGTGAAATACGGGTTGAGCTAGACGTCTTTGTCGAAACCATGTTTCTCCTTCACTGGTGAGAAGACCTTGTCCGAGTAATGCACGCATACTTTTTAAAGCCATTGACTTAGTAAAGGTTACTCTGTCTTTAAGCATTTGTTGAATATATTCAGGTTGTGCGAGCAAAATCACTTTTCTCGAACCGAAGTGCAAAGGAATAATTTCTCCATACTCCCGAACGCATTGAGTCATAAAGAAGAGGGGATCTCGAGCAAAGTCAATTAAACTACCCAGTAAGAAATTACCTTGAGGACCAGGTAAAGAGAAAATATCTTCAGTTGATTGATTTGTATCTAATTTCATTGCGAATAACTTCTTTATTTTTGCATCTAATTAATTTAAGGTTGGTCTATAGAAATTTCCACTTTGTAGAGATGGGATATATCCCATCTCTGCAATTACTTGTGAAAAAAATTATTCTATTCCTTAGTTGCTTAATTTAAAGTCGGAGTCTGTTTAAGTGAGAGATAAATTATAGACTTTAATGATAGTTAAAGTTCATTTAGAGGGCATATACCCGAATGGCACGCTCGTTAAGACTCATCCGCACAAGCGCGTGCGTGAACAAACCTTTAACTGTAGGGGGTGTGGGGAGTGTGGGAAGTGTGAGAAGCTTGCTATTCAGTTTTGTGCAACATTGTTTATTAATTATTTTAATTACTTTCCCATAGTTATTGCTGACAATCAATAGTGAATGGGTTACCTTCTGGATCGATAGCTTCGGCAATTGTTAAACCATGAGAAGGATGACGTATAGTGTCGAATTTGACGCCGCGTTCGCTTAATAATTGATATGCGATTTCAAAATTGTCAACATGAAAAGCTAACTTTGGCCTATCTTGACCGAGTTTTTTATTAAGATTGCCATGCAAAACTAAAGTGCATTCACCGGTCGCAAATTCTACCCATTGTTTTTCTGGATTTCCCTTAATACTCTGACGAGATTTAATTTTTAAGCCTAGTAAATCCCTGTAAAATTCAGTTTGTTTTTCTATATCCTTAACATAGAGGATAGCTTTAGTTAAACCTTTGACAATACTCATAACTTTCACTTGTAGTTGATAATATACAGTTACTTTTGGAGGCTCCCATGGCAGAAATTATACATTAGAGCAAAATTTTCTGATAGTCTCCTAGAAAATTGGTTTTCTGAAGCTGACGTGTAACTGTTTGGGACCATGAAAAATAATATTGTTTGCCCACTCAATATTTTCGTTCGCTAAACGGAGGTCTGGTAAACGATTAAGCAATACATTCAAAGCTATTTGACCTTCGGCGCGGGCTAAAATCGCTCCAAGACAATGATGAATCCCTGCACCAAAACCAGTGTGTTTTACATCCTCACGTTTGATATCAAAGACTTCCGGATTTTGGAAACGTGCAGGGTCGCGGTTTGCCGAACCAAGCATTATTCCAACACTATCTCCACGTTTAATTAATCGATTGCCAATTTCAATATCTGCATAAGCCCAACGAGTAATCATTTGAATTGGGGTGTCGTAACGGATCATTTCTTCAACAGCATTGGGCATTAGTTCGGGGTGCGATCGCAATAGTTGTAATGTATCAGGATTACGCAGTAATGCAAGGGTTCCCTTAGCAATTAAATTAACCGTGGTTTCATGTCCTGCGGTTAGCAAGTGGGTACAAGTTGCAACAATTTCTTCATCTGTTAACTTATCTCCTTCATCAGCAGCCTTAACTAAATTAGAAATTAAATCATCTTGGGGCTTGGCTCTTCGAGAAGCAATTATGGGTTTAAAGTAGTCAATAAATTCTCGAGAAGCTTTTTCTGCTTTCTCGTAAATTTCTGGCGGTGGTTTCAAGCGAGAAGCGCTAGCATTTTGTAAAGCTAATGCCCATTGACGAAATAAATCTCGATCTTCAGGATCTGCGCCCAACATAATGGCTATCACCATAATTGGTAAAGGAAAAGCATATTCCTCAACTAGGTTCATCTTTCCCTGAGCATGAACTTTATCCAATAAACCATCTGCAAGTTGATAGACCATTGGACGTAAATTTTCCACAACTCTTGGGGTAAATGCCTTACTAACCAAGGATTTTAAGCGTGTATGATTAGGTGGTTCCCGGAAAACAATCCAGTTGCTAACCATATTCAAAAAAGTACTATAGGCTGTTGGAACGGGTGTTGTTTCCACGTCATTGCGCTTGATGGGCTCCCGACCAAATTTACGGTTTTCCATAACTTTTATGACGTCTTCATAACGGAAAACATACCAAGCACCAGATAAATTGGGGTTTGAAGAAACTCCCCAATGTACTGGATCTTTTTCTCTATAGTAACGATAAAATTTATAGGGATCTGGCATTACCTCGGGTAAAAATGGGTTTAATCTCTCGATAGTTGGAGTAGACATTTTCAGGGACAAAAAATACTGGTTATTAACTCTGTAGGGATATGGTATTGGAACTTATGCAGAAGTCAGAAGTCAGAAGTCAGAAGTCAGAAGTCAGAAGTCAGGAATCAGAACAGACCGCGCCTGCGGCGTTAACGTAAGTGGGGCGTAAGCACAGCAGGAGTCAGAATATAAGATTTTATACGGTAGCATACCGCTTTGCTAACAGGAGCTATAACTTTTCTAAAGCTAATAATTCTAATGGATAGGACAGTGTAGATAGCATTTGTGTCATCTGTTCGCGTCCCGAAAGGAATACTTTGGTTACAGATGCTCTAGACTCCAAACGCTTAATGTAAGCCATTAAGTTAAGGAAGTGCTTGTAGTTATAAACCATACGTAGATAAGCAAGAGTAGGAGCAGCAGCACAATCAGCTAAGGAAAATTCTTCTCCTGCGAGCCAGGTACGATCTACTAATTTTTCATTAAGTACAGTACAAGCTGTTTCCAATAATCGCTGTGCTTTCAGAACTGATTTATTACCTCTTTCTTCCGGTGGACGCTGACTATCAGTAAAAAGGGCTTCTCTTCCACCATTAACGTATATATCAATTATCCTTTCCAACATTCTCACCTCTAAAGCGAGTTTTGGATCTTCAGGAATTAATCGTTGTTGTGAGCCTTTGCTACATCTATCGAGATATTCAATAATAATACAAGCTTCGTGCAATACCTCACCTTCATCTGTTGTGAGCGTGGGAATTTTACCAAACGGGTTAATTTGCAAATATTGCGATCGTGCTTCAGGGTCAAAAAGGTTAACTTCAATGGGTGTGAAATCTATTTCTTGCTCGTAGAGAGCAATTAGTACTCGCTGGGAATATGATGAAGCTGGAGCATAGTAAAGTTTCATGTCAGTAAACATCTTGAATGACAAAAAATACATTAATAGCAATTAACGAGGTGACAAAACATTGTGAGTTTTCCTACCTCATTAATCTCTAGCTACAGTTTATTTATGAAATATTTCTGAAGTTGATATTTTGATATTAAGGCGTAATTAGGATTTTCTTCATTTTGATATGATTAATTCCCGCTTCAACAAATGCTTCTCCGTACTGTTCAAAACCTAACTGTTCGTACAAACCTTTAATGTATTCTTGGGCATGGATGATAATCTCAGTAATATTTTGTTGGTCTGTAATATTTTTTTGTGTGTTCGCGTAGTACATCCCCTGAACTGCACCTGCGGTGTTCAGCTTTGCTGCGTCTAACGGAGATATCACTTCCAATGCTTTGAGCATTAGTTTCCTTGCAATACCCTGTCTTCTTGCATTGGATAATACAGCAAGCCTCTCTATCTTTGCAGTATTTTGATTTAAGTATTTTATTCTTGTTGTCCCCACTGCTTCACCATCTAGATAAGCAATTAGCTGTTGACAAGTTTTATCTTGACCGTCAATATCTAATTTCGGATCGACTTGTTGCTCTTGATGGAAAACTTTACTTCTGATGCCTGATATTACTGAAAAATCTCGCTCAAAATCAGCAAGCTCAATAATTATATTGCTCATGTGATATTACTTTAAGTATTTGTGATATCTGTTAGGTAGTGGTAATGAGTAATGATTCATCGGAATCGGTGATTGTTAGTAATTTTTCTACACCAACTGGAGTCTATATCAAAAATCATCATTTTTTTTAGACTTTGATTTATCAGTTGAATATTTGATTTCCATCTGTTCTGCAGCTTTATAATCTCTTCCCTTACCACCGCTACCATAAACAACCCGTAGATTTCCTTTATTATTTTTCTTCCCTTCCTGTTTTTGTGGTTTATCTCCTTCTCCTCTTCTCCTAGCTGAGGTTCTTTCCTCGCTGGTGTTCTCTGCAATCACTTCATACAAAATCGCCTGTTTATTTTTCACATTACCCTTACGCAAAACTCTTCCCAATCTTTGAATGTATTCCCTAGCGGAACCCGTTCCCGATAAAATAATTGCAACGGAAGCTGATGGAACATCAACACCTTCGTTTAAAACGTGGGAAGCAATCAAACTCTTATATTCCCCTTCCCTAAATTTTGTTAAGATTGCGTGGCGCTCTTTAACTGGGGTTTGATGGGTAATTGCTGGAATCAGAAATTCCTGAGAAATACTGTATACGGTGGCATTATCTGCTGTAAAAATTAAAATCCTCTCTGGGTAATGTTTCGCTAATAAATTTGCTAAAACCCTAATTTTCCCATCCGTACCCAAAGCAATTTCTTTGGCTTCCCGATGTGCTAACATCGCTCTGCGTCCATTTTGAGAACGAGCACTCATTTGTACAAATCTTTGCCAACCTTGAATGCTTCCCAAGGAAATTTTAGATTCTCTTAAGAAATCATTACGAATTTGAATTAATCGATTATATTTTTCTCGTTCTAACTGGGATAATTTAACTTTTATTTGGACTATTTCATGTTCGGCTAAAGCTTGACCGGCTAAATCCTCAGCTCGTTTGCGATATACTTCCCTACCGATCAAAATATTTAGATCTGCATGTTTGCCATCAGTACGTTCTGGAGTTGCTGATAAACCCAAACGATAGGGTGCGATCGCATATTCGGCAATTACCCGACTAAAATCTGTAGGTAAATGATGGCACTCATCAAAAATAATTAAAGCATATCGGTTACCTAAATTTTCCGCATTAATTGCTGCACTATCGTAAGTTGAAACCAATATCGGCGTGCGATCGCGAGAACCTCCGCCCAATAACCCAATTTCTGCATCGGGAAAAGCTGCTAATAAATGAGCGTACCATTGATGCATTAAATCTAAAGTCGGCACCACAATTAAAGTGGTACGGGGTGTAGCCTGCATCGCCATTTGGGCTAAATAGGTTTTACCCGCAGCAGTTGGAAGTACTACTACACCTTGTCTCCCTGCTAATTTCCATGCTTTTAAAGCTTCACTTTGATGGGGATAGGGTTCCATTTCCAAAGCTGCAAGCAACTCTACGGGATAAAATTCTTTGGCTTTATCCACAAAATCCGTATTTTCAGCTTGTAGTGCTTCCACTAAAGGACGATATTGAATTGCCGGAATGCGGAATTTCTCTATCCGGTCATCCCAAGTAGCAAAATCCATCCAAGCTTTACAGCGTGGTGGTGGGTGTAAAATTAAAGTACCGCGATCGAAAGTTAAGGTTGGCGTACGGGCCATGAGCTTTTTTTCTTTTTCCCAGATAATTGTAGAAGAGTTGGGGACACAAAAAAAACTCTGCATTTATATATAGTACTAAAGTTGTGTCCCAGTCCGATTAAAATTGATCTAAAACTCTGGGATTGCAAAAGTGTCTGACTCTCTACCATTACGGGAAAAGTATCTGATTTTAATTGATGATATTGTCCAAAGCACCCTCAAAGGTAAAATTAGTTCAACGAATCAGGTATATCAGATGTTACTCAACGGTGTAACTGCTGGTACGGGAGAAATCTTTGAACTAGCTTTGAGAGAGCAGTTCAGCAATGTCGAATCACAAGTTAAGAATGAAACAGATGAATTGAAACAAGCAAAAGCCACCCGTGCTTTTCGGGCAGTTAAAACCATTCAAAATCAGTGGGAGCGAGTTCAGGAACAAACTAAAGCAATAGAAGTCATTGCTACAGCAGCACGAGAAATCACTACAGCTTCAGATGAAGAACGGTTACTAATATTTTTACGCTTTATCGATTCAAATCAGAAGTATTCGCTGAATTTACAGCAATTACAACAATTATCAAAATCTTTACGCCAGTTTGCTGAAAGTAATTCTGACTTACAAGAACTTGCGGAAGGGATTAACAAAGGTATTGCATCTTGGCAGCGCTTGCAAGATCATTTAGTTAGTTGGATGTACGATCAGGGAGAAACTCTAGGTTTTGCTGGCGTTCCCGGAGAAAGCGGACCGTGGGCGACTTGGGCAAAAAAAGTAAATAGCAACATACCCGAAAAATTATTTCGTACTTTGGCTGTGGATCAGTCAGCAAATAAATTTGCGGAACAAATATCAGAACTAACTTTGGGAGATTGGGTTGAGATTGCTATAATTTTGCAAAACTTGCAACGCGGTTTAGTCACTTGGTTTGATAAACAACCTTATAATGTGAAAGCAGGTTCCAAGTTATCAATTTCGACTTTTTTAACCTTTGCAGTTATTTGGAGTCAGTTAGGAGATAGCTTTGTTAGGGGTACCGCTTACTCAGATGCTGCTTTTCAAGTGATGCTTCAAGTTTTACGTACCTTCGCCCAACGTCCTTATTTTCCTTTTTACGGGGGGATTTTCGCCTCATTTTCTGGTAGTTATTTACGGGATGCACTGCAATATTTAGACGAGCCGTTACGCCGAGTTGAAGGAACCCAAGAGAAAGCCCGCATTCTAACACTATTAGGTAATTCTCAGCGAGCATTGGGAGAATATGACCGTTCCATAGAGTTTCACCAAGAAGCACTAGAAATTGCTCGGAATGCTGGGGATAGTCCATGTGAAATCGCCAATTATAATCATCTGAGCCGTACCTACGTCGCCCAAAAAAATTACACCCAAGCAATTAACTACAGTCAACGTGCTTTAATACTTAGCCGCCAAACAGGTAATAAAACTGGAGAAGCAAATGCTTTGACTAACTTGGGTTACAGCGAAGTTATGCAGGCGCAGCAGTTGGAAGTCATTGAGCCCGAAACTTATGAAATGGCAATTAATTATTTACAACAAGGTTTAAAATTATCGGAGAAATTAGGAGACATACAGAGTAAAGCTTTATGTGCGAGTAGTTTGGGTATTGCTTACTTAGTAATTCAACAATCGCAAAATGCTGTGAAACATTTAGAAACAGGTTTTAAAAGCGCGCAAGTTTCTGGCGATTTGTATTTGCAAGGTTTAAACCTGGCTAATTTAGCTGAAGCTTATTACAGTCAAAAACAATTAGAAACAGCAATTTACACAGCTTGCTTGGGTATGTATTTGTTAAACCAAATTGCTTCTAATGAGTGGCGTAAAGCTGCTGGTTTATTGATTATTTTGCAAGGACAACTCGGTAAAGAAGGGTTTGTTAAAGCTTTACAAGGATTTCGGTCGCGAATTATTTCTCTAATTGGGGTTGACGGATATGATTATATACCTCAACTACTAGAGGAATATCGGGGTGGAAGTGCTTAAGGTAATTTGTAAAAGCCCGCACCTTAAGTTGATATGGTAATAGGTAATTGATTATCGGTAATTATTAAAGTAATTACTGATAGCTTGTGGTTGGGTGTTGCATTTACGCCCAATTTACCCAGAAAAAATGCTAAGATATTAAGTGATAATGCCACTCCATTATGTTGGGAGGGCTATATGAAAACGAACATTTTACGCTTTGTTTCCTTTTTTTCTACTTCCTTAGCGATCGCGATCACATTAGTAATAATTGGTGCGATGAGTACTGCTACAAGCAAGCAATAATACTTCAATACCCCGAACTTCACCAAATATTCGTCCATCTGTCCTGAAGGGGCGACGAAACAGCCTGAAACTCTTATTTTGTACGGCAAGTAACATTGTGTGATAAAAAAGATAGGTCTTTATGCTTGCAATAAGACCTAATTATTGCAAATGTTACCTCAATTTTACCAAACGCACCTAAAAAGTCAACTGAATCTAGCAGATTATATTTTTCTAAAAATTCTGCTTCACCTTTTACAATTAATTAAAAAAGTAAACTTAGAAAACTTAGAAATAATTAAGAGCAATTTCGACTCAAAACTATTTTCCCATCAGGTAAACGATATACCCCATCAGGTTCAATAATCGGATCTCCCTTTTTCCAGTTCCTCAATGTTGTCTTAGAAATACCACGCACCGAATTAGTAGGATAATTAGAAATATCTGCATTACCTGGACTATGGGGAAATCCACTTGAACCAGTGATATTGAAGGTGCTACCAGTATCG
>NZ_JASJDK010000069.1 GCF_030065675.1 Mastigocoleus sp. MO_188.B34 | reverse complement strand
GATTATTTTTATCTCTTAACTCTAGTAATTTAATTGTAGATAGAATAAATAATATTGTATTTGTGTAATTAATCATAATAACTCATACAAGATATGCATATATCGGTTTTATTGCAAATATGATAATTTTAATTTTTGTTGATATTTTAATAATAAAACAGCAAAAAAAAATTATCAATAGTAAGTTTTTTTTTTATCAATAAATTTTGTTGTATAAATAGTCGGAAGATGTATTTATATTCGCCAAGTATATTTTTTTGCTCTATATAGTATTAGTACTTACATTTTCCAGTTTTATTTCTAATATCCGGACAGTTTAGAGTAAAAAATATCCAATGGTTCGCTTAAAAAAATAGATATAAATAGCTCCAAACAGAAAATAATTTGTATTCAAAAGGAGAAAAAAATACATATATTACATCTTTTATTTTGATTTAGGTGCCTAGAGTACAAATAAAATAATAGAAGATAATTTATCAATCTCAGTCTCTTAGTACACATATCAATTACATATATATATATAATTAATATGTCTCTAAATAAGATTAAATTATCCAGACGAGCATCAATTTAATCCCATAAAATATTTAATATCAACGCGATCAGGGCACACACATATATTCTTTCACACGAGAAAAATATCTCTATTTAACTAAAAGCGATTACCTTCAAAATCTATGATTAACTTTTAGTTAGACACAACAAAAAGTAGTATAAGTCAATATTTATAATCTAACCCGCATAAAGACATAAAGTTTGAGTTCGATCGCAAGCGCAGAATATCCTAATAGCTCTGGAGGGTGGGGAGCTTTAATTGATTAATCCACAAGCACAGCACCAGATTTATCAGTGAGAATATTTCTTCCTTTTTTTCCTATCTCCTATTTTTCCTGAGGTTGTTTTTTTAAAGAAACTTGTGAATTTCAAACTGCACTCTTGGTTTTATGCAGGCACTCTAAATAAGAATTTAACTGAGAAACTGAAAAAATATTTGGCTTACCTAACGAAATGTAAGATAAGCCAAATTAACATCCATGACGGATTTATTTTGTTTTAAGTGGGCGGAGAGAGACTCGAACTCTCACGCCTTTATAGGGCGGCAGATTTTGAGTCTGCTGCGTCTACCAATTTCGCCACCCGCCCGCAGAGGCAACTTGGTTATTATAACCCCCAACCTTGTGATTTTGCAACAACTTTTGATATTCTTTGCTGCTTGCCCACCGATCTATTTCCCGCGCCCGTAATACTGGTACCGGATGAGTCAATTGAGCGGTACGTGCAGCCTTAACCATCTCTCCTAGTTCATCTTTACTAATTTCATCATAAGCACGGGCTTGGGCAATAAAAGCATCAAGATTTAACTGGGATGATAATTTGGGTGAACCACCTGCCAATTTCATTAATACTGACATAACTACCTTGGGGTTTTGGGTCGCCAGCAAAGCTGCGCGATCGCAAGTAAATTCTGCACAGCGGATCCATTCTAAAAGTTGGGCTTGAATTGTTTGAGCAATAACTACACCTACGGTGGGTAGGTTCGCAGCAGCCAAGATCAATAAATTTACAGGGGTTAAATAAAGACTGTGGTCACATTTAAGGTGACCCAATTCATGAGCAATTACTGCCTGAATTTCCTCTGGTGTAAGAATATCTATCAGGGAAGTATGCAGCATAACAAAGGGTTGTTTGCCGCGCATTGCAAAAGTATAAGCATTGGGAGCCGGATGCTGTCTTACGTACAATTGGGGTGGTTCAATATCTAGAGTTTGACAAGCATCCAGCAATAAATTGTGTAGATCCGGTAATTGGTTTTTACCAATTAAAATACTAGAAGCGATATTTTCTACATAAAAAACCTGCTCCGCTACCGGTCCTAAAAGATTTCTAACGATCAAATCTATTCCTGGTATTTGCTTGAGTGCTTTTGTTGCCTCTAAGTCTAATGGATGACGAAAGGAATCGGCTCTTAAACCAACCAATTGAGTGTTTAAAGGGTTCATAGCGAAACAAGCTCCCAGTTGTGGAATGTGTTTAATAATAATCCGCCCAATATATTTCGGGAGAAATTAGATACTGCTTGCCAGTCAAGTACAAGTAGTATGTGCATTTTTATTTAGTTTAACTAAATTCTGTAGTTCGCTATGGATGATGTAGCTCAGCGATGAAATCTAAGGGCTGTTTCGTAGTTTTTTCCTAACGATTCTTACCATGATAGATGTATGGCATTGAGAGTGCGATTGCTTTGCACATGCATTTCGTAATTGTCGCAACGGACAAATATATAGCGATTTCTTTTAGAGATGTGAGTTCTGAAGGCACCTCATCAATAATTTATGTTATTTGGATTCATTAACTTGCTCAATTAGTGGCGGTACTTGTGTCCCTTTTGTTGTGTTAGTGTAGGGCTTTTGTGAAATTAATAATCCAAAAACCCCTAAAATACCAGTCACCAAAAAACTTAGAAAACTTAAATAAGCAATAACTAGACCTGTATTCTCGCTGCTATTTTGGCTAATTTGAGACATTTGGCGGAATAACCGCCTCAGTTGGTTATCTGTAGTGTTAGGTTGCTTCATTACTTTTATAAATAAACCAATTGTTGACTATTTTTGCTTGCATGATTTACCAGAATTAGTACCTGTCGCAAAGGTGAGAGAGTCAGGCATATTGCTCATTTGGCGATCGAAATTAGGTGGATAGGGAGAGCCAAAAATTTATTAGTCAAAAGGTAAAGCTATAACTAAGAACTCTAAGACCTTTCGAGTCGGAAAATAAACAAACTCCGCCATCACTTGCCAATATTTAAGTTGCACACAAATCAATACGAAGGTCAAAACATATTTAGTATCAATCACAAATAATTACTTCAAATGTGATTGATTTTAAATCTTAAAGCATTACCAAAACTTTCTTGGGTAAATTTCTTATATTTGCTGGTATCAATTCCATCTTTTCCGCCTGTATCCTATCCTACTTTTACTTAAGATCCCAAGTTTTGTATAAACTTCACGGTTTTTTAATAATTACTTTTTGTTTTTTCATAAATACTGTAAAGACAATATCAATAAATATAAGAAATTAACTAAACAAAGATATAAAATTACCCATATTTAAATCACTCAAGTATATAAAAATAATTTTCATCGACAATATTTTAAGGTTTATTTATGTTTTTATTTTATTGTTACTTCAGCGAATATGTTCTAATCAATAACAAATCCGATTGAACTAATGTTCAAAAAATAAAGTTTTTACAACTTATAAAAGTTTCAGTGAAAAGAAATAATCCTTTTATATCAAGTATTTCAAAGGCTGTAAAAGTATACTTCTTCTGAAGGGGCGACGAAATTGGTTAAAACGTAGATTCTATGAGCCTCATAGCACTTATACCTTTTTGATAATACTTCTGCTTATTGCGATTTAATTTCATTAATTTGATTACTAATTCTATGCAATCATCCTTGAAAGTAACCCAGTTTTGACCATATAAACCAACATAAAAACTACTATGTCTTCGCTCCAAGCGACCATATTCTTTGATACGAGCCACATATTTCTGTATTCCTTTACGTTTAATTTGTTGACCTTGAATAGTTGCCGAAGTGTAAGCGATAGCGAAGCGCTGCTGCAAGCAGAACGCTATCAATAAAACTAATGTTATAAAGCGTTGATTTTGAACGTTAGTGCCTTCTAAGTTGTAACCACATTTTTTGAAATCTCTAAACATTTCTTCTATATCAAATCTTTGCTTGTAGGCTAAAATAGCAGATTCTAGGCTGTCAAAATTGGTTAAAATAAACCATCCTTCTTTTGGTGCCACACCATCAATTTTACGCTTCCACTTACCAGCAACATTAAAACTTATAAAACCACGGGTCTTTGTTACCTTAACCCCTTTGATAAAAAAGCAAGTTCCTGGTACTAATCCCAAATTATTTAATTCAATCCAAATTCCTTCTTTATATTCTACAAACTCATTCTTTTTTAAACGCAAACAAAAATATACACCCGAGCCCTGGAGGTAGTTTGCTAATTTAACAGAACAAAATTCTCTATCTCCTAGTATGCATACTTTATAGTTATTAAAAATCGGGATAACTTTCGATAAAATACTTTGCTGTTCCGTTAGATTGCTACTACCCAATTTTGGCAATAAAGTAAAGTATATTGGAAATGCTCTGTCTTGATGCAGTCGCTCATGGGGGAAACCCCCAAGACCGCGCTGCATCGCTTTTATCCCAAATAACGCTAACCATAAATAAATTTATGCGACACCAACTTGTTCTATCAATTGCTACATAAATTATTTTTCCATCTGTAAAATATGCTTTTAACCATTCTTCAACTATTGGAAACCAAACTTTTTCAATTGTTAGGTTTGGTAATGACAAAAATCTTTGTATTCTTTTTCTTCTACTTTCAAATTTGATTGGTAAAGGTAAAGCACTAGCTAACTTTTCTAGATTTACTTTTTTAATTGACTGTAAAAGGTGAAGCAGAATTTTTAGAAAAATATAATCTGCTAGACTCAATTGACTTTTTAGGTGCGTCTGGTAAAATTTAGGTAACATTTTCAACTGGTAGGTCTTATTGCAAATATAAAGACCTATCTTTTTTACCACACAATGTTACTTGCTATATAAAATAAGGGTTTCAGGCTGTTTCTTCGCCCCTTCAGATACTTCTTACATGGAAATATACATAATAATCATTTTTTAACCATAATAATTATGATAAAATCAATATCTTATTTTTACATATTAGTATTATGGGAGTTTGAGCTTTAAATAAAGTTTATTGATTTTACTTATTGAGTAAAAAATAGTGTGAATTACTTAAGTGAAAATAATTTATAATAGTACAATTTAATCGCTGCAAAAAATAGTCTATACTCGCTATATGCATCCATTTTTTCTTGTAAAATATGAATATATGATATTTTCTATTATCAATTCGGCTGTTGAGTCACAAATGTAATTATAGAAATAAATTAATTTATCTCCGTGTCCTAATACACATATTAATCACATATATATATTTAATTAATATGTCTCTAAGAAAGATAATTAACATGCGTCTGAAAAGACCTGTAAACCTTCGGATATAGTAGGTTATTGTTTAATCCCTAATCACGGGAGTAAGAAGTCTAGCAAGATGGCGATGATTGACGAAATTAATCCTAAAATAGGTTGCCAAAATATATAAAAATAAATAAAAAATATTAAGTTTATTCTGAAAAACATTTGTTCTTTTCTTTTAACCATTCCCTATTACTCATGACCCATACATAAAATAAAAGAGGCAAAAATTGAAGTAAAACCAAATACATAGTTTTACCCCAACAATTTGCCCCTAGATTTCTTGACAATTTATTACTAATAGCTTGTGAATGTTAAGCGGATGTTTTAGAGTTACCGTTAACACTGGCAGTAAATTCTGGTTGTGTTCCAGTTACATTCAAACGCTCAACTTTCGCACCCAATTTATTTAGCTTTTCGTCTATCAGTTCATAACCACGATCTAAGTGGCTTAATCCTTGAATAGTAGTTTTTCCTTCTGCTGCTAGCGCTGCTATTACTAATGCTGCAGTTGCGCGTAAATCAGTACCTAATACTGGTGCACCTGACAATGTTTTTACTCCATGGATCAGAGCGGTATTACCTTTTACGCGAATATCTGCACCCAAGCGATTTAGTTCTGAAGCATGACGTAAACGATTTTCAAAGACATTTTCTTTGATAATGCTTTCACCCTCAGCTAATGCAAGTAAGGACATAAATGGCGCTTGCATATCAGTAGGAAAACCAGGGTGAGGTGAAGTTTCAATATTTGTCGCTTGGAATTTATCTACTGGTAGAATACGTAAAGTATTAGCCGTTTCCTCAACTACAGAAATTCCCATTTCTTGCAGTTTCGCAGTAACTGGAATTAGGTGCTCTGGTATTACTGGAGACAAAATAATTTCTGAGCGAGTAATAGCTCCAGCAACTAAAAAAGTTCCTGCTTCGATGCGATCGGGAATAATTGTGTAGTCCAGAGAATGTAACTCAGGAACCCCATCAATGACGATTTTACTGGTTCCTGCCCCAGATATTTTAGCTCCCATTGCGTTACAGAAGTTTGCCAAATCAACAACTTCCGGTTCGCGAGCAGCATTTTCAATAATGGTTTCACCCTCAGCCAGAGTAGCTGCCATCATTAAAGTTTCTGTTGCTCCTACACTGGGACTATCCAAATAAATCTTTGCCCCTTGAAGTCGACGGCGATTTCCAGGAATGTGAGCATTACAGATACCATGTTCGATTTGAACTTCGGCACCCATTGCTTGTAATCCCCGGACATGAAGATCTACTGGTCGTGCACCAATTGCACAACCACCAGGTAAAGGCATTTGTGCCACTCCTAGGCGAGCCAAAATTGCACCAATTGCAAAAAAACTAGCCCTTAGTTGGGTAACTAATTCGTAAGGAGCTTTGGATGTAGAAAAATCTCTAGCGTTAATATCTAAAACATTACCATTAAGTTTCAGATCCACGCCTAAAGCTGATATAACCTGCATCATTCGCTTGACGTCCGCTAGTAAAGGGACATTGCGAATGCGACAATCTCCCGAACAGAGCAAAGCTCCAGCCATAATTACTAATGCGGAGTTTTTAGCCCCGTTAATTGTGACTCGACCTTGCAAAGAATGCCCACCCCAAATTTCCAAGACTGAGGAGTCTTCTGGTACTGAAGATTTGGCATCTGGTAAGCTGCGAGAAGAATTAATCTGCCTACCCTCCAAAAATACTTAATTTTACATCTTTCAAGTTGGTTTTGATTCTACAGTAAAGATTTTATTTGTCCACATTTTTCTATTACATATTCCTGTATTTAAATAATTTCAAGCTTCTATTTTTGGCTCCATATAACTTAAAAACACTGAAATAATCAAGGTTTTACCTGTATTATTACTTCTCGGTATTCCAGGTTTTTTTCTTGTTAAGGTTTGGCAAAATTTCAGGTAATATTTTTGTGTTTGATGGGAAGGAAAAAGATCCCACCCTTATTGAGATTTTGCTTTTAATACAAAATGTAAATAATCATAATTCATATTTAATCTAGTTAATTCTGTACAAGACCAGTCCCAAGGGAGAATTCATCAGTGACAACTTAGTTTATTCTTAATAGGTTTTAGACCAAATTAAGAACTCAATAAAAACTTATAAAAAAGTACTTCTTGCTTGGAGGCGACTCACTTTACTTGCATGCTCTCCTTAAAACACATGTCCATGACAAAAAAACTATTTCAGCTTGACAAAAATCGATTTTTTTAGTAAAAATAAAAAGTTATCAAAAAATAATAAGTATTTATTTCCAAATTTTACTACTGACAGTTCAGTAAGCAAATTTGTTCTAAGTTGAGGCTATTTATTGTATTCAGCGGGACTGGCGGAATTGGTAGACGCGCTAGATTCAGGTTCTAGTGCCCGTTTAGGGCTTCCGGGTTCAAGTCCCGGGTTCCGCACTATGTAAGAAAAATAAAATCATCCGTTTTTCGGCGTGGAGGCTCCCGCTATATCGTAAGATTAGCAGTGAGAGGAAGCGCCGCTCCTATATAACATTATTGAAAGCTGTTGATTAACCTTTTCTGTTCTTAGGAAGGTAAAGATATTATATTCTTGTGCACAAAAAGTCTCCTGATTTTAGCATTAATTCGCAATGGTGCGGCTTAACAGAACTGGGAGAGTATCAAATTTTTGTAAAGTATTTTGATATTTCTCTAAATTCAAATGTTTATTTTCAAATGTTTATTTATTTTTGTACCTATTTGAATTAAAAGGGTAAATTTTTAATATTCAAGCTACAAGCTAAGCATACTAGCCAAAACATTAAGCTCAAAAATTTCTTATTCCTTAACTCGCAGGTCCTGCTAAATATTCTCGTGTTAACTAGTTTCAAAAATCCTCTGGTCAAACAAGTTCGAAAACTGCATTCAGCAAAAGATAGACATAAACAGCAATTATTTCTTCTGGAAGGAACCCATCTCCTGGAGGAAGCTTGTGCAATGAATTATCCTTTAGTTGCAGTATGTTGTACCCCACAATGGCAAAAAGATCATTTACATTTGTGGAACTTAGTTTCTAGTCAATGCGAACGTGCCGAAGTTGTCAGTGAGGAAGTTTTAAAAATGATGGCGACAACAGTACAGCCTGATGGAATTATAGCAACCGCTAGGCGAGGTTTGCGTTCCCAAGAAGTACCCTTTACTGGTTTACTGCTTGCCTTAGAAACTATTCAAAATCCTGGTAACTTGGGAACAATGATCCGTACAGCAGCAGCTGCTGGTGCATCAGGACTATTACTCAGTGAAGATAGTGTTGATTTAGATAATCCAAAAGTATTACGTGCCAGTACCGGACAGTGGTTTCGTTTACCAATGAAAACAACTTCTAATTTAGAAGCTACTATCCTAAAAGCTAAGCAGGCTGATATGCAAGTGGTGGCGACTCTACCTACCTCATCTTTAAGCTATTGGGATGTAGATTGGCGTAAACCAAGTCTAATCTTGTTGGGAAATGAGGGAGCAGGTCTATCGGATAGTTTAGTTGCAGTTTCAGATATCCAAGTCAATATTCCTTTGGCTTTAGGAGTTGAATCATTAAACGTGGCGATCACAGCTGCTCTAATACTATACGAAGCACAAAGGCAGAAAACACATCATCTCAGGAAATAAGATTACCTCAGGGAGTAAATTCAAGTATTTTTTGCGTCTTAGTTAATAAGAATACAAAAAATATTACTTCAGAGGCGTTGTATTGCAACGCCTCTGGCTTTTAAGAATAATCCTCATTTGATGATTCTGATTCATTTTAGTAGGTAAAACCAAAATCATTTATGGTATTTGGTTTGCAGCTAACACTTATATTTTTCAACTGCTCATATATTAGATATCCACGCATAAAGGAATCTGACCAAAATGTTAACCATCATTGGTTGTGGAAACCTTAACCGCAGTGATGACGCAGTAGGCGTCATCATTGCCCAACGCTTACAACAATTTCTGATTAAATACCCCTACCCTCAAGTACAAATATATGATTGCGGTACCGCAGGTATGGAAGTTATGTTCCAAGCCAAAGGTAGCAAACAGTTAATTGTTATTGATGCAAGCTCAACAGGTTCCGAAGGAGGTACCATATTTAAAGTCCCAGGTTCAGAACTGGAAGCTTTACCGGAACCAACTTATAACTTGCATGATTTTCGTTGGCACAATGCTTTAGCTGCTGGAAGGAAAATATTTCAAAATAATTTTCCCGAACAGGTCGCGGTTTACTTAATTGAAGCAGTAAATCTTAGTTTTGGTTGGGAATTAAGTTCTGCTGTACAAAATTCAGCGGACTTAGTATTTGAGGAGCTAACCGCAACCATTGAAAAAAGGTGTGAAAGCTATGAGTTACAGTTTTAAAGCCTCTGCATTACCAGTAACGATATACCGAAACCTCATCAACTCTGATCTCATGAGGGGTAGTTTTACTATCTGGAGGACAGATACGGATTTTAGCACTGCTTGCCATATTTTTTAGTAAAGATGCCATTGGTGCTACTTTTTCTAAGATCAACCAGTTTGTATTGTGGTTGGGACATTCAATAACTAAAGTCATCGCATTAGCATTATTTTTCATGTACCAACGACAGCTAGATAGTAAGTCTTTGATGGTATCGTCACATTTCTCAAAAAAGAATTTGCCTAGGGAAGACTCTAACTGTTGGCGCAAAACTATATCTGCTGAAGAAAGCTGTGAAGGACACTCATCTTCGTTTTGCCAAAAGTAATTTTGCCAAGTCATTGTCGCTAATATCTCCTTACTAGTGGTTAATTACAATGGTATAAAGGACATGTTTACAGGCCCTAAAAATTTTTAACTTCGTAATCCTAGCATGCACTAGGCTATAGCTGAATCCAAAAAAGACCTGCCAAGAAAAATTTTTCCCTATACGGCGAACTAATTATTCATTTAGCAGTTGGAAACTTTTTCTAGACCGGTGCAGAAAATTCTAGTTTGGTGCAGAAAATAAAGTTATAGCACTATTTTTAGCCTCTGGAATCATTCTAAACACGAAAATTTGTTAGTTAATAAAAATTAACTTTCCGAACCAAGATTTGCACCTACTTGGACTTCACCAATTTTTCAATTTTTGGCAAAGTTTTAGATAAAACACACTTCAGCTTATTAATCGAACAAATACCTAGCTGCTAGTGGCTGCTTTAGCACAGTCATACAATAGCAGCAAAGCCTTCTCCAGTTTAAGAAGCTGGTGAAATCTTTAAACCAAGCATGAATGAAACTTGCGTGGTCAAATATTTTATTACTAAGCTCTGAGCTACTAAACTCTAAATTTCCTAGAAAGCTTGGTAATACAACTTTCTTATTATAATCACCTATAATACATTCATTTTGTTCGATACGATCGATCCCATATCTTAAATCTAAGTCTTTGTTTAAATTCTTATTGTATTTAATGCTAATTTTTATAAACTTTTGATGAATTACTCGGCGAATATGTTGATTTTTATTAATGGATTGTAAATTTGTACCTGGGGAATCACATATAAACCATAAGTACAGCTGATTGTTGATTTTATTTGTAAGCATTTATATCACTAAATTTTCAAATTTATTGGTCGATATCAATTTACAGAAAATCACTCAATTTTGTAGTTTGTCTTGAAGGATCGGTTCGCTTGGAGTTCTGTACGGGCTCTGTTATAAGTTTATGTAATGTGTGATTTGTCAGTTATTGTAATTTGCTTAACAATATTAGAATCATGATTTTCAACTAACCTATCTTCAAATAGTTGTACTAGATTAATTTCTTGTGATTCATGTCAAGCATAATTAATGTGATTCATAGTCATTACTTATTTACTTTGCACAAAGTTATAACTCTATATCAGACGTATGTAACTGATTTTTCAATTCGGAAGTTCATGATTTTTATCCTCTATTCTATTTCCACAAGTTTGGGATTTTCTGGTTCAGAAACTTGACTCTATACTGACCCAAAATTTGACAATCTTGATTTTTTAATTCCCCTATCTAAATCTAAGTCTAGAAAATTTACTTCATATAAACTGTGGAGGTGAAATTAGTGACATAAAAACAAGTGACAATGCCAGTTTTTTTCCTTAAAAGCTATTTGATTCAAAAAATATTTGATAATTATTGGTGATGAAGAATTTTGTGTTTCCTTTCTGAGGAAATTTTGAAAATACACCCAATCTTTAGTATTAGTAAATCTAAAATCCTTACAGATTCATGTAAGAACCTGATTTTGATTCAATATCTACCCTTAAAATTTTCAAGCGAAAATAAACTGAAGTAACTAGAGATAAAACTCGGTAAATTTATATGTATATCCCCTATGAGGAGAGCCAAGGATAATTACTCATTTCTTGCGAAATGACAATATTCACCTTTGAACTTCTCATTTAGTTGAAATATTGAGAACGGCAATTAGGATACTAGGATACTTTTTGTTATTTTATTACTACAAAATTGAGTAGTCTAGAGCAACAGATTACATTATTCTATGAATAATGCTTCTTAGTATAAATAAATTTTTATTATGCCAGTCTTGTAAGTTTTTTCTTTATCACGTATTACTGATATCTGGGAAATAACCTAACTGTATTTTATTTAACTTTTTATCTTACTAATTGAATATAAGTCCTTTGGATAGTAGATAATATATTCATTAAATTGATGATTAAGCAGCTTTTAGAATAAAACAGCAGTACAAAAATGTTGCTTAAACTAAAGTAAAATCTCCTTTTGATTTAAGCAACATTTATAAAAATTATTTTTGGGACAATAAGGAATTTAAACCTCTCTCCAATCAACTCAATTTATTTTGAGGAGGAGAAAATCTAATTTGTTTTTACTAGTTCTCGTTCCTTTTCTTGCTGGAATTTATTTCTAGCTGATATTTCAGGTTTTGGTGCTCCATGGAAACATGCTTCAGCTTGGATCTCATCTACTAAATCCCAAGCTTCGATAGCTTCTTTTGACTCTATTCCTTTGCTGGTAGCAGTTGAACGAGCTTTCAAGATAGCTTTTTCTAGTTCTGCTAATAAGTGAGTTAATTTTGGTTTTTCAAAAATATTGCTCTTGGTAATGATATCGGTAATAGAGACAACTCCTTGTATCTCACCTTGAATCACTGGTGCGCGCCAAATTCCAGTAGTTGCGAAAAGACGTGCTATGTATTCCACCTCTAAATCTGGGTTAACAACAATGCAAGGTTTAGACATTATTTCATAAATGTGTACTTCCTTGGGGTCTTTCCCAAGAGCAATCACTTTAGAACCAATATCAGTTTCGGTAACTATACCGTAAGCATCATCAGAAGTTCTAGGTTCAACAATTAAGGATCTTAATTGTTTGAGTCTCATTAATTTAACTGCTTCTGCTACAGTCGCAGAAGAACGAACTGTAGCAACATTTAAAGTCATAATATCTTTAGCTTTCATAGTCTGAACCCTCTCATTATTGGACAGCAAGTAAGGAAATTAATTAAAGCTAAAAAGTTATGATTGCTCTAAATTTACTCATGAGATATATACATTATTTTGAGTATTTTGCCGAACTGATTAATCTAAAAATAATCCGAATATTACCAATAGATTAGCCATGTGTATTTACAAATATTTTATTTTTATCAATTTAATGAATAAGCAAATACACTAATTCGTAAATCAAATCAAAACTCATCCATAATGTATATATTTAATACCCCTGTGAACTACGTATTCTTCAATTACAAATCACAACATTTAAGCGCAAATACATATTAGCATTGATGAAATGTCCAACACGTCAAACGTTTATGTTTTCTTCCAAAGCTCTACAATATATGACAAAAACATTAAATAAATTACTATTTAAAGATTAATAAGGTATTAGATATAAAAAAAGATTTTTTTGAAAGTAAATCATAAATAATAGATTTTTTTCATGATAAAAATGCTCATAAATACATAATTTTTTTATTGACAAGTGAGTAATTAATAGCAAAAAAAGTCATAGCCTATTACACAAGCCATGACTGAGAAATATTTTTAGGAAAATTTCAGAAATACTCTAGAAAGATTCCAGAAAAAATACATTTAAGCTTTTATAGCCTCAGAGCACAAACTCACTTAGATGAGATAAGGCTCTTGATGAGTCTTAACTGTACAGTTAGAACGAGGATATGTAACGCATAGAAGAGCAAATCCTTTTTCTACCTGTTCGTCATCGAGAAAAATTTGATCGGACTGATCGATTTCACCTTCGACTACTTTACCTACACAACTAGAGCAAGAGCCAGAATGACAAGAGAAGGGTAATTCAATACCACTTTCTTCGGCTGCATCTAGAATGGTAGTTTCTTCATCAACTTCAATGGTGGTGTCAAGGTCTTCTTTTTTGTTGATTAATCTAACTTGGTAAGTAGCCATTAATGAGTTCTCCTCGAATTAGATAGTGTTTGCTTGAATAGATTTAGGAAATTAAGCTCACTATTTCCAATAGTGTTAATTAATCTTGTTTTCCTTCTTCGCTTTGATTGCAGTGAGCGCACATATAGCTGTGATGTACTATCAAAAAGAATTGTGAGGAATAATTATGCTCACTTTTTCTAGTACAGTAAAGCTAATTATTGAATAGTCTAAATAGACAATCAATCTTGGTATTTTGGGAGTACTACTTGAATTGTAGAGAAATAGCTTTAGCTACAAGGTACTCCGTTAGAAGAACAATCTCCTGTTTTAAATGATTTTCCACAGCCACAGGTATCGCTTGCATTTGGGTTGGTAAATTTAAAACCACCTTCCATCACCCCATCTACAAAATCGATGATTACCCCTTCTAATAACGGTGCGCTGTTTGCATCAACATAAACTACTACCTGTCCTTGCTGGATAACCAAATCTTCTGGTTGAGGAGAGCTAGTAACTTCCATTTGATATTCATAGCCACTACAACCACCATTATTCACCCAAACACGGATACCCTTTGATGTTTGGGCATTGGTGTTAGAAGTTTGCAGAAATGACTGCAAACGCGATTGTGCTTTTTCAGTCAGAGTAACAGTCATTGGATATTTACCACTTCAAGGATAAGGATTATGAATTACAATCGCAGGTACAAATTTTAATTTCGTATTTGGGGAGATGTTAGCAATTGTTTGCAAGCAAACTTAAAAGTAAACCTTATTTCAACTAATTCACTCCAACTATTTCCACTTAATTGCTTCAACTTAGTGACTTTATGTAACTCGGTTAATTCAGTCCAATAACTTCAAACCGATGGAGGCTCTTTGTAAGTTGAGTTTGAACAAGTAGTTACTCCCACAACAAATATATTTATTTAAGTACACTTGCTGGTGGTTTCTTCCTCGGAATGTAAATATCTCCAAGGTGCATTATTACCGCATACCTGACAGGAGCGATCACGATAAGAACGACGCTTAGCAAATTCCATCCGAGATAAATCAATGGTGAGTAATTGTGATAATAAAGGTTGGGAAAAACCAGTTATAAGTTTGATTGCTTCCAAAGCTGTAAGACAGGCTAAAGTTCCAGATACTGCGCCAATCACTGAAAAAGCGCGTCTATCCCAATCAGGTTTTTCTGGAAACAGACAAGACAAACAAGGAGTTACACCAGGAATAATTGTGGTTAAGTAAGCTTCCATACTGTCCATTGCTGCTTCTACCATCGGTTTTCGCCAACGCACACAAGCTTCATTTAATAGATTCCGTTCGGTAAAGTTGTGAGCGCAGTCGAGAGCCATATCAGCAGATTGCACCAAAGAATCTACATTTTCTGGGGTGATATAGTCAGAAACTGCTTCTATTTGGACGTCGGGATTAATGGCTTGTAAAGTTTCTTTTGCTTTGGTAACTCTTGGTTTACCAACCCAATCGTGACTCATCAAAATTTGACGATTCATGTCATCCAAGCGTAAGTCGCCACCCCGAACCAGAATCAGCTTTCCAACACCTGCTACCGCGAGATAAAGTGCTGCGGTTCCACCCAATCCTCCCACACCTGTTACCAGAACCGTTGCTGATTTCAGGCGCTTTTGTGCTAGTTCGCCAAAGTTAGGGAGTGTCATTTGGCGACGATAACGTTCTAACTCGGTAGGCGTTAAGTCTACCACTTTGTACCTCCTAATCAGAAGACAGTTCTGTCAGCGTGATTACATTTTTTGGCTTTTGTTTAAACACTTTGAACAGCTTTTGTTCAAGAGGTGTTGAATCTAGAAATATTTGATATGCCTGTTCTAGGGCATCACGATATATACTTAGTTTGTCCGAATTACTAAGTTCGGGATTATTCTCATCAATTTGTTGAATAAATTCTGAGAATTTTTTCAAAATATGTAAACGATTTACATTAATTACTTTTTGATCGTAAGGGAGTTGAAAAAATTCAAAATACTCCTCTGCATCAGAAAGCTGAACGAACTTTTCATAATCCCAACTCATTTGCTTTTCTCCAATTGTTTGAGTTGTTGCTTGAGTTCGGCTAACTGACAATATATTTTATGAGTAGCTTCGGCAACACCCATTAATTTATCGTTATCTGTTGGTAATCCTTCTGCTATATCGTGCAAGTCCATTTTCATTTGACCTGCTTTACTATTGAGGCGTTTTATTTTTGTTTTTAACTCCTCAATATTTATTGGTTCTCCAGCTTTAGTCATAGGCGTCCTAGTTAACACATTTTAGACTCAAATATTTGGGATTTAAATATTTGGATTTCAAATGTTTTCACTTCTATTTAAGTGTTTTGATATCAAACAATTTAAATCAAAAATTTTGAGTTAAAGTAAGTTGCAATATTTAAGTTGCAATATTGAGTTATAAGTTTTGAATTATGAGCTTTGAATTGTTAACTAATTATTTTTATTACACAATTATGATTAATTAATAGTTCAAAACTCATAATCAATAACTCATAACTTGTAAATTACAATATGTAACTTAAGATTTCTCACTCATTCTTTGTAATCGATCAAATTGAGTGTAAAATCTACTAATCATGAGATATAAATACTTATGATTTTCCAACTTCTGGAAATTTTTGTGCTAATTCAACACCTTTTGTGACTAGTTTTTCTCCTTCTTCAGATAATTTTTCCAAAGATTCAAATCCAAATCTATGGGCATCACGTAAAGTTTTTACAACTAATAAAAGACGACCAGCAAATACTAGTGCCCAGCCGAATCCTTCATGACTTAAGTCAACTACAACTTGAGATAATAAACCTGTTTCTTGTTCGATTCTAGCCGCAATAGCTCGGTAAAAAGCGATAATTCTCCCCTGAGTTATTGGGTCAACCTGATCTTGAACAGAAATTTCTCGTTTTTTCTGCTTGCTAACAATAAAAGGTTTAAGCACTAATTCATCTGACCAATTTCGGTAAACTCCATAGGCATCTTGACCGCGAATTTGTTGCACTATTGCCTTAAGAAAAGGACTATTAATAACTTGGTTTTGAGCAGTTCCATTAGTACTATTCACTGAACTCATAAAGTTGCTTCCTCTTCTAATTCTTCTTCAATATTGCGTTTTGTCTTTTTAAGTGCTTTACGCAACCAAGGTGGAGGATTACCTTTTAAGGTTTCAACTAACCTATTAAGTATTTCTTTAATTTCTTCGTCATCTGAGCGTGCTTTGACAGGAGTTACACCTTTTTTAATTAAACGAGCAGCAGCACTCCCACCGATGGCGGAAACATAGAGGATAGTACAATCAACAAGTGCATCTAACTTG
The DNA here is from genome assembly GCF_030065675.1 of Mastigocoleus sp. MO_188.B34. Lineage (GTDB taxonomy): Bacteria > Cyanobacteriota > Cyanobacteriia > Cyanobacteriales > Nostocaceae > Mastigocoleus. The sequence goes on along the minus strand of NZ_JASJDK010000069.1, from coordinate 27,818 downwards.
GGTACTAATTTATCTTCATTTCCATCTTGTTTGAGATTTCCCTCAAACTTTAATGTTTCCAGAAATGAATATCCCTCATCAGATATTTCGTAAACATCAATCATTTTTGCCCAACCAAAGTGAGCATTAACATGCACCCGATCGCTCGTAGTAAAAGCTATTTTCACTTTCTTCCTCCATCCTGTTTGGGAGTTGTTAACAGTTACCATTGACGATTTACCATTTAGTAGCTAACTGTTTTTTTACCCATTTAAATAATTACTTTTGGCTTCCTCTACTTTTAAGAAGAGATTACCAATTTCAAATAAAATTTGCATTGTTCCGAAATAACCAACTTTGGTATATTGACCAACACCTAAGCGGTCATAAATTGGTAGACCTTGACGATATAAAGGGATTCTTAAATTTTTTGCAATGTTAGCTGCATGGGAATTAGAAACTAATAAATCCGAACCAACAGCTGATTTTTCAAAGTCTTCAAAGTCACCTATAACTACTTGTTCTGTAGATATTTTTTCTAATAAGGGGGAGCGTGTTGTTGTTACTGCTGAATGAATTTCAGTTCCCATAGACTGGAAAAAACAGGCTGTTGACCACAATAAATCTGGTTCTAAAGCTAGAGCAACTCGCTTACGACCAAAGAAAAAGTGAGTATCTAGCATCGCATCTTGGAGCTGACGACGTTGACGCCGATATTTTTCGGGAACGGGATTACCGCTAATATCAACTAATGCTTGGAGAAAATGATCTACTGCTTCAAGTCCTGTTAACTCTGTAAATACCTCATAAGGTATTGCAAAAGCTTCTTCTAAAATCTCTGCTCCACCCCTCATGCTTTCACCCAAAGCTAAAGTAAAAGCAGAACTCCCGATTTTTCGCAGTTGTGTTAATGTGGTTCCACCACCTGTGATTGGACTGTAGGATTCATCGAGATGACCGTCAAGTGAAGCGGAAAGGTCAGGTACGACAACTGGTATCAGTCCAAAAGCAGAGACGATTTCTTTGATTTGCTGTATATCTCCTGGAGTAAATGCCGAACTCACTAATATTGTAATTTGAGACGGGCGAGTTTCTCCAGCAACTGGAAGTTCTTTCAAGGTACTTTCAACAGCTGCAGCATAACCATCCTGTAATGCACCTTTAAAATCCGGTGAAGAAACTAGGATGATTGGTAATTCTTTTAGTTCGGGATGGGACTTACGAAAATCTTTGAGGATACCATCCATGTCGTCTCCTCTAGTTTCTGTCAGTCCTGTGGTACACAAACCAATAATTTCTGGTTCTACTTTTTCCACTAAAGTCAAAATGGCTTGCTCGACATTATCTTCCCCACCCAAAATTGTGGTGACTTCTGTCATCGCTGTGGTGGAAAGAGGAATTGCTTCGCGAAAATGTCGTACGAGTATAACTTTTGCAAAAGCTGTACAGCCTTGGGAACCATGTAATAACGGTATCATGCCTTTTAAACCCAAGAAGGCTAAAACTGCACCCAAAGTTTGACTTTGTTTGAGGGGATTGACAATAACTGGTTTATTAGGAGTAATGACGGTAGCCATTTTTATTTCTTGAAATGAGTGAGTGAGGGGAGATGGTGAGATAAGGGAAAGGTGGGAGATAGGGAAGATAGGGAGGTAAATTAATTACTGAACTGAAATTCTAGTTTCTAACTCCAGAATTTTTACTTCTGACTTCTGCTTGTCTGTCAAGACGTTGTCTGTTCTGAATTCTGACTCCTGACTTCTTCTTCCTTAAACTATTTCTACATCCCAAGGCGCAGGTTTACGTACTTGTTCCCATATGGGACTATAGAGAGCCTCGTCTATTTCCTGTGCCATTTCGATCATACCTTGATACCCTGCATAAGCATGATGTCGTTCTTGGTTGATATCTAAAAATGGGATTCTGGCTTTAAGAGCTGTGTATTGATTTCGACCACCAGCGATTAGCATATCAGCTTGAGTTTCGCGAATGATGCGGAGAATTTCTTGAGGATTACCTTTTTCTAGGGTAATACCATCTTTGCCTAGTAATTCTTTAATTCTTGCTTTGTCTTCTTCCGTACTTTTCTTCGTACTGGTAGCAACTACCTCCATTCCCAAGTCTTTTGCAGCAGAAACAATTGACCAACTCTTAACACCACCAGTGTAAAGAACAACTCGCTTACCCTTGAGGCGATCACGAAAAGGAGCTAATTCAATATCTAATTTAGCGGTTTCTTCGGCAATTAGTTGTTCGGTACGCTCTTTTAATAGAGAATCTCCCAACTTCGCCGCAATATTACGCAAGCATCTATTTATATCTTCAATACCATAAAAAGATTCTTCAATATAAGGGATACCGTAGCGCTCCTCCATTTTTCTCGCTACATTTACCAAGGCTTTAGAGCAAATCATCACATTCAATTTTGCTCGGTGAGCTTGACAAATTTCTTTATAGCGAGCATCACCTGTCATTTTTGCTAAAACTCGAATGCCAAGTTTTTCAAATAAGGGTAAAACGTTCCACATCTCACCAGCGATATTGTATTCACCAATGAGATTAATATCATAGGGTGTGGTAAATTCCGGTTCTGCAGTACCGATTACATGCTGCAATAAAGCTTCACCACCCAAACGGTTTCCTAAGTTTTTGCTACCAACAAAACCAGGGGAATTTACTGGAATGATTGGGATACCAATCTTTTTTGTCGCGACCTTACAAACAGCATCTAAATCCTCACCAATTAATGCTGTGACACAGGTAGAGTAAACGAAAATAGCAGCTGGATTATAGTTTTTATGAATTTCGTGAATTGCTTTATAAAGCTTTTTTTCTCCCCCAAAGATTACATCATTTTCACTTAAATCTGTGGTAAAGCCTTTTTTATAAAGCATGGGACCAGAAGAAAGACTACCGCGACTTCCCCAGGAATTCCCAGCACAGGCGATAGGTCCGTGAACCAGATGAGCCACATCGGTAATTGGTACCAGGGTAATCATGGAACCATCAAAGGAACAACCTCCTTGAGCAGCACCTGGTTGGGCTTGTTGCTTACAAGCTTTATTTTTTTGTTGTTCGTTTTTATGATGATTATGTTCGCATCCTGGCTCATTGAGCAGCTCGTTGATTTTAATTTGGGTAGTATTCATTTCTTTATAAAAGTGCTCGATGGAAGTTGTTCGCCGTTAAATAATATAGTCACAATTTAATCGTTTTTTTACTGTTAGCAGTTAACTAAAATAAGGCAGTTGTCTACTCTGCCTTAAGATTAGAAAAAAGGAGAAAGGAAAAAGGATTTTGCAAATAAATTTTTAATTTTTATTAGTCTTAATTTTTATTTGCGACCTTTTCCTTTTCCTCAAACGACACGCCGCGAGTAGGATTTAACTTAATTCCTAACGAATCAAGTCGAAAGAAATATCGGTCTTAGAAGGAATGTTGGTGTTGCGGTCAATTTCTTCGAAGATCGCGTTAACAACCCAGGTCAAGAGGTTAATTGTACCTTGGTAACCGATAGTTGAATAACGATGTAAGTTGTGACGATCCATGATTGGATAACCAATTCTGATTAGAGGAGTCTTGGTATCACGCTCTAGATACTTACCGTAGGAGTTACCAATCATAAAGTCTACAGGTTCGGTGAACAACAAGGAGCGCATGTGCCACAAGTCTTTTCCGCCCCAGATGGTTGCACCTTTACCGTATTCGCAAGAATCGAGTAACTCTTGCATATCTTTTTCAAATTCTTTATTGGTGTTATGAACCAATACGTGTACAGGTTCAGCACCCAACTCCATTAAGAAGCTGGTTACACCGTATACTAAATCGGGGTCACCGTAGATAGCGAAGCGCTTACCATGGAGCCATGCATGGGAGTCAGTCATGGCGTCAACAGCACGACCACGTTCTTCTTCTAATTCTGCAGGGATGGGTTTACCTGTTAATTCGCTGAGTTGCATTAAGAACTCATCGGTACCGCGAATACCCCAAGGACTAGCAATTTTAACTTCTTGTTTCCATGTCTTGCTAATGAAGTCGCAAGTTTTAGTGGTAGAGTGTTTTTGTAAGGAAACGGTAGCCTTAGCATTACAAGCATCAGCAGCATCTTCTAACTTTGTACCCTTTTGGTACATGTTGAAGTGACCGTCGTTGGGTGAATCAACATAGTCAGAGTTATCTGCTAATAAGGTATAGTCAATACCCATTAATTCAGCAATACGTTTGATTTCCCGGAGGTTACCAACATAGGTATCAAAACCAGGAATCAAGTTAATCTTACCGTTGCTCTTACCTTTTTTACCTTCACTTAAGTTAGCAAGAATGCTCTTGAGCATGTTGTCATATCCAGTGATATGGGAACCAACAAAGCTAGGAGTATGAGCAAAAGGTACGGGATAATCTTCAGGAATTGCACCAGCATTCTTGGCGTTACCGATGAATGCACCTAAGTCATCACCAATAACCTCAGCCATACAGGTGGTGGAAACAGCAATCATTTTGGGCTTGTACAAGGTATAAGCGTTGGTCAAGCCATCAATCATATTGTTAAGACCACCGAAAACCGCTGCGTCTTCAGTCATGGAAGAAGATACTGCGGAGAATGGTTCTTTAAAGTGACGGGTAAGGTGGGTACGGAAGTAAGCCACACAACCTTGAGAACCTTGAACAAAAGGTAAGGTACCTTCAAATCCAGCAGCAGCATAGATTGCACCTAAAGGCTGACAACCTTTAGCGGGGTTAACTGTTAAAGTTTCGCGAGCAAAGTTCTTTTCACGATATTCCCAAGACTTTGTCCATTCAGCAACCCGATCAATTTCTTCTTGACTGTGTCCTTTTTCAAATTCTCTCTTTCTTTCGAATAGCTCTTTATACTCAGGTTGGTGAAATAGTTCTACGTGGTCTTGAATCTTTTCTGGATTCTGAGGCATTTTGTGTCTCCCGTGGCTTAATGAGTAATGGGTAAGTAATCTGTAAGGCGAGGTAAAGAGAGAAGAAAGACAAGGAAATTCAAAACCCAAAATTTAAAATTCAAAACTTTGCACTCCTGAATTATGAATTTTGAATTCCATTATTCCTTGTCCTCCCTCTCTGATTTAACTAATCAAACTAATTTGTTGGTCGAGTTTGTACTCTATTTACTAAGCAGCTTTAGCAGCAACTTTTTCTTTCTTCCAAGGAGCACCAATCAATTTCCAAGATGGGTTGTTGATTGCTAGATCCATGTCACGAGCAAAGATAGCGAAACCATCATAACCGTGGTAAGGACCGGAGTAATCCTTATGATGCTTTAATAATTTTTTGTCATTAAGTGTTCTGGATTGACAAAATCAGTGATCGCTATTGTTTACTGATAACACATTGATTTTTAGACTAAATCTAGGCTAGAGAAACAGCGATGCATGGATGTATCTAGGGACTTACATAATCCTTGTAGAGACGTTACATGTCACGTCTTTAGCTGCGATTCATAAGAAAAATAAATGTAAAACCTATTTTATATAATAGCCACGGATTTTTGATTCATTTTAAGTTTACACAATTAGCCCTTCAACGCAACTACGTTATCGCCACAGTAAAGAAAGAACATGAACACTAAACTGCAACTAGAATTAGAGCTAGTAAATCAACGTTTGAAGTCTGCAAAAACAAAAGTCACCATTAGAGAGTCTAATGGAAGTCTGCAATTACGAGCGACTTTACCTCTTAAACCAGGAGATAAAAACACAAAGGGTACGGGAAACAAGCAATATAACATCAGTTTGAATATTCCCAGCAATTTTGATGGACTCAAAACAGCGGAGGAAGAAGCATATGAGTTGGGAAGGTTAATTGCTCGCCGAACTTTTACGTGGAATGATAAATATCTAGGTAAAAAAGCCAGCAAAAAAGATTTAGATTTTAAAACAATTGGAGAATTACTTAAAAGATTTGAAGAAGAGTATTTTAAAACTCACAAACGTACAATTAAAAGCGAACATACTTTTTTCTATTATCTTTTCCGAACCAAGCGTTTTACTAACCCTAATGATTTAGCAACTCCAGAAAACTTGATTAACTCAGTTGCAAGAGTAGATAAAGAATGGGCTAGGTATAATGCAGTAAGAGCGATATCTGCATTTTGCACGACATTCAAAATTGAAATAGATTTATCTAACTATTCTAAAAAGCCCGAGAGTAATTCCCGGAATATACCCTCTGATGCAGAGATATCAGCAGGATTTATCAAATTTACTGATTATCTCGAAAGCAGGGGAAAACAAGTTAATCAAAATGTTCAGGATAGTTGGAAATTATGGCGATGGAGCTATGGAATGTTAGCAGTTTTCGGCTTGCGTCCCCGAGAATTATTTATTAATCCCAATATTGACTGGTGGCTAAGTAAAGAGAATGCAGACTTGACATGGAAAGTAGATAAAAACTGTAAAACAGGAGGAAGACAAGTATTACCCTTACATCGAAAATGGATTATAGATTTTGACTTAAGAAATCCTCAATATTTAGAGATGCTAGCGATCGCCAGTAAAGATAAAAAGAACCATGCAGAGATAACTGGTTTAACTCAAAGAATTAGTTGGTGGTTCCGAAAAATTGGACTAGATTTTAAACCCTACGATCTGCGTCATGCTTGGGCGATTCGAGCCCATATTTTGGGAGTTCCAATTAAAGCTGCAGCGGATAATTTAGGACATAGCGTGCAAGTTCATACTCAAACTTATCAGCGTTGGTTTTCCTTAGATATGCGGAAATTGGCGATTAATCAGGCTTTGAGTAAGAAAAGTGAGATTGAAGAGATTAGAGAGGAGAATACAAAATTAAAGATGGAAAATGAAAACTTAAGGCTTGAAGTTGAAAGCTTAAAAATTGAGAGATTAAAAATTGAGAATCAGAGAAACTTTAAATTAGAAGAGATTAAATTACATAAGTGCATAAGTTAATATTGCTCACCACTATGAAAAACCACAATCATACGAAAAAATAATCAATATTTAAGGAGCCTACAAATGCACGGTTCTAAAGAAAACGTCCACCAAGATGTCATTCGGATTATTGCTTCTTCAGATAACAGTTTTGATGATGCAGTCAAACAAGGTATTAAAGAGTTAAAGAAAGGAAAGTTTCATCAAGACTTAAAATTTGTCAGTTACGAAGTGGTTCAGTTACAGGGGACTATCAAGGATACTGAAAAATCATGTGAAGCTGAATTTTATCAAGTTGTTTTGGATGTGGCTGGTGTTCACAAACACTAACACAAAAAAGAAATTACTTTAGACATCTCCGAAAAAGAATATAAAAGCCTTATGTAGTCAGGGGTGATATCTCATTTCTGGAGATGTCTTTTAAATGACATAAGCGTGATATCTTTCTATTCTAGTCTCTAGGGTGCATGATCGCGATCGCGGGAATGCACCTTAATATATATCAAATATCTGACAAAACCTTATCTTCACCATCAATCCAGAACCACTGATTCTGAAGGATGTAAAGTTACTGCAAGTGTAAGCAGAAATATAATTTTCATGTAACTCGCGGAGTGCAAGTAAGATTTATAAAAGCGGTGTTGTGTTATTTCGTTATCGGGTAAAGATCAGAGATAGCCTTCACGATGTCATAATCTTAAAATATTCTTCAATAAGAGCAAATACTTAAGTAATAATGATAATCATTATTTTAGGCAGTTAATTCATGCCTGAATATTTCACTCAAAAAGGAGATAAAATGTCGCTAAATTTTAGTGAAAATCTCGTTGAGAAAGCTGTTGCGAAGGAAGACATATCCAATTATTCCCCAAGTATAGGAGAAACTTTAGCTTCATCAAATAGTATATCCGCGATCGCAGGGGAACAAGCAATACCAGTGAATCAGCTTCCTCAGTCTTGGCAAGATATTTACTTAGGGAAGTCTAACACAAAACTTTCTGACCCGGAATCATACGTGAAGATGGCGCAACTATTTCTTCACAAAATGTCTCGTGGGGATGTAGATCTATTCAATGACTCAGAAAGTTTAGAACACTTAAAGCCTGCTTTTTGTGAAATATTTGGCAAACTTGCTTGGGAAGCTCTCGATTTTTATGGTGAAGACTTTAAAGTCGACCAGTATCCTAACTTTGATTCGATAGAAAAAGAGCTTCCTCCCGGTGAAGATTACGCCGAACGTCAGAAAATTGTAGAAATTGGTAAAGCTCTTTTTGCAGAGTTTGGATACGATCTCCCAGCTTCTTTTTATCGAGTACACCTCGCTCCCATCTACAGAGAAGATGTTTCAGAAGTGCGTCCATTGAGGTTTTCTGAAGAAGACAGAAAGAATGCTCGTGCTTGGGATGCTTCTTTGCACGGACAAAAGGTATTCCCTATTCAGTTAATGGTGCAAAGTATTTCTTCCAAACATGGATTTTTCCAGGAACATGGTTGTGGATGCAACCATGCAATGGCTAGGGTTGGAGCTACGGATACCTCTTTTGAATATCAAATTCGCCCCGAAATGCGGACTACCTGGATTAGAGATTTTATTTGGACGATATGGTATGAGTATGCGTTCTTTAAATTTACACCTGTAACCAAATTCTTGGTTGGTTAAGTACTTATTGAACACTAGTCATCAAACAAAATAATTTGAGTTTCCTGAAGAGCATATATTTATTCTTCAGGTTTTCTTACTTTTCCATTACATTTTTATAATTGATTTTTTATATGATAAAACTTTAATAATCAATTATATTTTTCTCTGAGCACCATGATAAATTTAAATTAGTTTAAATAGTTGGATTTTCATAATGTTTAAATCATCACAATCTAGTTATCCCAGTCAATCTAAAATGCTCAAAAATTTGTTGTCTGAGGCATACAAAACTGCAAAGCAAGGATTATGTGGCGATCGAGTTCTTGCTCAAAAAGAGACTGTAGATTACAGATTAGGAATATGTGCAACTTGCGATAAGTTTAATGCAGAAGAAAAGCGTTGTACTCTCTGTGGTTGCTTTATGATGGTCAAAGCTAATCTTGAAGCTTCTAATTGTCCGGATAATAAATGGTAAGAAAAAATATTTTTTCATTTGCTAATAAAATTAATTAAAAAAATAAATTGCTTCTGGTTATATATATAAATTTTGCTGTTTTATCAAGAGTAAATTTGTTATGGCGATTCAAAATATCATAGAGTATCCCAATTCATTGCTTAGAAAAAATTCAACAAGGGTGACAAAATTTGATTCAGAATTTCAAACTTTGGTAAATGACTTAATTGAAACAATGCTTCAACAAGATTCGATGGGTTTGGCTGCGCCTCAAATTGGAGTTTTACAAAGAGTTTTTGTTCTTAATCGTCAACGTATATTAGGTAGAAAAAATCAGGAATATCAGCCTAATAATATTTTGTGTGTTGCGAATCCAGAAATAAAGTGCAAGGAGTGTTTAATTGATTCACCTGAGGGATGTTTAAGCATTCCTCAACAACGGGGAATAGCAAAGAGATTCGAGCGAATACAGCTAAAGGGTGTAGATAGAAACGGTTATCCTCTTTCTATTCGCGCTGATGGTATGTTGTCTATTCTGATTCAACATGAGATCGATCATCTTGATGGAATTTTGTTTATTGACAGAGTTATTGAAGAGGTTGAAGCTCTCTTTTAAAACATCACCCCAACCTTAAAAAATCTAAGAAACCGAACTTAATGCTTTAACTTGCTTAAGTTGTTGTTGTTTCTGCAAATTTTCTTTCCATCTGAGCACTCGTTCCCATCTTTGTGTGGGGGAACTCAATTCCCTTACGAGAATTTTATCAATAATTCCGCTGAAAATGTCTTTTCCAATTTCATCTTTGAGCTCGAGAGGATTTTTCCCGTAAACAGAAGGTATAAAGGGTATTGTACCAATAATTTTGTCACTGTTTTGGGACTCAAAAGCCTCAACTTCTGGGAACTGATTTAGACATTTGTTCAACACATAAACTACGGGAATCTGCAATTCTTCGTCAATCGCCCGGATATCCTCAGAAATTGCTACAGAATCAGGAGTCGCCTCTACTACTACTACTACCACATGGGCACCTATAGGTAAACCAAATCTACCAGCGTCTTCTCCTCCTCCACAGTCAACAACCACAACCCCATTTGTACATAACGCTAACCAAGATTTTAGTGGATTGAGCGTCGCATGAGAACAACGAGTCGAGTAAAGTTCTTCCTTGTGCAATGCACTAGTCCCAACTGACATTAAACCTAGTCCATCAGTCACATATCTTACATACTTTTGAGTGAACCAGTCAGCAGGATTAATAGAAAATTTTTGAACTCGATCTAGGGGATAACTGTAAAAATCGCGGTAAATTATCTCTGGACTGAGTCCCTGAAACTCATAGAAATCCTTCTCTGCTTGAGTCATCAAGGGTAAATTTTTGAGTTCTTCTTCCGCATTTTCTAGATAATGAGAAGCAAGATAGCGCGAGAGAGATCGATTTGGATCTGCATCTGCAACTATCAAGGATTTTCCTAAACTTCTCAAAGCTTGAATCATACCCAGAGAGGTAAAAGTTTTACCTGTACCACCTTTACCCATTAAAGCAATTACAAGTTCGTCACCATAGGAACTATTAGAATCGGTGAGTTGCATAAAACTTCCTAGACAAAAAATTATTCTTTGAACAAAGATATTATGATAATCATTATCTTTAAAAACAACAAGTCCATTTTGAGGTACACAGAATGAGGTGGTATCTAAATTATCTGAGCATGTTTGGTTTATTTGTAGGCTTGACCCTATACTATATGTATAAGACTCCTTTCACAGAACCCCCTACAGGCGTTATCGAGAGGTTAAAAGTACCTAGAAAATGAACTTTGCTACTATTGGTACCATACTACCGAACACTATTACTGAATTAAGAAAAGGTTAATTTAGAACGAGACGTAAGTGCTATAGATGTTGGGGATATTTATTTTTTTCCCTCTCCTGGGAACACAGAGGACACAAACCGTAAAATTCCAAGGTATGATAAAAAACTTTGAATGGTAAGGATTGATATATTCGACCTTCTAGTTCCTTAATCGGACAAAAATCTAAAGGAATTGAGTCACCACAATCTACGCAGGTGACATAATGTAGATCCCGATCTACCAAACTGTAAAGGGATTCACCATTCAATTTTGTACGGCTTTGTACTAAGCCACATTTTTTTAATGCTTCTAGGGAACGATACACCGTAGCTAAACCCACGTGTGGATTAGAAGAACGCAATTTAATATACAAATTTTGAGCAGAAATCTGAGTATCAAGCTTTTCTAGCAATTTGATAATCTTCTTTTGATATTTAGTTAGTCCAGTTTTCATTATGAAGATTTATTGAAATGTGATGTAATTTTGTACAAAATACTCATTGCGGTTTTTCTTCATACTTTAGCTTGCTAAAAATAACTTTTGCGCTAATATGATAACGATTCTCATTATATTTTAGTGCGAGCAACTCATTAAATCAATCTCAAAATAATTGGAGCAAAGGAGGTGGTGCAAGGATCGAGTTTTTTCTAAAAAGATATCCAAACTATAAATTCCACCTCCATCCTCAAGGGTTAATCGCACAGAATTAATTAGTGCGTAGTGCGCCTTTATAAACAGGCTTTCTCCTACGCCGTAATATATTGCTAAATATTTTCTGAAAGGAGAAAATATGACTCAAATCACCGTACCCAAATCTGAAGTAATTCCCGATATCCCTAAACGGGGAATGCCTATTACGATTATTACAGGATTTTTAGGTAGTGGTAAAACCACATTATTGAATCAGATTCTTAATAATAAACAAGATTTGAAAGTCGCCGTACTTGTGAATGAATTTGGCGATATTAATATTGATAGTCAACTGCTCGTCTCTACAGATGACGACATGATGGAATTGAGCAACGGTTGTATTTGTTGTACTATCAATGATGGTTTACTTGATGCTGTGTATCGAGTTTTAGAAAGGGAAGACCGTGTTGATTACATGGTTATAGAAACAACAGGTGTAGCGGATCCACTGCCAATTATTTTAACATTTCTCGGTACAGAACTGAGGGATTTAACTAATATTGATTCTATCCTCACTGTTGTTGATGCAGAAGCTTTTAATCGCGAACATTTCCAAAGTGAAGCTGCTTTAAAACAGATAACTTATGGAGATATTATTCTTCTGAATAAAACTGACCTTGCGAGTAAAGAAAAACTGGCGGATTTAGAAGGTTTTGTTTATGAAGTTAAAGCGGGTGCAAAAATTCTCCATACAACTTATGGTAAAGTAGCTTTGCCATTAATTTTAGATGTGGACTTAACCCCCAAAGATGAGTATTCTTCATTAATTGAAGAAGATACTCACGATCATCACGCTCATGATCATCATGACCATGACCATCATGATCATGACCACGAACATCACCACCATCACCACCATCACCACTCAGGTCATTTAGAAAATGATGGATTCGTTTCCATTTCTTTCCAAAGTGAACGACCTTTTGATGTCCATAAATTCGAAACATTTCTCGGTGAAGAAATGCCGCAAAATGTATTTAGAGCAAAGGGTATTCTTTGGTTTAGTGAGAGCGATCTACGCCACATATTTCAACTCAGTGGTCCTCGCTATCAATTAGATGCTGATGAATGGATGACTGCGCCCAAAAATCAAGTAGTTTTTATCGGTCGTGACTTGAACCGTGAGGAAATATATTCCCACCTGAATAATTGTTTAGTATAAATTTAAAAGTCACAATCCAGGATTCACAATCTAGGAGTAATACTCATATATATAGCATTACGCTTTCGGATTAAGGCGTTTTCCTATTCTCTGTCCCCTTTAAAGCAAATGGGTAATTGCTTTTTTTAATTACCCATTCCCATTACCCAATTTCTATGAATTTACCTCTAATTACCGTTGTTGCAGGTCCTGCTGGTTCTGGAAAAACTGCTTGGATTTCTCAACAAATCCAAGATACAAGCTCTGTAGAAGATAAACATATTATTTACTTCAGTCCCGGGACTGGTAATATTTCTATAGATAAAAACCTTATAGCTGCTGATTTTCCTAGCATACAAGTTTTCGAAGATGGTCAAGAAATGGATTTGCTTAAGCAGATTCCAACAGCTAAAGCAGTTTATATGGAAGTAGGATTTTACTTGGAGTTGCAAAGCTTAACACAAATACTAGATAGTTTACCCTACCATTCCATAGCTGTTTTGCCATCTCATCTCCAAGATTCTGAATATCATGCTTGGGCTGATGAAATCATTCCAGGGATACCAGCTAAAACCGATTCATCTAACCATTTGTGGCGAGTAGGAACTAATTCTCAAGTAATTGATGAAGATAGTTTAGAGGAGTTTTGGTACGAATTAACTCACGGTGCTTATGGTAACGTTACCCGCGCTAAAGCAATTTTTGACGTTAATGACGGTAGGAGCATTTACTGTGATTTTGTTGCGGGTATACCCCAAACAGATTTTTTGGAATTGAATCTACCCCGTCACCTGGAAGGTAGACCAGAACGTTTTAGTGGTATTGAAGTTGTGGGAGAAAACTTAGATGAAGTAACTTTGAAGCAAACTTTATCTGATTGTTGTTTATCAGATTCTTTGATTAAGCAATATCAGCAACAAGTTAAGCAGATGTTATTAGAGGGAATTCAAGCATGAAACTAGCCGTAATATCATGTCTTCATGGCAATATTGAAGCTTTAGATGCTGTGTTATTAGACATAGAAAAACACAAAGCCGAAAAAATCTTTTGTTTGGGAGATTTAGTTGGATATGGTCCTTATCCCAATGAAGTGGTTGAAAAAATTCGTTCTCTGAATATTCCCACCTGTGCTGGTTGTTGGGATGAAGATATCGTTGAAGGTTTGAATGCTTGTGATTGTAGTTATCCTTCTTTATTAGCAGAAAAACGCGGTATTATTGCCCATGAATGGACTAATAAACAGATAAAATCAGAAAACCGTGATTTCTTAGCTCAGTTACCTCATATTCTCAAAGAGGACAATTTAGCCTTTGCTCATGGAAGTCCCCACAGCAACCACGAATATTTATTACCAGAACTCGATGCATTTGTAGCCTTAGAACGGGTAATTTCATCAGGTGCTGATGTACTTTTTTGCGGTCACACCCATCGACCTTACTTCCGTAATTTAGATTCTGGTCATTTAAAAGTTCGAGTTGAAAGTAAAGATTTATCCGAGAAAAGAAGTTTTACTGCGACCCTTAAAAAAATTATTAATGCAGGTTCGGTGGGAGAACCAAGACATGGAAGACCAAATGCAACTTACGTCATTTATGACACTGACACCCAAGAGGTGACATTACGAGAAGTTGCTTACAATTATCAAAAAACCTGTGCAGCAATTCTTGACAAGGGATTACCCGCAATTTTTGCTTGGCGTTTGGCGCGGGGAATAGAGTTTGCAGAACGCGCAGATGACCCAACTCATGTTTGTACTAGGTAGGGAATTGTTTAATATTACATAGTTTAGCTGCAACTTCAGAATCTACTGATTTCTTACAAAAATATGGTGGTAAAACTGTCAAACGACTGTGGAAGTGTGTCTCTCGCCCAACTGTAGCCATTAATAGAGTTAGTCGCAATTTGGATAGGAATGAAATTCATTCTCAACTTAACAATTGTTTACTATAATTTAAATAGTGTTAGTAATTATTGCTTGTTGCATAGTTAGTTGAAGAACTGTAGATACACTCTACGGTTAGATTTTATTTGTCTAATCCCTGGGGGTGATATTCTATTGTGTCTATTTTCGTAAATATCAACTAATAACTAATAAGTAATGATTGTTGACTAAAAAGCAATTAAGTTAAAATAATGACTTTATCTTTCCGTCCCGAATTAAATTCTGTCGAGCAAGTTGTTTCATCTTTGTCTACACAAAATAGACCAACTGTTACAGATGAAGAAATGACGCAGGCTGTGAGAACCTTGCTACTTGGATTAGGAGAAGATCCAGATAGAGAAGGACTCAAAGATACTCCTAAAAGAGTCGTGAAAGCTTTACAGTTTTTGACAAAGGGATACCATGAGTCTTTGGACGAACTGTTAAATGGTGCAGTATTTACAGAAGATGCCAATGAAATGGTATTGGTCAGAGATATTGATATTTTCAGTTCCTGCGAACACCATATCCTACCAATTCTTGGTCGCGCTCACGTTGCTTATATTCCGAATGGGAAAGTGATTGGATTATCAAAAATTGCCCGCATTTGTGAAATGTACGCAAGACGTTTACAAGTACAAGAAAGATTGACTTTACAAATAGCTGATGCGCTCCAAGGTTTGCTCAAACCCCAAGGTGTAGCAGTTATTGTAGAAGCTAGTCACATGTGTATGGTAATGCGTGGCGTACAAAAACCTGGTTCTTGGACTGTTACCAGTGCTATGCGTGGTGTATTTGCTGAAGATGCAAAAACTCGCGAGGAGTTTATGAATTTGATTCGACACAAGGCTAATTTTCATTAATATATAATTTTAGGCAATGGTCAACCAAAACTCGCCATTGCCTGCTACCCTAATTTTGGGGTTTGCGGGTAGTGGAAAAACTAGTTTAATTCAACATCTGAGTAATCAAACTGGGACTGCTGTAGAACATATACAAAGTGGTTCTTCAGAACTCGCTAGTGGTTGTATCTGCTGTACTGGACTCAAAGATTTAAAACAGTTAATTAAAGATTTACTTGTTGGTAGAGAAAGTGGAAAAACTGAATGCCAGCAATTGTTTATCGAAGCTGGTCACGAAACCGATCCAATTCCGGTTATCAGAACAATTCGACAATCTTTTTCTCCAGAAAGTATTTTTTTGAAAGAAGCGATTACAGTAATTAATGCAGCAAACTATCCACCTACAGATGCAGAACGTTACTTAGTTACGAATCAAATATTCTTTGCCGATAAAATAGTAGTCAATCACTGCGACCGCGCAACTGACGAGCAAATAAATAAATGCCATAAGCATATTCGTGGAGTAAAATGGCAGCCAATATTTAATTCTATTCAAGGAATTGTTAACACTAATGATTTTTGCGTGTCTTCAACAGTAGAAGCATCTGCGGGTGTTTCTACTGTAATTTCTTTTTCCTCCTAAATTTATTGATAAAAAAACTGATAATTGACATGGCTCTGACAATATACAATACCCTCACCCGTCTTAAAGAAACCTTTCAACCTTTAGAACCAGGAAAGGTCAAAATGTACTGCTGTGGTGTCACGGTGTATGATTATTGTCATCTGGGTCATGCAAGGTCTTATATTGTTTGGGATACGGTGCGACGCTATTTAGAATTTAGCGGTTATGAAGTGCGTTACCTGCAAAACTTTACCGACATTGATGACAAAATACTTAATCGCGCTAAGTCTGAGAATACATCAATGGAAGAGGTTTCTCAAAAGTACATTCAAGCTTACTTTGAAGATATCCGTCGCTTAAATGTCATCGATGCATCTGAGTATCCCCGTGTGACTGAAAATATCACCCCTATTCATCAGTTGATTGCAGAATTAGAACGAAAAGACTACGCTTATGCGGTAAATGGAGATGTTTACTACAAGACAGAAAACTTTTCTGAATATGGCAAACTTTCTGGTAAGCATTTAGAGGACATGCAAGCTGGGGCAAGTGGTAGAGTTGATTTAGAAGACTTATCTGGAAAGAAGAAACATAAACCATCTGATTTTGCCTTGTGGAAAGCAGCAAAACCGGGAGAACCCGCTTGGGAGTCACCTTGGGGAATGGGAAGACCGGGATGGCACATTGAATGTTCGGCAATGATTCGTGCTAATTTGGGAGAAACCATTGATATTCATGGTGGTGGTGGTGATTTGGTATTTCCCCATCATGAAAATGAAATCGCTCAATCAGAAGTAGTCACGGGTAAACCGCTTGCTAATTACTGGATGCATAACGGTATGGTGACTGTGAATGGTGAAAAAATGTCCAAGTCTCTAGGTAATTTTACGACTATTAGAGAATTACTTGACCGACCAATAGACCCAATGGTTATCAGATTATTTGTACTGCAAGCCCATTACCGCAAGCCTTTGGATTTTACAGAGGATGCTATTTCTTCCGCTCAGAATGCTTGGGAAACTCTCAAAGCTGGTTTGTTATTCCGACATCAGTATGGCGAACAATTGGGATGGAAGGAAACAAATCTAAATCCAAAAACTGAATTGCAAAATTCTCAGATAAATAGCTTTCAAGTAGCAATGGATGATGATTTTAATACACCTGGGGGATTAGCTGTATTATTTGAACTAGCTAAAGAATTGCGTCGGAATGCTAATTTAATTACTCATCAAGGTAATACTGAAATTCCTTCAGAACAGTTAAAGCAAATGTGGCAAACTTTAGTGACATTAGCAAAGGTTTTTGGACTTGAAATTTTATCCCCAGCAGAAAATAAAAACCCATTAGAAGTAATTAGTAATGAAGAAATTTTAGCTTTAATTGAGCAACGACAAGATGCACGTCAAAATCGTAACTTTGCTTTATCCGATTCTATTCGTAATCAATTACAAGCTGTAGGAGTAAATTTAATCGATCAACCTAATGGCAAAACTCGCTGGCATCGGAAGTAATTGTGATAAGTTACATAATCTAAAATCTAAAATCTAAAATCTAAATTACTATGAAGTGGGCAATTTTAAGTGGTATTGAAGGTAATTTAACGGCTTATGAGGCGGTGATGGCGGATATTAAACCTCAAAGTCGTTATATACAAGCTTTATATATTCTGGGAGATGTGGTTGGACCGACTCCTGAATCTGAAAAGTTGGTGGAACGTTTGCGTAAGTCACAATCTGAAGAGTTAGCACCACTTATTTGTAAGGGATGGTGGGAAGAGCAATGTTTAATATTGCATGGTTTGGCTGCAACTTCAGAACCTACTGATTTGTTACAAAAATATGGTGGTGAAACAGTCAAACGACTGTGGGAGTATGTTTCTCGTCCTACTGTAGAGTGGTTGCGAAACCTTGATTTTGGTTTTTTTGAATTAGATTCTTTGTTAATTCATGGTACAACCGTATCTGTGGATGAAGAATTAACTCCAGAAACTTCTCCTGTGGTCATTTTAGACCGGGTGGCGCGAATGCAAGCAAATCATTTATTTTGCGGTCGTTCAGGTCTAACTTTTCAGTACAATTTAGAAGCTGGTTCTATCGATACTGGAGTAACAACTCTCGATAGTCAAACACCCAGCCAAACTATCAATATTACTCCCCGTATGGTCGTAGGTGTAGGAAATGTGGGGAGAAACCCAGGAGAAGCGACCTATACTCTCTACAACCCCAATACAAATCAAGTCGAATTTAAGACTGTTCGTTACGGGGTAAACAAGGGTTTTGGAGCTAAAAAAACAACTGTTAGGTCTAATTAGTTTTTCGCTATTTGCTATTTAATTGCTATATTCGCAGAAAACACGAAAAAATATGTCACGAAAACGATTATCATTGTCTTTGTTCGATAATCATTATTTTTCATCATGTCGTCAGAAAACCCCACCCCAAATAACACCGAATCGGAATCTGATGCTCAAGTTTTAATTCAGCGTCCTCGCCGTTTGCGTCGTACTCCAGCTTTGCGTCGCATGGTGCAAGAAACTCAACTCACTGTAGATGACTTAATATATCCAATGTTTGTCATGGAGGGAGAAGACCAAAAGGTGGAAATCTCCTCCATGCCGGGATGTTACCGCTATACTCTAGATTTATTACTCAAGGAAATCCAACAAGTTTATCAATTGGGAATAAATGCGATCGCACTATTTCCCTTGATTCCGGAAGCTAAAAAAGACGAATTTGGCGTTGAAAGTTACAATCCAGACGGTTTGGTGCAAACAACTGTCAAAGCGATTAAAAAAACTGTACCAGATATAATTGTAATTACCGATGTTGCCCTCGACCCCTTCAGTACTCAAGGTCACGACGGTATTGTTGATGATAATGGAGTCATTTTAAATGACCCCACTGTAGAAGTGTTGGTGAAAATGGCAGTTTCCCAAGCAGAAGCTGGTGCAGATATTGTCGCACCTTCCGATATGATGGATGGTAGAGTCGGTGCGATTCGTAAAGCTTTAGATGCAGCAGGTTGTTTTCACGTAGGGATTTTGGCATACTCTGCTAAATATGCTTCTAGTTATTATGGACCATTCCGGGATGCTTTGGATTCGGCACCGAAATTTGGCGATAAGAAAACTTATCAGATGGATGCAGCTAACGCCAGAGAAGCTTTAAAGGAAGTGGCGTTAGATATTGCAGAAGGTGCGGATATGGTAATGGTAAAACCTGCTTTGGCATATATGGATATTATTTGTCAGGTAAAAGCAGAAACAAATTTACCCGTCGCAGCGTATAACGTCAGTGGGGAATATGCCATGATTAAAGCTGCTGCACAACAGGGTTGGATTGATGAGAAAAAGGTGATTTTAGAAACTTTGACCAGTATGAAAAGGGCTGGTGCAGATTTGATTTTGACTTATTTTGCGAAGGAAGTTGCTTTGATGTTGCATTAGTTAATTTTGGTGTCTTGGCGATCGCTTCCAAGACACAGATTTTATCACTCTGCGATCTGACATTTTTTATCTAACTACAAGTTTGACAGCATCAAATTGGACTTTCTGAGCGCCATTGAACGAGTCTAGTGGGATTATTTACAACTGAAAATTTATCTTCTAATTCAAAGCCCAGGAAGACACGCGGTAGAAGCGCGTAAGAGTACCGTAGGTAATGACCTTGCGGGACCTTGCGGGTTACGTGTCGTAGACATAGGCGCGGGCTAACACGCTACGCTAATACGCCACGAACAATCCCTCTTTGGCTAAGATTTTGGAGTTCTTGTTACCCCGCCAAAAAGATTTTTAATAATTATAAAAAATATTTGATTAATACTTTTACTTTGACATCCTCTAGAAAAGGATGTAAAAGCATTTGTTACACAATATGCAGGTTATTTTTTTAGAGATGTCTACTATTTTTTAGATCGCAAGCACTTACTCGCGACTCCATTACATTTATCTCCATATTTAGGACATCCGGTAGCATAAGTCTCCCGTTGTGATATCTCTTGACAGTATTGACAAATGAAGTTGTAAACCCTGGTATGGATAATTCGGTCATGTGCTTTGACATTATATTCCCGGACATGAATTTTTTTGCTTGGCATAGTTTTAATAAAAATGGTAAGTGGGCAATGATAATGATAATCACTCAAGGTTTGACAAACATCAAAGTAAAAAAAATAGGGATAAAATTTCTATGGTTATTACCTTACAAACTAAAATTGTTGAGCAAAACAAGAAAATACAAATAAATAAAGGAGATTCGGGGATTTTTCGATTTTCATTAGTCAACAAATTTCTCTATTTGCACGTTGGTTGACAAGTAAAAAACAAGCATAAAAGCTAATGTAACATAAATAGCGAGAAATGATAATGATTATCATTTTGGTCAGCAATATTAGCTGTTGAGTGTAAAATGTGCTAGTCTATTAGGACTTACGCAACTGGCATATTTTCTTGTAGGGTGCTGTGACACTTTGTTTGATTGTTAACGGAATAATAAGGTTGAAGTGTCACGCACCACCTGTGTATTGTGACAATTGCGTAAGTCCTGTCTATGTTCAAATCTCAAATCAACTATTCGGTTCTAGTGGGGAGCAGCCATTAGAGGTAACGGGGAAAGTTCGGTGTAAATCCGACGCTGTCCCGCAACTGTGATGAGACTAACAAGATATGCCTCTAAGTCAGAATGCCCGCCAATGGTTAATCAAAAACATCTATACTTTGCACGGTCATAACTTGCGTTTTTCTCTCAAGAGTAATAATCTAGAAAGGGTTCACAAGGGAGGAAAAAGCCAAGGTTGAGAATATGATTCACTTGGAATTTAAGGAAGAGGAAAAACAAGCACTTTCTTATGAGCGATTTAATCACCCTCATCCCCGAGTACAGAAGAAGATGGAAGACCTCTGGTTAAAAAGTCAAAAACTACCTCATCATCAAATTAGCTGTCTTTGTGGGTATCTCTGGTAATACTTTGCGAGGTTATTTTCGAGATTATCAATCAGGGAGAATAGAAAAGTTAAAAGAAATTAATTTTTCTCGCCCACAAAGTGAGCTAGAAAATTATCGTTCAACTTTAAAAGATTATTTTGAATCACATCCTCCAGCTACAATAAATGAGGCGATATTAACCATTGAATTGTTAACAGGAATCAAACGTAGCTCGACCCAAGTAAGAAAATTTCTGAAATCAATAGGAATGCGTTGTTTGAAAGTAGGACAGATCCCGTCTAAAGCTGATACAGAGAAACAAGCAGAGTATCAAAAAAACTTAAACCAAGACTAGAAGAGGCAAAGGCACTCAAAAGAGCAGTTTTTTTTGTAGATGCGGCTCACTCCGTCATGGGAGCTTTTTTAGGAATGATATCATGTCCGGCTGATTACTTGTGATATTGCCATCTATGCAAAAATTTGAAAACTCTTTCTCCCCCCTGCTCCCTGCTCCCTGCCCCCTTGCAGTTCTAATGATAAGTCTTTAACCGGACATGATATGATTTGGTGTTTTCAAAGAATCTTTATAAAATCTCCTTCTGGTCGCAAAAGATTTAATGTGTTAGGAGCATTAAATGCCATCACCCATGAAGTGATTACGGTCACAAATGACACCTATATTACAGGTACGCAAGTATGTGAGCTTTTAACAAAATTAGCAAACTTAAAATTAGCAGTTCCCATTACTTTAGTTTTGGATAATGCTCGGTATCAAAAATGTAAATTAGTTCAAAAAATGGCTGATGATTTAGGTATAGAGTTACTATATCTACCTCCGTATTCTCCTAATTTGAATTTGATTGAGAGACTGTGGAAATTTGTGAAAAAGAAATGTTTATATGGCAAGTATTATGAAAATTTTTCTCAATTCTCTACGGCTATCTCTAATTGTCTGGATGAAGTTAATTTGAAGTATAAGAAGGAACTTGATTCTTTGCTGTCCTTGCGATTTCAGACTTTCGATAAAACTCAGATTATGAACGTGTAAGGTATAATACAGAGTCTTGACCTGGATACATAACTTTTGATTTTAAAGTTAGAGTGCCCTTGAGTAATAAATTTGTTGTTACTGGGAGTTTAGATAATATTTTTAACCAGAGATATCAATTATTCTCTGGTTTCCCCGATGCAGGTAGAGTTTTTCAGGTAAGTGTAAATGCTAAATTTTAGGTAACATGATGAAATAAACGTATCATCTATATTGGTACGTTTTTAATAACTAGTAACTGCAAGTTAAAAATTATCATGAGTGAGTTTAATCCTTGGGTAGCACCATTAAATCGTACCGTCACCGAACCTTTATCAACAGGAGGATATATAGAATATGAAGAATTTGATACCAACTGTGACGTTTTATCATCACTTACTTACACATTATTTCAAAAAAATTGGCAACAAGTAGGGGTAGGACATATTGTTCAAGGAGGTGTATTAGAATTAGAATTTAATGCTGCACCTAAAATTTGTATTTTATATGATGGATATCTTACCGTAGTCACAGAAGGTTGGCATCTTCACCTATGTATTGAAGCAAATTTAGGTGGTCCTCATTGTAAGACACCACTGG
Source organism: Mastigocoleus sp. MO_188.B34 (assembly GCF_030065675.1). Classification (GTDB taxonomy): domain Bacteria; phylum Cyanobacteriota; class Cyanobacteriia; order Cyanobacteriales; family Nostocaceae; genus Mastigocoleus. The sequence continues at coordinate 5,200 of NZ_JASJDK010000069.1, read as the reverse complement.
AATTAAGACAACAACGTCAAGTAAACCGTGCGGCTTTTTATCGACGTTTTAATGCAGAAGGAAAGCCTAGAAGTTGGGGAATTGATTTATGGAATGGTGCGGGAGAAAATTTGATGACAATCTTTTTACCTAATCCCTATGTAGAAGAAGAAAATTTATTACCAGAAGGGAAACCTAACCTCAATAAATTAGCTTTATACCAAGAATTACGAGAAATTTATGTGTTAGGGAAAAAACCAATCCCTTTTGATAAAAACCCTTTAAAACATCCCTATATATCCGTGTGTACTTCTACCCGTTGTCTTCCTTCCCAAAACTGGAAACTAACTTTTGAAGCACTAAAAGCAGGAGTTGAAAAAGCAGATTTGGATATCGAAGTGAGAACTTCTGGCTGTTTAGAAGTTTGTAGACTTGGTCCAGTAGTATTTTATTCAGAAGATAGGACTTGGTATACTCGTGCTAATCCCCAGGTTGCGGAAACTATTGTGAATCAACATTTGGTGAAGGGGGAAAAGCTAGCTACACATTTATATCCACCGGAACCAAAATCGAATCATTAGCTACTGGGTTTAAATGTAGTAATTGCTGTCAGGACTACTAATGAAAAGTATTATTTTTAAGTCAGTAAAGGTGTTCACTTTTGTGATTAGATTGGTATTGGTTGCAATTTTAGCGATCGCCTGTAATAATCAAACTATTTCTTCCGCTAAAACACTAGACAATCAAGAAGAAATATGTACTCAAGATTATAATCCCAATACTGACTACTTCCCTGAAAAAATTACTGTAGATTATGCTATCGGTTTTAATGTAGATTATCGCAAAAATTATAAAATAGTCACAGTTAAAAATCCCTGGCGTAGCTAAAAAAGGCTTTCAATATATTTTAGTCCAATGTGGGACACCAGCACCAGAAGGCTTTACATCTAATCAAAAATTAGGGTAGAAGTGGTAAATGCGATGGTCGGAGACCACTCATACCCTTCCAGGGAAGGCTACGCCAACGGAGTATCGCGCCAACTGAATTGGCAAGTCAAGTACAGAAATGCTGTATCAAAATGTCAATCTGTCTATGAGTTAATTCAGTTTCTAGATCGAATCACTGAAAATTAAGAATAAACCATTTGATTTATTAATACTAAGTTGCATTCTGTTGTAGTAGTTCGAGTTGGTGAGATTGCTTACTTCCGCTCCGCGACCGTCGCAATAACAAAATACTATCTTTGAAAGCAACTTGGTATTAGGATAGAAATATTGAATGAGATTATTAATCCTTTCGATTTAACTTTCGTACAAATATAAGGCTATGTGTATCTCCACGTTGCCTGTAGCAGGCTTGACTTCATCGAATAGTACGAAAATAGTATCATTACCGTAGCGTAATCTAATTTCATTTACTTTTAGCGGATAGACATAGGTTTCACCACCTGAAAAATAACACTTGCATACTGCATAGTTAAAGTATGCATTTGTCAATGGGGTTACATCATAAGAGTGTTTTAAAATTTCTAACCATGAAAGACCTGCTTCAATTTCCAATCCATTTTCCGAGTAGTGTGTACCAGGAATTATCTTTGCTTCAATTAAAAAAGATTGAGATACGTTTACCATGTTGAGAATTCCTCATATTATTTATGGTCAAAATATCACATTGAATTTATCTGCCTAGAAAGTTAATAAATCAATACTTAATAAACCAATACTTAATAAGCTTTCCTCAACATAAGTGAACCCCAAGTTCTCAACCTCAGAATTGGGAATAATAAACAAGAGCCCCAATTTTTTCTAAAAATCAGGGTTCTCAGGGTTTCCAATAAAAATTAATTAACCACCAGCAACAGCAGGGACAATACTGACTTCATCACCATCTTTAAGAGATGTCGCCGCACCATCTAAAAAACGGATATCTTCGCTGTTTACGTATAAATTGAGAAATCGTCGTGGTTTCCCTTGCTCATCACATAATCTGGCTTTGATTCCCGGACAAGCTTCTTCTAAGGAGTCAAATAATTCGCTAATGTTGTTACCACTACATTCTACGGTAGCTTGGTTATTACTAAATTTTTGCAGGGCAGTAGGAACTAAAACTTTGATGGACATAGTGGGAAGATAAACTATAAATTATGCGGTGTGAAATGTAAAGTATCAGGTTTAAAGAAATTTAGCCTCTATACTTTACAATTCACCCCTTAAACGAGGACTTGTTGCCATTCCAAGCGATCTAAGGTGCGAGAACGCTCTAATGCTCGCTCGAAACTATCGAGTTTTGCTTCAATGGTTAAAGGCTCTCCAATATAGCCTTGGACAGCTTCTTGGGTTTTCAAACCATTACCAGTAATATAAACCACTGTGGTTTCATCTGGATCAATTTTGCCAGCTTCTACTAATTTTTTCAGTACAGCAACTGTTGTACCGCCAGCAGTCTCAGTAAAGATGCCTTCGGTTTCTGCTAGGAGTTTTATGCCTTCGATGATTTCAGCATCGTTGACTGATTCAATATTACCGCCAGTTTTCTTGGCAATTTCTGTAGCATAAATACCATCTGCAGGATTACCGATGGCAATTGATTTGGCGATAGTGTTGGGTTTAACTGGCTGAATAAAGTCTCTATCTTCCTTAAAGGCTTTGGCGATGGGGGAACAGCCCTCTGCTTGTGCGCCACTAAATCTCACTGGCTTGTCTTCTACTAAGCCAACTTCTACAAATTCGTTAAAGCCTTTGTAAATTTTAGTAAATAAGGAACCGGATGCTAGGGGAGCAACTATATGGTCTGGTAGTTTCCATCCTAATTGTTCGGCGACTTCAAAGCCCAATGTTTTAGAACCCTCTGAGTAGTAGGGGCGCAGATTAATATTTACAAATCCCCAGCCGTGGGTATTGGCAACTTCCGAACAGAGGCGGTTAACTTGGTCGTAATTACCTTCAACTGCCATCAAGGTAGGATTGTAAATTAAGCTACCCATTACTTTCCCGGCTTCTAAGTCAGCAGGGATAAATACACAGCAATCCAAACCGGCATGGGCAGCGATCGCAGCAGTAGAATTGGCTAAGTTTCCAGTACTGGCACAGGAAACGGTGGTAAAACCTAGTTCTTTTGCCCTAGTTAAAGCTACTGACACCACCCTATCTTTGAAGCTCAGGGTGGGCATATTCACAGCATCATTTTTGATATATAAATTCTTCAGACCCAGACGACGGGCTAAACGGTGGGAACGAACCAAAGGAGTCATTCCCGTACCCACATCAATGGGATTCTCACTAGCTACAGGTAAAAACTGACGATAACGCCAAATAGACTTTGGCCCATTGGCAATGCTCTCGCGGGTAACTGTACGACGGAGGTTGCTATAGTCGTAGGTTACTTCCAAAGGTCCAAAGCATAATTCACATACATGGCTTGCCTGAAGTTCGTATTCTGCACCACATTCTTTACATTTGAGATTTTTGAAAGTTGCGGTGGAACTTTGACTTTGATTTACGATCGCCTGAGTCATAATCAGTTTTCCCTGGATTTCCTTCAGCTATCGCCTGATAGTATCACGAGTAAAAATACCCGTCAAACATACCCGACTAAAATGGTCGGGTATGCTTTTTGTAAGTAGGTTGATTGTGGCTGAAAACCTTGTTGTTAAGTAGATGGACAAAAATATTTACAGTCATTGCGTAAAGCCTACGGCATAGCTGCGCTTACCGCGTAGCGTGTCCGTTGGCGTAGCCGCCCTGAAAGGGCTAGGATAAATTTTGATATTAGTTAGTTATCAGTTGTAAGTTTGAAAAGTATACTTAATTGGTCACTGATTACTGACTGCTATTGATGGCTCACTGATACTGCGAGGAATTATGCTGTTAACTAAACGTCGCGCTGACCGGGTAGTTCTCTACAATATCAGTTGGCAACAATTTGAGAATTTATTAGTAGATTTAGGTGAAAGTCGAGCAGCTAGGGTAGCTTATGATGATGGCGCATTAGAAATTATGACCCCATTACCAGAACACGAATATTACAAAGAAATAATTGGTGACATCATCAAAGATACAGCTGAAGTTTTAGAATTAGATTTTGAGTGTTACGGTTCAACTACCTGGAAAAGAGAATTAAAAAAAGCTGGTATAGAATCTGATAATTGTTTTTACTTCCAAAATGAAGCCTTAATTCGAGGTAAGCTGAAGTTTGATTTAAATCAAGACCCACCTCCAGATTTAGCTTTAGAAATTGATGTTACTAGTAAATCATTAGATAGGTTTCCTATTTATACACGGTTAGGTGTACCTGAAATTTGGTGTTATGACGCTGGAGAAATCAAAATTTACCAATTGCAAGGTGAGGAGTATACCCAAACGAAAACAAGTTTAGTGTTTCCTAATTTGAATATTCCAGAAATTCCATCACTAATTGAAAGATACCGCATGGCAGGAAGACGGGCTTTCCGACAAGCAATTAGGAAATGGGTAAGGGGACAGATTGGTGACGCTTAAGTGGAAAATACCTGGGTGAAGTACCCAACAGTTCCTAATCCTCTGTTTGCTGTTTCCCCAGAACCTGCAATAATTCCTTAACGGTATAAGACAATACGGTTCAGTTAAGGCTAAAAGACAGATTAGTAATAGTCCGCATGTCATTGCGACGGTCGCGGAGCGGAAGGAAGCAATCTCACCAACTAGAACTACTACGACAGAATGCAACTTAGCATAATGTGAAATTTGGGAGCTTCGACTCGTTTTCCAATACCTCTGTGTTTTGGCTTTTTAGCAAGAAACTTTGATACAGGTTTTTTACCAAAACAGACAAACCAAAAACGCCCCCCGTTTCCGGAGAGCGTTTTTAATTATATCGAGGCTAAATTATTAACCGTTGATTGCAGGAGCACTCATTGCAACGGTCTCAGACTCACCAGCAGCCAAGTCTAAGGGGAAGTTGTGAGCATTACGCTCGTGCATTACTTCCATACCTAAGTTAGCGCGGTTGATTACGTCAGCCCAGGTTCCGATGACACGACCCTGAGAGTCAATTACGGATTGGTTGAAGTTGAAACCGTTGAGGTTGAACGCCATGGTAGAGATACCTAGAGCGGTAAACCAGATTCCAATTACAGGCCAAGCAGCTAAGAAGAAGTGTAAGCTACGGCTGTTGTTGAAAGAAGCGTATTGGAAGATTAGACGACCAAAGTAACCGTGTGCAGCTACGATGTTGTAGGTTTCT
>NZ_JASJDK010000202.1 GCF_030065675.1 Mastigocoleus sp. MO_188.B34 | reverse complement strand
ATTACTCATTGTCCCCCGCCTGCCGACTCAGCCTTGGCGCTCTGGGGTGAGCAACCAGCTTGTTTTAAGGTTTAATAAATCACCTCCTAGTTAAGCAATACCACTATGCGCATCGCAGCGCACCTAACGTCACCTTGTGGATCCGCTAACGCCGCAGACCCTAGCTATAACGTGACGTAGCCATACAGCGAGTAGATATTGACAACTGTAGCCCGTAAGGGAGCGGCGTTAGCCATAAACTGTTAAAAGCGTGCGCGGTCTAGCGGTTAGCGGCGAAAGACGCACCTACGTACGGTGTTCACGTAGTGCCTCCAAACGTGTAAGCGCGCCCTGCGTGACGTTAGTCAGAGGCTTTGCCGACGCCGCAGGCTAAGGGCGTACTGTAAGTATTGCGCATAAAATGTTACAACTCTGCTCTAATTACAAAATCATAGTCTCCTCCAGGTTCGAGTTGATAATCTTTTTGTTCTAAAAAACGACTTAAGGGTTCTTTAATTAACGCTCGCCCTTGGGATGGTTGTACTGATAATTCGCCTTGGCGAAAGTGCCATTTAAACTCCCATTGAAAGTCACCGGCTTTGACTTCGCCTTCAAGAAGCCCACTTTGCCAAGACTGGCGAAGAATTCTGACATAAGCAGTAGTTTCTGGTAGTCCTTTTCTACTCACAATGATTTATTTTGAGATTGAGTTTAAAACTGACTAGGATTTGTCAAAGCTTTAAGATAGACTATCTTCTCAGTTATGTTCTCTGTTATGGCGAAACTTTTTCAAAATTCTATGCTAAAAAATTCTATGCTAAAGTGCCATTAATAAAACGGAAATAAAAATGTAACACCCTAATGCTTATAGTTTTACTTTTAGTGTGGAATAATTGACATTTTCTCAAGATACATCAAATATATTTTACTTGCTATGTAATTTTGAACTAGGTGTAACTTATACTACCCGTCGGTGCAAACTCTAAACATCAACAAGGTACACAGCATCAATGCCATGCACCCACATAAATTACTTGATTTTTTTATGCCGGTTTTACTCGGTTTACACTCCCACGACCGGAAGCCGTGGGTTTTCTACTTTAAAAACTGCAATAGCTAACTAGCCATTTGAAAACAACTTCAGAATAACCCTCTCTCTTAAAGGCAGAGAGTGTTAGTGTTTTCAACGAAAGCGGATTTTAGATTTGCGAGCAATGCTAAATCCAAAATCCAAAATCTAAAACCCTCCTGAATAATTACCGATTAACTGCTGCTTGTTCCCGCGCAGCTGCGGCTTGATCTGGATGAATACCCAAGCGAGTGAGATTAATTCTACCTTTGTTATCAATTTCCCTCACTTTAACAATTACTTCATCGCCGATAGCAACTTCATCTTCAACCTTACCGACACGATAATCCGCCAATTGTGAAATGTGAATCATACCTTCTTTTCCAGGCAAAAATTCTACAAATGCACCAATTGGGATAATTCGAGTTACTCTACCAACGTAAACGTCGCCTTCATTCAATTTGCGAGTCATCCCTTGGATGATATTACGCGCCTTTTTGGCCTTGAGTTCATCTATTGCTGATATGGTAACTGTTCCATCATCTTCAATATCAATTTTGGCACCAGTTTCTTCTGTAATACCTTTAATTGTTTTACCTCCGGGACCAATTACCAGACCAATCATATCTGGTTCAATTTTAATGCTCAATAATCTGGGCGCATATGGTGACATTTCACTGCGCGGTTGATCTATTGTATCGAGCATTTTATCTAGAATATGCAACCTTGCAGCTTTTGCTTGATTAACTGCTTGAGCAATCACATCTAAGGACAATCCCGAAATTTTCATGTCCATTTGCAAGGCTGTAATTCCAGTATCAGTTCCAGCAACCTTGAAATCCATATCCCCTAAAAAGTCCTCAATTCCTTGAATATCTGTGAGAACTCGGACTTCATCACCTTCCTTGATTAAACCCATTGCTGCACCACTTACAGGTTTACTGATTGGTACACCTGCATCCATCAGCGATAGGGTTGAACCACAAACAGAACCCATTGATGTTGAGCCATTGGAAGATAAAACTTCCGAAACTATGCGAATCACATAAGGGAATTGTTTTCTTGATGGCAAAACAGGTAATATAGCCCTTTCAGCTAAAGCTCCATGACCAATTTCTCTTCGTCCTGGAGCGCGCAAGGGTTTAGTTTCACCAACGGAGAACGGAGGAAAGTTATAATGATGGATATAGTACTTTTCTTGATCGCTTTGCAAATCATCATTTAATGACTGTGCATCTCCTGGAGTACCTAAAGTACAGGCAGATAAAACCTGAGTTAGCCCTCGGTTAAATAGACCACTACCATGAACTCGCTTGGGTATTAAACCCACATTACAAGATACAGGACGAACTTCATCAAGTTTGCGTCCATCTACTCGCACATTATCTTCAACTATTTGACGACGCATTAACTTTTTGGTAATGCTTTTGAAAGTATTACCTAAAGCTTTAGCATTAGCTGTTGCGGCGACACGAATCGAATCTTCTTCCGGCAGTTCTTCGATTTCTAGCTTAATTTTTTCTTTGACTTCATCTAAAGCTGTATCGCGCTCGTTTTTACTAAATTCAAATTGAGACAAAATTTTCTTGATTTCGTCTGTAGAACGCTCGCTAATAAAGTCTTCGAGTGAAGAATCTACTTCTGGTGGATCTTCCCGTACCAGTTGTATACCCAATTCTGCAATTAAGTCTTCTTGGGCTCTAATCAAATCCTGTACTGCTTCGTAACCAAATTCTATCGCTTCGTTGATATCTTGTTCGGGTAATTGATTCGCACCAGCCTCGACCATGATTACACCATGGGGCGAACCTGCAACTACTAAATCTAGATCCCCAGAACTGATTTCGGAATGGGTAGGATTGATAATAAAATCATCTCCTACCAAACCAACCCTTACTGCTGCCATTGGTCCATTGAAAGGTATTTTTGCCATCAATGTCGCAATGGAAGCACCGGTTACTGCTATTACGTCAGGTGGTACCAGTTCATCTACTGATAATGTTACGGCAATAATTTGTAAGTCATCTCGCAACCAAGACGGAAACAAGGGACGCAACGGACGATCTATCAAACGACTTGTAAGAATTGCTCTTTCCGGTGGACGTCCTTCCCTTCGCAATAATCCACCTGGAATTCTGCCCGCAGCATATAATCTTTCTTCGTAATCTACGGTCAGAGGTAAAAAATCAATGCCTTCTCTGGCTTGCGATCGCGTCGCTGTAACTAATACTGCTGTCTCTCCAGACTGTATCAAAACTGACCCACCAGCCTGGGGAGCTAGTAAGCCAACTTTGAGTCGAATATCCCTTCCATCAAAGGATATTGACTTCTCAAATTCTTCCATTCAGTGTTTTTTCCTTCTATGCACGCTATTCTATTCTCTGTGGCAATCCTAACATTTCTATACTATTGCTGGTGTTGGTTGCACACAAAGACCGTTCATCTACTAATAAATCGCTGGAATCGCCGATGTATCATCAAAGTCTAGACTTTGCGCTCATCCTATGGCTAGCTCTACAGCGATAAGAAAGTTTACCCATACTCCTAGACTCCAGAAATCTCCACAGTCTAACAAAAGGTATATTAGTTTGAACGCACCTCAACCAAAATAATTTTATAGTTGGGTATTAATTTACCTCAATAAAGAGACCTTACCGGGAAAATTGGCGTCCTCAATGTTCCGTTGGAAATTTTGCCTACGAAAACCCCAGTAAAGAGAGACCAATGTTTGGGGAAATGCTTAGGTTGAAAATGCATAAACAGGCAAATAATATTAAACGTTACTTCTTAATATTTATTGCGCATAGCTAAACTATCTATATATTGATGCATAAACACCTATCACTAGCATTCATCAAAGGCTCAACTCTAATAGCAAATACAGAGCAAACACATAGTAGTAATGTATAAGTGCTCTTTTTTGGGTAGTGCCTTCAGATTTCTCAATCCTTTGCCACACCAAAAATATTGTCCCACTATAACATAAATTATTTACAAGACCTTAAGCTCGTTGCTCAATCGTTAGTGATTCCATCTAATATTGTTTGCACTCCTACTTAACAAACAAAAATTATAGATATTCACCGTATCCTATAATATGTTTAAAAATTAAATTTAATATAACTACTAAATTATTTAGCTCTTATTTGCTGTTAGTAACATCATTTTATATACAATATAGTTTTGATATGATAGTTCCGAAGTCCAAGTAATGCTGACATCAAAAGAAAAACAATTGTATTTGCTTATAGAATTAAGCAGTGTATTGCAAACATATCTCCTGTATATAGAATAAACCTGGTTTTTTTGATATTGGTGGAGCAAAGCCGATACTTAAGTACCACAGTTCGTCATTGTTCGCGTGGGAATGAGAAAAGTAAAATAATAGTAAACAAAAGATATACTGAGAATTTGTGTACTGAGTTTTTATGTCAAAAGATTTTTAAGTATCAGCACAAGCTCCACGGACTTATTCTCAAAATACTCTTGATATTATTGGGGAAATTTAATATTGCCCAAAAGTTAAGGAAAAAATGGACTATGTTAAAAAGGTTAGTTTTGAGAACATACTCTTTGTTTTTAGAGTTTTTTCAGCTTTAATTTCAGAGCTTTCAAAATACAAACTTTGAACTATTTCCAATAGGGATACAATAATTTATCGATTATCTACAGGTCTCTTAACCTTTCAACTTTCCCATTTTTCAGATTCAACCATGTATTGGTGACAGTAGGGCTGTTGGGTTTGGCGAGCAGAGAAATGAATCAGGGATTTATTCTAATTATTAAATTTTATATTAAAGCATAACCCACTAAATTCCTCACTTATGGTGAGTTTGAAAAGTTTTTTCCCTGTAATGGGGGATTAGGGAGCAAATTTATCTCTTAATTCAGTCACGCCAGACTATATAATTTTTAGATTTATATGTAATGTAATCTAATCTATTGTTGGATATGAAAATTTATGTCATTTTTTGCTGATGGTAAACGAAATTTTCAACTAAGTTATAATTTAGTTTCATAAATTTACTACACTTAATTTTTAACTATCAAGACTTTGAAATATCAAAAGTAAAAACATGAAAATAAAGATTAAAAATTAGACAAAATGATAAAAATAATCAAAAATAATTAACTACAAACCTAACGGTAAATCTCAACATAAAATTCACAAAATCAAGTAATATTTGCATCTAGGGATATAAGTTGGCAAATGACAATTCTACACGGCAATTGGATTTTAGAGAATCAAGAAAAATATTTCTTCATTTGGGGAGAAACTTGGCGGTTTTTGAATCCAATTTCTATCAATACGGTATCTAATGATGTGCCATTAAATCCTTTCGGAACGACATCAGAAGAACTGATAGATTTTTTAAGGACTCAGCAATTCAAAGTTCCTAGCTTAATATCAACAGCTGAGCAACATAGCAGTAGTAATGGGAAAAAACGCAAAGCAAATGATGATTTGAGTTTAAAATTGAAAAATAGTACTCAAATTATTGCTATACCAACAATTATTGAAAAAGCAAAAGTTTCTACAGAAAATATATCTGTTGCTCCCATTCATTCACTTCGTGTTGATGAATCTGAGGATGTTGATAGTTGTCAATACATCCAGCCTTGGCGCGTCGATGGAATTAGTCTCAATTCTACGCAAGCAATAGAATTTCTGAGTAATATACCTCTGGATTTAAATAGTACAAATAATGAGTTTATTGGTGGAGACTTACGCTTTTGGTCGCAAATTGCCCGTTGGAGTTTGGATTTAATTTCTCGTTGTAAATTTTTGCCAATTTTAGAGCGAGAATTAGACACTTCGGGAGTTGCAAAATGGCAGGTATTATTAGATAGTGCGATTGATAGCAGTCGTTTAGAAAATTTTGCTCGGTTAATGCCTGCTATTTGTCGGGTTTATCAGCAGGAATCGAAGAATATCAATGATGAAGAAGAGCTATCCACATCTGAAGCTGTTTCTGTTGGCTCCTCATTTTACCTAAATTTACCCCAGCAACCCCAAGAATTAATTTTAGATTTTCTTAATTATTTGGTGGATTCTCAGGTTCGTAAAATGGTTGGTACCATTGGAACTGGGGAAGCTCGCTTAATTTCATCTTTACCCTTTGCAGTTCGCCAATGGTTACAAGGATTAACTGGAGAATCAAATGTTCTTAAAGCCGATACCATTGCTGTTGAAAGACTTGATGCAGTATTAAAAGCTTGGACTTTACCTTTACAATATCAGCTTGCAGGCAAAAAACAGTTCCGTACTTGTTTTGAATTACGTTCCCCAGAATCCGGGAAAACAGATTGGACTTTAGTATATTTTTTGCAAGCAACGGATAATTCAGAATTTTTAGTTGATGCGGGTACTATTTGGAAGAACCCAGTTGAACGTTTAACTTATCAAGAACGTACTATAGAGCAACCCCAAGAAACTTTTTTGCAGGGTTTGGGTTTAGCTTCCCGTTTATATCCAGCGATCGCAGAAAGTTTGGATAGCGAATATCCCAGTAGTTGTACTCTCAGCCCCATGCAGGCTTACGAATTTATTAAGTCTGTTGTTTGGCGTTTTGAAGATAGTGGTTTAGGAGTGATCTTACCACCTTCCTTGGCTAATCGCGAAGGATGGGCAAATCGTTTAGGTTTAAAAGTCAAAGCTCAAACATCCCGGAAAAAACAAGCAGGTGTGGGTTTGCAGAGCCTACTAAACTTTAAATGGGAATTAGCGATCGGGGGACAAACTTTAAGTAAAACAGAATTCGATAATTTAGTAGCTTTAAATAGCCCCTTAGTAGAAATTAACGGAGAATGGGTAGAACTGCGACCTCAAGATATTAAAACTGCTCAATCTTTCTTTACCAGTCGTAAAGAACAAATGTCCTTATCCTTGGAAGATGCTTTACGCTTGAGTACAGGGGACACCCAAACAATTGAAAAACTACCGGTTGTTAGTTTTGATGCTTCTGGAGCTTTAAAAGAATTAGTTGGAACCCTTGCAGATAATCAATCTTTAAAACCTTTACCTACACCGAAGAAATTTCAAGGTACCTTAAGACCTTATCAAGAAAAAGGATTTTCTTGGTTAGCATTTTTAGAGCGTTGGGGTTTGGGTGCTTGTCTTGCTGATGATATGGGTTTGGGTAAAACCATTCAGTTGATTGCGTTTGCACTTCATCTCAAAGAAGAAAAAAGTTTAGAAAATCCCGTTCTACTTGTATGTCCCACATCGGTAATTGGTAATTGGGAACGGGAAGTAAAGAAGTTTGCTCCAGTTCTGAAAGTTTTGCAATATCATGGCGATAAACGCCCGAAGGGGAAGAAATTTCAAGAAGTAGTAAATAAATCAGATTTAGTGATTACTAGTTACTCCTTAGTTCATCGGGATTTAAAAGTATTAAAGGGAGTTAACTGGCAAGGAATTGTTTTAGATGAAGCGCAAAACATAAAAAATCCCGAAGCAAAACAATCACAAGCAATTCGTGACTTAGAAGCAACATTTAGGATTGCTTTAACAGGTACGCCAGTAGAAAATCGATTACAAGAATTGTGGTCTATCTTAGATTTTCTCAATCCGGGGTATTTAGGAAATCGACAGTTTTTCCAAAGGAGATTTGCCGTTCCCATAGAAAAGTATGGAGATGCTGATTCTTTAAATCAGTTACGTTCCTTAGTACAACCTTTTATTCTACGTCGTCTAAAAACTGATCGGGATATTATTCAAGACTTACCCGAGAAACAAGAAATAAATGTTTTTTGTAGTTTATCTCCCGAGCAAGGGCAACTATATCAAAAGACTGTAGAAGAATCACTCTCAGAAATTGAATCAGCCGAAGGTGTACAACGCCGAGGAATGATTTTAGGATTACTAGTCAAACTCAAACAAATCTGCAATCATCCCGCTCAGTATTTGAAAGCTAAAACATTAGCAAAACAAAGCTCTGGTAAACTCCAACGCTTAGAAGAAATGTTGGAAGAAGTCACATCTTCAGGCGAGCGCGCTTTAATATTTACCCAATTTGCTGAGTGGGGAAAACTACTCAAACCCCACTTAGAGAAAAACTTGGGACGAGAAATATTATTTTTATACGGTAGTACGACCAAGAAAAAACGTGAGGAAATGATTGATCGTTTCCAACACGATCCCCAAGGTCCACCAGTAATGATTCTTTCCTTAAAAGCTGGCGGTGTGGGATTAAATTTAACCAGAGCAAATCATGTGTTTCACTTTGACAGATGGTGGAATCCAGCGGTAGAAAATCAAGCCACAGACCGGGTATTTCGGATTGGTCAAACTCGTAATGTCCAAGTTCATAAATTTGTATGTACGGGTACCTTAGAAGAAAAAATTCATGACATGATTGAAAGCAAGAAACAATTAGCTGAACAAGTAGTCGGTACTGGTGAAGAATGGCTAACAGAATTAGATACAGATCAACTACGCGACTTACTATTACTCGATCGCAATGCAGTAATTGAAGAAGAATAGATTTTAAGTTAAAAGTCATTAGCGGATCCGTAAGGTAGCGGCTCCGTAGGTAGCGCAGCTATAGCTATAGCGTGTCCGTAGGACATAAGTCAAAAGTCAAAATTCAAAAGAGACAACGTTCATAGTGAGCAAAGATAATAATTAAGATTAGCGTAAGTCTCGGTCTGTAGCATACCAATTACCCATTACCAGTTACCAATAAAAAAATGACAGAAGGAACCTTACAAGCAAGTCGAGAATGGTGGTCACAACGGTGGCTAGAATTACTAGATTCTTATCGATTTAAAAAGCGGTTGGAAAGGGGTAGAATCTATGCACGTCAAGGAAATATTCTCAGTATTGAGTTTCAAGGTGCAAAAGTTATAGCTAAAGTCCAAGGTAGTGAAGCGCAACCATATACAGTTTCCCTTTATTTAGATTCCTTTACTGATGAGGAATGGGGTTATGTTATTGAAACAATGTCACAAAGGGCTATTATTCCTGCTAAACTTTTATCTGGCGAAATGCCACAAAATATAGAAGAAGTATTTACTGCTAACGGTTTATCTTTATTTCCCTTTACTCTTTCCAACGTTCATAGTAAGTGTACTTGTCCTGATAAAGCTAATCCTTGCAAACATATTGCTGCCGTTTATTATCAACTAGGCGATCGCTTCAGTGAAGACCCATTTGTTCTTTTTCAGTTACGGGGACGTAATAGAGAA
>NZ_JASJDK010000011.1 GCF_030065675.1 Mastigocoleus sp. MO_188.B34 | reverse complement strand
TATAGCGGTTTTCGGTTGAGTGTAGTACACCTCGTAGAGACGTAAAATTTTACGTCTCTACATTTGGGAATTAGAAAATGTATTTGATTCAAATGAAAACCGCTATATTTTCAGGCAGAAATTGCACAACCTACTCATGCAAAACCTCGTAGTAGAGGAATAGGAAAAGCATTAGGCAATTTTTTGGGTGAATATGTTGTTTCTCCGTTCTTTTCTGAAGCTGGTTCTACTATTGCTTCTGAGGTTATAAACCGAGCATTTAATCCAAAAGAAGAAAATGTGAGTGCTATTACCAATAGAAATAGAAGTACTTACATCGGTAGTACGTTCATAGAACCTTACCGTAAAGACCTATTTTTTGCAGATTCAAGAGGTAGATGGTTTATCTATAATTACCGATATCAAAGATGGCAAACATATTATCCTCCCAACTTAATTGTTTATCGTACTGCTGACATTTTTAGGGATTCAACCGGTGTGATTAGAGCTAATCGTTTGTGGTAGTGCGATATAACTATCATTCAATTTTGTAAATTCGAAATCCTCTAAAAATAAGAGGGAATAAATAAAGAGAAGAGTTTTTGTGTAGAGTTTTACACCATCTGAATATTAATTCCCCAACGACTAATTTCATTACTTTTTATGTATAAAAATAGGAGGTATGAATGGAAGGATTAGGAATAATAATTGGTTTAATTTTACTGGTGAGTATAGCTGCGATAACTATGAGAATTGCAGAAGAGAAAGGTCGTAGCAGTACCCTTTGGTTCATATTAGGAATTGTATTTGGATTTTTAGCTTTGATTGTTATCTCAGTGTTACCTCATGCCTGAAATAGACTACGTATATTGGTGGATTTCATCTACTTTTATCAGTATTTTGTATCTGATTAGAAAATGTAGCTTATTTCGTGTTCAAAAAAACAAAATCTAATATTTTCAAGATTCTATTTAGTTTGCTTACGTAAATTACAGGATCGCATAATCAGCTACATGATCGCATAGTCAGTGCTTTAAAAACTGGTGGGATCCAAGCTTTAGCACAATTTCTCAATCATCCCGCAGCAGCATTTGTCATCGGTGCTTTGGATGACTGGCAAAAAAGTAAATAAAGTTAAATCAATATAATGTTTCAACAACGAGATTCCTAACTAGATCAAAAATTTGGGAATCTTGTTTTTCTATATGATTTTATCTTAATTTTTCTCTTCGAGATCAAACCTTACCTGTCGATATAACTTTTCCACAGGGATTGAAAATCCTACGCTTTCCAAATATAAAGTATCCTTAGCCCCATAGGTATACAAAACCCATAAACCTTCATCATTACGGCGAAAACATTCCACACCAATTTCATCAGACTGAATTAAAACATATTCTTGCAAACTATTTAATTGTCGATAACGGGTAAATTTCTTACCCCGATCAAAAGCTTCCGTTGATGGGGAAAGGACTTCGACAATCAAACAAGGATGTTCAATTAAATCTATTAATTCTCGATCTTTTGGATCGCAAGTTACTACCACATCGGGATAATGGTAAGGTCCCGATGGAGATAATTGCACTTTCACATCGGCTATAAAAATATCACAGCCTTTTTCTGCAAGAAAAGCATCCAAAGCAGTGGCTAAGTTTAAAGCGATGCGGTTATGGGGTTTTGTTCCCCCGGTCATAGCGAATACTTCCCCGTCAATGTATTCGTAGCGTAGTTCCTGGGTTTTTTCCCATTCCAGAAACTCTTGGGGAGTCATATATTGAAATTGGGAACTGGCAATCATAATATTAGTTTTTATCGTTCGTGCAAAGGATGTACAACTAATTAAATACTGTTATTTAATTCTATCCCTCACCGCTTCTATCCTTTATCGTAAATAACTCGCTCCATTCACATCCACAATACCCCCACTGAGAAATTCTGCTTCCTCAGAAGCCAAAAACAAAATAGTATTTGCAACTTCTTCGGGACGCGCAACCCGATAAAAAGGGCTTTGCTGACGAATCGCTTCACCTTGGGGACTTTGTAATAACGCTTGTGTCATATCGGTTTCCACAAAACCTGGTGCAACAGCGGTTACAGCAATTCCATATGGTGCTAAATGTTGTGCTAAAGATTGACTAAAACAGTTGAGTGCAGCTTTACTCGCACCGTAAGCTGTGGCTGTTGGTTCGCCGCGAAACGCACCCCGCGAAGTAACGTTAATAATTCGTCCGCGATTATTGTCTATCATATGACGAGCAACACAATAGCTGACATTGACCGCACCAATTAAATTGATATTAACTGTTTCTTGCCAAATATTTTGCCAGTCTTGATAATTAGTTTTATCGAGGGGATGTTCTTTATAAATACCTGCGTTATTGACTAAAATATCAATCTGTCCCAATTGTACGATCGCTAACGATACCATTTCCTCTACAGCTTTAGCGTCAGCAATATCTGCACCAACTGTAATATGTCCCGTACCCGCAAGTGAATTTCGTAGTCGTTCGGCTTTTGTTTGTTGCTGATGATAGTGAATTGCAACTTTAGCCCCAGTTTGAGCAAAAGCAACAGCAGTAGCTTTACCAATACCGCCAGATGCACCTGTGATTAAAACTGTTTTGTTTTGGAAGTTCATTATGCTTCAATACGGTTCAGATAAGCCTAAATTTCTTTTGTAGAGACGTACCATGGTACGTCTCTACAGTGTTATTTGTTTAAAAAAATCTTAACTGAACTGTATTGCATTATGGTTGGGTAATTGGTCAGAAATTTTCTCGAATGGGAATAAAGGGATTGGGTTTTGACAGAAATGGGTTTTGACGGAAAATATATTTTATAGTGCTACTTTGCTTGAACATGAGTAATAACCAACAATTACCTTGGGAACAAGATGCAATAATTCGTCATATTCAACTTGTATTGCAAAGTTACAAGCATTGGACGGGAAATGATCTGGTAAACATGAGTGATTCGCCCGAAGAAATAGCACAACAAATTTTTGAAGCGCCATTTGCTTTAGTTTCTCATGGTACGGAAGCAGATCCAATTTTTAATTACGGTAATCGCAAAGCTTTGACAACATGGGAGCTTTCCTGGGAAGAGTTTACCAAAATGCCATCTCGTCAAAGTGCGGAAGAAGTGGTTCAGGAAGAACGTGACAGATTATTACAAGAAACTGAAGCTAAAGGTTTTAGTAATTTTTCTGGAGTTCGTATTAGCAGCACTGGTAAGCGCTTTCATATCAAAAACGGTATTATCTGGAATCTAGTTGACGAACAAAATCAGTATTGTGGTCAAGCTGCGATCTATTCTAATACCGTTTGGCTTTGAATTGGTAATTGGTAATTGGAATTGGTAGTTGGTCAAACATCAAATTCCAATTTAATAATTTTTCATTGCTCTTTGCATATCACGTTGATCTTGGCGACGTTTGATGTCTTCACGTTTGTCATGTAGTTTCTTACCTTGAGCTAGACCAAGGCTTACTTTAATCCAACCACCTTTGAAGTACATTTTTAATGGTACTAAGGTTAAACCTTTTTGCTCGATTTTACCGATTAATTTCCGAATTTCCTCACGATGCAAAAGCAGTTTGCGGGTGCGACGGGGTTCATGATTAAAGTATTTTCCGGTGGAATTATAAGGGGAAATATGTACGTTCATAAGCCATACTTCACCATCGCGAATTAAAGCAAACCCATCTTGAAGATTAATTCTCCCTGCACGAATCGACTTAACCTCGGTTCCATATAACTGAATTCCAGCTTCGTAAGTTTCGAAGATATGGTACAAATAACGTGCTTGCCGGTTATCAGCAATAACTTTAAAACCTTGACTCTTACTTTTACTATTACTCTTATCTTTCATTGAAAATTGTGTTTGTCTCCAATATGCTTTAAATCATAAATAGTATAGAATTTACCTCATTTTTCCTACTGAAGGAGAGTTTGAGATAAAAATCTTTAAACCTCCATTATCTCTGACTAGAAGGTGTAAGTCCTAATAAAACTAATATATTTTAACTTTAGAGAAACAAAGGGAAAGAGGAGTAATTGTAATGTAGTGATTTTATTCCTTAGATTTGATGCATATCATCACTACTTTTAACCAAAAATCGTAAATTTATGAGAAATTTCCGAAAATTATTACCGTTACATCGTAGCTTGTATATGTACTCATAAAATTGAATGAGCAAAGGCTTTACCTGGCTATGAATATCAGGACAGTTACCCAAGTTGCTACAGCTATTGCTTTAGGGTTTGTCACTACCATCAGCTTTATTAAACCTAGCTATGGAGGAGGTTCAAAGTTTTACTGTGCAGTTCTCAATGATGTACCAATCACATGGGTTCGAACATCACGAGGGAAGGAGCCATTTATTCGCTGGGCTAGTGATGCTTTCGATGTTTCTCCCTTGCAACGCTGTAAGATAGTTTCAGCAAGATTCCGCCGTTACTATGACAATGGGAGATTCTATTTTACTGGTAGAGAAGATCTAAACGGTTATCCGGTGTTATGTATTTCTGAACGCCCAGGTGGTGGTTGTTCTTCTCAAAATATATTAGTAACTCTTAAAAAAGGAAGCGATCCTGGCTTTATCATTCAACAGATACTTTATTTCCGTCGTGGTGCTGCAAAAGAGCCAATTATTGAACTCAGTGGCGATAAATTTATTCAATATGTGGATGGTGAGTTTTACCTTGACGTAAAAAAACTTATAGATAAAACCCCGTAAGGGGAAGTTAAAAGTCATTAGCGGATCCGTAAGGTAGCGGCTCCGTAGGTAGCGCAGCTATAGCTAGAGCCTACGGCGTTGGCGGAGCCTCTAGCGTGTCCGTAGGACATAAGTCAAAATTCAAAGTTCATTGGCGGATCTGAAAGTAGCGCAGCTATAAGCCTTCTCGTAAGAGTAAGTTAAAAGTCAAAATATCACCGGCGATCGCGTGGAGCTAACAAAAATATCAAACAAACTGCTTTCTTTAGGATGAAATGGCATTTATTGCTCAAGCTAGGAATATATCCCATATTAATTCTGTTTACTTGTCTTGGTGTTGTGTCACTTGCACAATCAAGGCAAGAAATTTTGGTGGATAATTGTAAAAATAATCATTGCCAGCAATCTCCAATACCACTGCCATCAAATCAACTCACAGTAGTACAGATACGACATATCGCTGATTCTATTACGGTCAAAGTCTTGTCAAAAGAGTTTTTAGGATCGGGTACTTTACTAAAAAAATCACAAGGGGTTTATACAGTAATTACTAATGCTCACGTACTCAGAGCAGCTAAATCCCCTTATCGTATTCAAACTCCAGATGGGCGAATTTATCAAACTACTTTAATTAAAACTGTGAAGTTGGATGGTAATGATTTGGGATTATTACAGTTTCGTAGTCCTGATACTGTGTATGAAGTTGCAAATTTAGGAGATTCATCTACTTTAGGAGTTGGAGATAAGGTATTTGTAGGTGGATTTACTGCTAAATTTCCTCCTAAGCAGCCAGAACAGAAGGAAGAAAAGAATAGTTCTTGGGTTTTTCATATCTTTTCTTCTTCCCATTTAAGACGGGAAAGAGGTTTGGTATTCACTACAGGTGAAGTTTCGTTGCTTTTGCAGAAAGCTTTAAAGGGAGGTTATCAAATCGGTTATACCAATGATATTCGTAAGGGAATGAGTGGCGCACCACTGTTAAATATTTATGGTGAAGTTGTGGGAATTAATGGGTTACATAAGGAACATTTGTGGGATGCTGTTGATTTGTATGAGGATGGGACTGAGCCAAGTAAACCCTTGCAAGAACAAATTACTCGTTCCAGTTTGGCTGTACCAGTGAAGACTGTGTTTAAACAATTTCCGCAATTGAACGGATCACAAGATTTAACAAAGGGTGAGTTCACAATAAATTTCAATACAGCCAAAGTTGATTCCCAGGACAACCAAGTTAAATAAAGGACAAATAATGAAGTTTGCCTATGGATTACCTACGATACTCCTTGGTGCAGCCCATGTAATGGTATCGCATCAAGTTGTAGTAGCATTAGAACCACCGGAAATTAAAGCCATTGCTGAAAAGATTACAGTTCGTATTAGTGGTCCCGAAGCTGGTAGTGGGGTAATAGTTGAGAAAGAAGGTAGTATTTATACTGTCGTTACCAATGAACATGTAGTAGATACCACAGGAAAATACACGATCCAAACACAAGATGGTAGGCGTTACCCAGTGAAATCTAACCAGGTCACAAGATTATATGGGGTAGATTTAGCTGTTTTCCAATTTCAGAGTAATCAAAATTATCAAACTGCGAATATAGCTAATTCTGACAAAGTGACAGAAGGTTCAACGGTTTACGCTGCTGGTTGGGCTGATACCGATGCTGTTTGTTTGCAACGTTGCTTTCAGTCTCGACCTGGGAATCTTTCTGTACGTTTGACCAATGCGAAAGATGGCTATAGCTGGATATATACCAACAGCATTAAACGAGGGATGAGTGGTGGTGCTGTACTGGATAAAAAAGGACGATTAGTGGGGATTAATGGACGAGGTATAAGAGATCCCAGAACTGGAGTAACGGATTTTTTTGCAATTCCCATTAATACCTATAAGAAAATTGCGTTAGCGATCGCCCCTTCTTCACCCATAACTCCTAAACCATCACCAACACCATCTGTTCCCCCAGTAGATACACCTAGAATTGGATATTTTACTCAACCACCGCGTTTGACTTACGCAAACACCACCTATGATAATGTCAGGGAATCAGCAGTAACATATTATTTCACTATTAAGCTTATTAAGCTGCCAGATGAGGCCGGAACACCATTACAAAAAATCACAATTAACCAACACGAAGGCTTAGAATACATTCGCTTTAATCTCAAAAAGAGTTTTGTCTTTGAAGGAACACGTTCTAAAAAAGGAAAGAAGCTGAAACTCAAAGATATAACTAGTGATAAAAAAACAAAAACAGTATCACTAATCTTTGATCCACCAGTATTACCCGGTAAAACCATCACAGTTGATTTACAAGCAAGACAAAACCCTGTATCGGAAGGGATTTATCTTTTTGGAGTCAAAGCATTTCCTGTTGGTGAGAAATCTCGCGGTCAATTTCTTGGTTTTGGACGCTTACATTTCTACAGCAGTGACTAAATTTGTAGCAATAGATAGAGTTAATTACTTTCCACAATCTGAAATGAATTAATCATTTTTTTAACCGTTGGTAAAAACTCAGAATATTGCTTTTCTTCTGCCGTATAAATAATAAAATACGCCTTACCACCTCTTACCGTTCCAATCTCCATTACCTGTAAACTACATCCTCCATCCTGGCGAGTATAAACCAATTTATAAGCTCTAAAATTAGATAACGTCGTCTTTGAAGTTGAACTATCAGTAATTTTTGTATTGGGATTAATATTTCTAATTTTTTTTAAAGCAAAATTTTTATATTCATCTAAAGAAAATATTTTACCCTCTTGGAAATCATTAACATTAATAAAAACATTTGTTGGACAAGAAGATAGTTTAGTTTTATTAGTGGGAAAGAAGTTAGCGACTTCACCTCTAAAATCAGTTTTATCTTGTCTTCTCCAACCCTTCTCAGGATATTTTATTTGAATTCCATACTTATCATTTTTATGAACTAAATAATCGGTCACAGAATTTTTAGATATATAATTCAATATATAAAAAATTATACCTGCCGAAATTAACGCAGTCGCAAATACTACTCCTAGCAAAAGTTTCCACTGTAGAGATGTGGATATTGCTGGAGATGTAGGCATCAACCCCTTTACAGCTTGCAAAGCCTCTTCCCCTGATTGGTAACGTTGGCGAAAGTCATAACGCACCATTTTATTAATAACATTTGCCAGCTTGGAGTTAACTTTAACATGACCTTGCCAATTAATTTCCTCTGTCTTGGCATCTGATGTTATGTGATGACGGCGCAAACCCGTTAAACCTTGAATTGCAATCATCCCCACTGCATAGATATCACTACAAAACCTGGGGTTACCTTGGGTTTGTTCGCTTGGCATATAACCGGGAGTTCCAATGTGACGGGTAACAGCTGTATACCCATGTTGATTTCCTTCTACTCCTGCAACTTGTTTAACCGCACCAAAATCAATTAATACTATCTTGCCGTCTGATTTGCGACGCATAATATTAGAAGGTTTAAGATCTCGGTGAATACGGTCTTGTTTATGAATAAATGCTACAACCTCTAAAATATCCGTTAACAACTGAATGATTTCAGCTTCACTCAATTTCTTACCGGGGTACACTTCTTTAGTTAGATCGTGACCTTCAATAAACTCCTGTACTAAATAAAACTGTTGATTTTCTTCAAAGTGTGCTAACAATCGTGGGATTTGGTCATGGTTTCCTAACTCTTCGAGGTTTTTAGCTTCCCTGTCAAAAAGAATTTTTCCTACCTGTAAAGTCAATGGATCGGTACGCATGGGTTGAAACTGCTTGACCACACATTTAGGATTTCCCGGACGTTTGATATCTTCAGCCAGGAAGGTGATACCAAAACCCCCTTCTCCTATTTTTCTGATAATTTTATAGCGCCCATCAAGTGTTTGACCCACCATTCAACCAACCGTATATCGTTGCACTTATTAATTTATCAGTACTTACGCACAGACAACGAAATTACAGTCATTATGACGATAGATTAGGGGAAGCGCGGAAGTGTACAAGAACCGTAAGTAGCGCAGCTATAAGTATTGCGTTTCTGCAAGGAAATAGTAATCCTAAAGCAAATGTGTTAATTCAAATCATTTTTAGCCTTTAGAGACGCTACAGAGTTAGTCTCTGCAACGTCTCTACCAAAGAATTTTCTCATCCCATAATTTATTAATTGTAAGGGCGCACATCGGTTTGCCCTTATGACTGGGATATTTTTTGTGACGTAATCTTGTTTAATACGCTGCAGAATTTGGATTTGGTGAAGTAAATTCTTGTTTCTTTGCTTGTCTTAAAGGGGTGTAATAACTAGCAACTATGCCAACCATTAACCACCACAGGGTATTTACCTGGGGACGATACCATACAGTATCCACTAAACCGTGAGCAAGCATTCCCACCATAGTAACCATTGCTCCAATTAACCAGAGTCCATCTGAATTTTTTAATTGACGCAAACGTTGTAATTGTAGCAACCCAGCATTAAATGTAACGATTAACAACCAAATAAAACTTGCTAAACCAACAAAGCCAGTTTCCACAATTATTTCCAAGAAAATTGAGTAAGCACTTAAAGCTGTATAACGGGGAAGCTGATACAGAGGATACACCTTGTTAAAAGAATTATGACCCGGACCAATTCCAAACACCGGATAATCCCCAATCATCTTAAATACACCAGTCCAAACATTCATCCGAAAATTATTACTGCTATCCGCACGACCAGCGAAAATACTGAGAATTCGCAGGCGAAACTCATTGGAGAATACCAACGCTGCTACAATCAAAGCGGCAAAACCTCCAATTAGCATTGGTAATAACCATTTGCGCCAAAATGGATGTAAATATTCCTGATACCAATACGGCAATATAAATACTAAAGCAATTAAAGCTACAGCCAAGCCAATAAAAGCACCACGGCTATCAGTAAAGCGAAAACAAGCCAAGTTGACAACAAACATAGTTATCGCCAAAGCTTTCCGGGGTAATCCACGCCACGAAAATATGGCAATTAAACTTAAAATCACCGCTGGTAGGAGATATCCACCCAGTAAATTGGGATTTCCTAAATAACTATAAACCCTCACACTTTTTGATAAGGGTGACTCGGGATCGACCCAAGTTGCTAATTGTGCAACACCAAAGAATTTCTGTCGTAATCCATAAATACTTACAATCAGGGATACGTGCAAATAAAGTATTATTAACCAGGAGCGAATTCGCGGCGATCTTAAAACTCTGGCACAAAAAGCAAATAGGCACAAATACAGAGTGAAAGTAATTAGATCGCTCCGTGCTGCAGCTTTTACCGGTGATAGTGCTGTTGCAATAACAGCTGCTCCCCAAAATATACATACAGGTATATGAATGGGGGTTACACCAACATAGTCAGGTGAACGCATGTCATCTGATACTGTTAATAGGAACCAGAATCCTACGCAAGCAACCAGCAGTAAACCTATAAGTGTTGTAGAGACAAAGGGTGCTAGCGCATACACTAAGCTGAGTAAAGCTGCTGCGATCGCATCTCCCCACTGTAGTAAAATACTACCTTGTCGCCAAGAACCCAATACTCCGAATACAGAGCGATACAACAAACTACCGCGAAGATATTCTTTGAGCGGTACGCTCGACAAGGTGAATCTTTGCCAAACTAAATTCATAAAAACTTTTTAGCAGTTAGTAATTAGCACTGAACTTGGACTAATCATAATTGGGGTAAGGTCAAAAAAGTAAGATTCTAGATTGCAAATGGAAAATAATCATCAATGATTATCAATTTAAAACACCAAGTTCAAGATTGACTAAATATTGACAATCATCGATTTCCCATTAACATCCAACTGGAGTTTTGACTTTCCCCTATTTCTCTAAAACTATTTCCTGCAGATGATTCCGCAAAAAATACCCAGTCTATAGTCCATGCTAATCAATTTATGCTTCAAATTTTACATGCTTTAACTTCACGTGCTTTAATTTCACATACTTTAAATTTCATCAGAATCTTCTTTAGCTGAATCTGTAGATGCCATTTGTAGTGGTAGGCTTAATAGATAGCGATTTCCTGATTTTGTCGATCCTTGAATGGTGATGCTACCACCATGTATTTCTGCTAATTGCGAACTTAGCAATAAACCCAAACTTTCACGAGATATACTTCCGTTTGCTGTATTTGATTCTTGACTGACATCTCCGAGAAGACCTAACTTAGAATTACTTCCAAAAGAAAAATTATCTGTGAAGCTTGAAGCACTTACATTGTAGTTTTGTCCAGAATTGTGGGAATTTCGTTCATACTTTGGTTTGTCTCCAGTAAATTCTAATAAAGGCGTTTGTTTTAAACGGAAATATGGGTCAACTTCTGTAATTCCATCTCCCAGCCAAGGATGGGAAGCCCAAACAGTAATACTGATAAAATCTTCTTTGTAGGAAACGTGGATGCGGACAATACTACCGGTGGCTGAAAGTTGAACCACACTAAAAACTAAGTGATATAGTATTTGCTTGACTTTATCTTTATCCAAAGCCCAAATTCGATTGCGTCCGGGTTCTATAGAAAGTCGGATATTTTGCTCTCGACGGTTTGCGACTTCATCTAAAGTATTAATAACTTGCTGACAGAGCATTTCAATATCTACAGGTGTCAGATTGAGAGCATGAGAAATATTATCCATTGCACCCAATTCAGAAATTTCATTTACCAAGGAAAGTAAATAGCGACCACTGTGTTGAATTATTTCCAGATATTCTCTTTGCTTACCTGTTAAGGGTCCGTAAATTTCTCTTCCCAAAACACTTGTCATACCAAGTACGGAAGTTAAAGGAGTGCGTAACTCCTGAGTCAGTTGTCCGAGCAATTGTAATTTGAGCTTATTTGTACTGTCTATATTTTTGGGTAAAACCTGAGGAGTTTTTTTGATATCAGCGATCGTTGGTGGAGTTGAGGATTGTGAAGATGACCAACCAGTTGAATCAGCAACAGGAGGAGTGACGGTTTTAACTACTGATGGTAAAGATTGCAGTACCCGATTACGTTCAAATTCGCTCATACTCCATCGGGCGATAATTTGTAAAAATTCAATATCCCGATTGGTGAAATTACGTGGGAGCAAGTCCATTACTGCTAAAGTTCCCAAACAATTACCTTGAGAATCAATTAGTGGTGCTCCTAAATAAGCTCCAACACCATAATCATTCACTAATTTGCTAGCAAATAGTTCTGATTGGGCATGTTTACGAGTATCGTTAATAACTACTGGTTGCGAATTTTCTACTACTTGAGTACAAAAAGATTCTCCTCGCATCAGTTGACGAGTTTGAGCTAATTGGTTCATCAATCCCAACCGAGATAAACCAACAGCAGATTTAAAGCAATGACGTTCATTATCCATAAAGCCCAACATAGAAATTGGTGCTTCTAAAAAATGTGCGGCTGTTTGAGTGGCTTCTTCAAATACTGGGACTGTCTCAGGTTGCATTAAACCTAATTCTGACAATGCTGTTAAGCGTTGTTGTTCCCTTGTTTCTTGAGAAGCCCAACCTTCTTTAAGAACAAACGTTTTCTGATTGGGCTCTACCATTGTTACAGTTCCGTGAATAATTTGGTTTAGGGGTAATTTATATAACCGTTATTTTTGGGTTATTTTTCTATTTCTAAGCATTCCCGAATTTCACCTCTGATAAACAAGCTCAGAGGTAATTTTTTTACTAACTAATTTTTTGGAGAACTGAAATATAGTTTCCAAGAGAACCGCAAACAACTATCTTTACAGCAATTTAGCTTTAAAGGTTATCTTTGATTTTTTTTCATATTTATTTTTAATATTTTGATTTTTTACGTATTACTTAGTTGATTAATCACTATTATTCATAAGTATAAATTCTGATATATGATTGAAAAAATATAAGAAATATTATTCATTAAATTGATTATTTTATATTCTGATAATGTTATTTTTATGCTCAAAATGGGAAAAATAAGCTTAGTTAGAACTAATAAGAGTATTTAGTCAATTGTATTATTTTAATTTTCCGATAAATAGCTCATTCTCTACACAATTAATTTACTTTTACCAAAGCATGTTCCTAATGAAGTTGTTATTGATTTTGCATTTTGCCAAAAAGCTGAAATAAATTTGTGTTTTAATTTGCTCAGTGATATTTTTCAAGATTTAGCCTTTAATCATACATAAATATTCGGCAGATATTAAACACATTTAAATAACTAAAAATAAACTCTTTTTTTAGTTCAATACTCAAATAATAAAATGAATATTAAAATTCCTTTTGTTGATTTAAGTAAACAACATCAAGTAATTAAAAAGGAACTAGAAAATGCAATTGAAAATGTATTAGATAGAGGTGATTTTGTCCTAGGTAAAGCGCTCGCAGATTTTGAAACAGCTTTCGCGACAAAATCCGGTGCAGAATACGGTGTTGGGGTAGCTTCAGGAACTGATGCGATTGCCCTCGGTTTAAGAGCTTGTGGAATCAATAATGGTGATGAAGTAATTTTGCCTGCTAATACTTTTGTTGCCACATTAATAGGGGTACTACGTGCTGGTGCAAAACCTATTTTTGTTGATTGTAAACCAGATACAGCATTAATTGATTTAGAAGCAGCAGAAGCAATTATTACTACTAGAACAAAAGCAATTCTTCCCGTCCATCTTTATGGTCAAATGGTATCGCCACAAGAACTATTAGACTTTGCTGATACTTATAAATTACTAATTTTTGAAGATGCAGCCCAAGCCCATCTAGCACAACGAGAAGGTTATCATCCTGGCTCGGTAGGAATAGCTGCAGCTTTTAGTTTTTATCCCAGTAAAAATTTGGGAGCAATTGGTGATGGAGGAATGTTAGTAACTCGAGATCCAGATGTAGCCAAAATGATGGTAAAGTTGCGGAATTATGGAGCATCTAAAAAATACTTCCATACAGAATTTGGTACTAACAGTCGTTTAGATACATTGCAAGCTGCTGTTTTACAGCAAAAACTACCACATTTAACAGACTGGAATCGCGATCGCTTCAACATCGCTCAACAGTATGACACCGAACTTGAATACCTCAAAAACTATGGAATTATTCCCTTAGAAAATCACAGTGGTGATGGACATGTTTATCACCTTTATATAATCAAAATTGATAACTCTTGTCCTCAAACGCGGGAAACTATTCAAGAAAAACTTACAGAATTGGGGATTCAAACAGGTATTCACTATCCAACTCCTTGTCACCTACAACCAGCATTTTCTGAGTTGGGTTACCAAGCAGGTGATTTTCCTGTATCAGAAAAACTATCACAGCAAATACTTTCTTTACCCATGTATCCGGGTTTAACCAACAATCAAGTTCGCGAAGTTATTGCAGCGCTCGGCTCGATTGTTACAGGTGTTAGTGGATCAGAAAGCTCCACCAACACTGCAGGTTCTGTTGCGTCTCTACAACTCTCCTGACTTCTGACATTTAAGTTTTGAGCTATAAAATTTGAGCTATAAAAAATTATGTCACTTCAGTATCCACTTAAAAAAACTAATCGGCTGGAATTATTCAATTTCGCTTTATTCGGGGTTTTGTTGCTACTTTATGCGCCAATTTTGCTCCATTGGCTAGATGGTTGGCTGAAAAAAAGTATCAGCATAGAACATGAATATTTTAGTCATGGGATTATTGGTATACCTTTTGCTGCTTACTTGGTTTGGTCCCATCGAAAACAGTGGGGACGTCTACCGAATATTGCTCATCCTTTAGGGGGTGCTTTACTTGTAGTCGGTTCTTGTTTTTACCTCACCGGAGTACCGGAATGGGTTAATTTATCTTTTCCTGTCATTTTGACAGGAATTTGTTTCTGGTTTAAGGGATTTGCTGGCTTTAAATTACAGTCTTTTCCCTTACTATTAGTTTTTCTTGCAACCCCAACTGCTATTCCTTATTTGATTACGCCTTTTACTTTACCTTTACAAAGTTTTATTGCAGGTACTGCAGCTTTTGTATTACATCAATTTGGGATGGAAGTTGTTGTCGATGGAATTAATATTTATGTAGGAGGAAGGATTGTAGAAGTTGCACCTTACTGTGCTGGTTTAAAAATGCTCTTTACAACCTTATATATCAGTTTAATTTTACTTTATTGGGTAGGGATTTTATCTGATAAACGTAAGACTATTTGGTTCTTGTCTAGTGCTGTTTTAATTAGTGTTACTGCCAATGTGATTCGTAATACTTTACTGACATATTTTCACGGTACTGCTCAAGATCAAACCTTTAAATGGTTACATGATGGCTGGGGAGGTGACCTTTATTCTGCTGTGATGTTACTTTCTTTAATACCAGTTTTGAATTGGATAGATCGGCGTTTTTCTGTTAATTAATTTTCTCTTAGTTTTGTAGCGCTACGCGTGTTCACGTAGTGCGTCAACAAACGCCAAAAGCTGACAATAAAAATTATTAGTCATAGTTAACTGGTGTATATCCAAGTCATTATTGTGGCAAAAAATATTGAAAATTTAAAATTTGTTTTATGATTATTTATTCTTAAAAAATATGATTTCTAATGATACGTCTTTTCAAAGAAATAATATTCCCCATGTATTTGCAGCTCTGCTCCTAATCTTAATTTTATTAATTAGTGGTGTTCCAGGATATTTAAGTGGTAATTGGCAGTGGAAAGAACCGCCAAGGGTAGCTAATCTAAAAGAAGTTAAACAGATACGTAAAACAGGATTAAAACTATCTGGATGGGAAACTTTAGAAACAGTAGAAAGACAAATTGGAGGACATAAATGGTTGTGGCAGAAAATTAAACAAAAAAACTCAGATAAAATTTCCTACTTGCTCTTATTGCCACAAAATGGCCCAAGAAATCAACCACAGACAGAGTGGACGGAAATTAAAGGTTTTTGGCAGTGGAAAGTTGCCCAATTTGAGACACCTGAATTTACAATCCAACCTACTGATTCAAGTTCAAATACCAATAATAAAATTAAAGCTAATTTTTTTCGAGCAGTTTTAAAAAATCGTCAAACCTACGCAATCCTACAATGGTATGCAACGCCGAATGGGGGGAGTCCTTCGACTTTTAAGTGGTTTGTTGCTGATCAAATGGCACAGTTAAGAAAAGAACGCGTTCCCTGGGTTGCAGTAAATATTATGATTCCTATGGAACCTCTGGGAGAGGTAAAGGAAAATTGGTCAATTGCACAATCGTTAGTGGAACAGGTACAAGCTAGTTTGGTAGTCAATTCTTTTCAGAAAAAATGAAAGTTATTGAGAATTAAATTAGGAGTATTAGGAATTGAAGAATGGGTTTTCGATCCGCTCTTGTTGATTAATAATCTTTAGTTTATCCTTCGTTATCCCCTACCTTTGCAAAAATTCCAATCATAAATTTTCACCATTTAGAGCAGACATTTGTGGTTACCTAAGTTTAGAATGGGCGTTCGATACTTGACTTGAGTTATACAGAAAAAATACTGATGTTTGTAGTTACTCGGTTTAATGTAAATGCATTTAGAGTTTTATCTCTTATTAGCATTCATGTCACGGGAGTTTTATTGCCAACATCGGTTTTACCTGTTGCTGCACAAAATATGCCGCTCCCGGAAGTAATACCACACATACCACCATCACAAGTACCACCACCCACTCCACCACTGAATGCTGAAAATTCCCCACCAGTATTGAAAAATGCTGTTCCTCCAGAATTTTCACGTTATATTTTGGGGGCGGGGGATGCTATCAATGTGTTAGTTAATCAAAAACCTGGCGATTACCGGTTAGATGAAGGAGATGCCATCGACGTTGTTGTCCAACGCTTTCCGGATTTGAATTTTCGAGCTGCAATTAATTCTGAAGGTAATGTTACTGCGCCACTCTTGGGAAAAATCTTTCTTAAGGGTTTAACTTTGCAACAAGCACAAAATAATATTCGCGCAGGCTTTAATCGCTATGTTGTCAATCCAGTAGTAACCTTATCTCTGTTTTCAAAGCGTCAAGATCCCAATTTCCAAGCCATAGTTGATGCTGAAGGAAATATTACCATACCTAGGTTAGGAACGGTTTCAGTACAAGGTTTGAGTTTACCAGAAGCAGAAGAAAAGATTCGTTTGGGTTTAAGTCGTATTTTTGTAGATCCGTTAGTTACAGTTGCCCTAGTTGGTGAACGACCTGTACAAATTGCGATCGCAGGTGAAATCTCCCGTCCGGGAATTTATCCAATTAGCCCAATAACAGCCAGGGTAACTGATGCATTACAAGTAGCTGGCGGCTCAACAATGAAGGCTGATTTACGCAAAATACAGGTTAGGAGAAAGCGGCTTGATGGTTCAATTTTGACAACTGATGTAGATTTATATGCTCCTTTACAAAATGGTGCCTCTTTACCTAATTTACGCTTACAAGACGGCGATACAATTTTTGTTCCTCCTCGCGAAATTGGTACTGATGACACTTACGATCGCAGATTGGTTGCTCGTTCTTCCTTAGCTGTACCCCAAATTAAAGTGCGAGTTTTAAACTACGCAGGAGGTGGTATTGCAACCCAAACTTTACCCAATGGCAGCACTTTTATTGATGTTTTGACAGGAATTAATCCTGAAAATGCTAATCTTCGCCAAATAGCTTTAGTTCGATTCGATCCAGAGCGGGGTAAAGCCATAACTCAAAGATTAGATGCGAAAAAAGCACTTGCAGGAGATAGGTCTCAAAACGTGCCACTCCAAGATAATGATGTTATCGTTGTTGGTCGAAACCTAATAACCAGAATTACCAATACTCTCTCTTTAATTACCCGCCCTTTCTTTGATGTTCAAAACTTTATTCGCTTTTTTGATTCTTTTGGTGGGGGTTTTTGATGAAATATTTACTCTCCAAAACTGCCACTAATCCTTGGGATAATTGTCATGGCACCACCGATTGTTAAACGATATTTAATAGCTTTTGCAAAGTATAAGTGGATCGGATGCGCCAGTTTTGGCTTAATTGTCACTGGTTCTACCTTTATGGCAATGCAACCAGCACCTCCGCCAAGTTACTTGGGGCAATCTGCGTTAAGTTACACTCGTCCTCCAGTTTCCTTCTCTGTTACGGGTACAGAGATTCAACAGCAGGGACAGCAACTAAGTAAGGGAACTTTTCTTACTTCTGCCGTCATTGAAGCAGTTGCAGAAAAAGTAGGTAGGAAGCCAGAAGAAATTGCGAGAAATCTTAATATCAAGTTACCGCCTGCAACAGATGGAGGAGGTGGAACTATTGGTTTACAATATAAGGATAGCGATCGCAAAAGAGCAGCTTTGACATTGCAAATATACATGCAAGCAATGGTCAAACTGAGTCAGGAAATGAATACCAGGCGATTGAAAGTAATTATTGATAACATTAATCAACGTTTACCTCTGGTTCAGAAAGAATTACAAGCTGCAGAGCGAAAACTTGAAGTTTATGACCGATTGGAAAGACCGGCAATTTTAGCAGCAGAAAATGGAATTTTGCTTAATGCTGTGACCAATAGTCAAGCTCAGCAAAGACAGTTAAAACTGACATTGTCGGGGATTGATGCTCAAATTCGCAGCCTTCAAGAAAAGCTTGGGCTTGATGTGGAAAGAGCTTATATTTCTTCTGCTTTAAGTGCAGATCCGATTATTGCTAATTTACGCAGTCAGATTTATCAAGCTGAAACGCAAATGCAGATACTTCGTAGAGATTTGCGCCCCGATCATCCGACCATGATTCAACTGCGTCGGCAAAAAGAAGCTTACGAACAATTATTCCAGCAACGAGCAGAAGAGGTTGTTGGGGGCGCTGGGGTTGCTAGTCCCTTACCCGGTAATATCAAAGGAATTCGTTCCCAAAGTAATTTAGATCCAGCACGTCAACAGTTAGCAAATCAATTAGTAGCTTTGCAAACTCAAAAAGAAACTCTCCAAAGACAACTGGAAATGCAAGTCCAGGAAGAAGCAAAGTTACGCAAACAATATTCTTTGATTCCGAATAAACAATTAGAGCGTTCTCGATTAGAACAACAAGTAGCCCTCAATAGAGCTGTTTACGACCAAATACAGGCGAAATTAGCAGATGCTAAAGCGGCAGAAGCCGAAACAGTTTCCAGTCTTGATATTGCAAGACCGCCTTCAGTCATAGTTGATGCCAAACCACCAACAAGTCTAGTGACAACACTCGGCGTAGGAGTTTTCTTTGGATTGATTGTTGGAGGTGGGGTTATATTCTTATTAGGCTCCCTGGAAGGTACTTTCAAAACCAAGGAAGATATTCGTGAAAGCTTGAAACAAAAAGAAGTTATCCTTTTGGGCGAATTACCTTTAGTTGTAGAGCAAAATTTGGAGCCCGATATTCTACCCATGGCTCTAGAAGCAAATTCTCCATATTTAGAGTATTGTGAAAGGTTACGCAGTACTGTGCGTCGAGTTGGGGGTCAAGATGTAAAGGTCGTTTTACTGTGCTCTACAAGCAGTTCTGAAGGTAAAACATTCAGCGCTTATCACTTGGGTATCGCTTCCGCACGGGCTGGGAAACGTACCTTGATTATTGAAACCGATTTGCGATCACCTTCCCGATGTGAATCCCTTAAAGTTACTCCCAACAGCGAAGCAAGTGTTGAACCCCTACGTTATTATGGCAGTCTGAGTGAATGTATTCGTTTAGTACCAGATGTAGAAAATTTATACATAATCCCCAGTGCTGGACCAGTACGTCAACCTGCTGCAGTTTTAGAATCTAGTGAAATTAAAAGGTTGATGGAGGATGCGCGTCAGCGATATGATTTAGTTATTTTAGATACTCATACATTAACTTTTTCTAATGATGCTCTGCTCATTCAACCCTACAGCGATGGCACAATCATAGTTGCGAGACCAAACTATACCGAGGAAAATTTACTGAGTGAAGCTATCGACCAGTTACAGGAATCGGAAATGGGGTTATTAGGAGCAATAATTAATGGTGCTGATATTACCGTATCCTTGCGAGAGCCAGCTCCAGAAGTTGAAATTGTAGATGATTCGCCGGTTGAAGAACCAGAAGAACAACTCACAACTCAGTAATTCTTGAGAAGTCAGGAGCCAGGAGTCAGAACATAAAATTAGGGTATAAAAATTAATTATTTATTTAAACTTACTGGGATTAATTAACCGATAAAAAGGTAATTTTTATTTCACTATTACACCGATTTATTTTATTTTCCCCCTTATCTGTGCCCTTATCGGCTCTAATACCCCATTCTCTGTCCCAATCATGGGAAGATTATTGAGGGTTAGCCCTAATCGACAATTTAAAGCTGCATTTGAGCCATAGGAATGTTGAAGTTATTAAAATCTAGGTTGAAAAATAGTTCGATCGCGCTGCTCCTAGTCGCACTATTTTTAGGAATAAGTACGATTGGATGGACTCCGAGTTCTTTGGCTGGTTTGCTACCATCTGGGAATCCAATTTCTGATGGCAAGGCATTGTTAAGATATGCATTACCAATAGATAACCAGCCCGTAAGAAAACTACAAGGTAGCTTAGAAGATATTGCAAACCAATTACGGGCAAATCGTAGATGGAGAGCAATCTCTAAAGATGTCAAGCAAGCTTCAAGGGTTCTTGACAAACCAGAAAAAATTTTGGCGAGCGTTCCTGAAGAACGTCATCCACAAGCCGAAGCATTAATTGAAAAACTACAGTCTGGAATCGAATCCTACCGAGAAGTTATAGATACAAGAAACAAAAAACAAGCTTGGATCCAAAGAGGTAAACTCTTAGATACTGTTGGCGAATTGGAACAATTAATGGTAACGGGATTTCCTTTTGAAGTTCCAGCTGAGTATAGCAATTTACCACAATTAAAAGGGCGCGCTACGGTTGAAATTAAAACAGCTAAAGGCAACATTATTGTAGTTGCAGATGGTTATAGTGCCCCTGTAACTGCTGGGAATTTCGTAGATCTAGTGCAACGCGGTTTTTATGATGGTTTGGAGTTCATTCGTTCGGAAGAATCTTACGTTTTACAAACCGGAGATCCACCAGGAAAAGAACAAGGTTTTATCGATCCTAAAACTGGTAAATACCGAGCAATTCCCTTAGAAATTTTGGTTGAAGGAGACAAGGAACCTACTTACGGCATAACTTTAGAAGAAGACGGTCGTTATTTAGAAATGCCTGTTCTACCATTTTCTGCTTATGGTGGTGTTGCTTTAGCACGTCCGGAAGATGAAGTGAATGGTGGCTCATCCCAAATTTTCTTCTTTTTGTTTGAACCAGAATTGACACCTGCGGGACGTAATCTTTTAGATGGTAGATATGCCAATTTTGCCTATGTTACCGAAGGAAAAGATGTTTTACAAGTCTTAAAAGCGGGTGACAAAATTGAATCAGCTCAAGTGATTAAGGGACTAGAAAACTTAGTAGAACCAACTGATGCTGCATAGATTTAGTCATAAACTCGCAGATCATTCTTCATCAGTAGTTTGTTATTTGCTTTTTTGTCCCAAACAGCAGTAACTAATAACTAGCACACTAAGGCGGAAATAAAGCAACCATTTATAAAGTCCAGAAGCTAGATAATATAATACCTATGTCCTACGGACACGCTGAGATGCGCCTGCGGCGAACGCTAATGACTTTTTACTTTTGCTCGTCCGTAAGGACGCGGTCTGTTTTTACTTCCGCATAGCGGTACTAGTGGTCTGTTTCATTAATTTTAGACTGTTGTAGAGACGCGATCTTCCTAGTGTTCCCCAAGGGAAACATTTCGCGTCTCTACGGAATTTTGGCAATACCTAAATCCTAAAATTAATAAGATCCAAAATTAATTAGGGCGGACAAAAGTGAGCAAATTACAAGCGAACCATGAAAATAGCAGATATAGGCGAACAAGGTCTTTTAAAAAAATTACAACGCTTTTGTCCGTCAGAGATTGTTGGTGATGATGCTGCTGTTCTGGAAACAGTACCAAACACATCTTTGGTTGTGACAACAGACGTACTAATAGATGGAGTACATTTTAGCGATCGCACTACTAGTGCTGAAGATGCAGGGTGGCGGGCTGCTGCTGCTAACCTATCGGATTTAGCAGCAATGGGTGCTTCACCTGTGGGAATTACTGTAGGATTGGGACTCAGAGGCGATGTATCTGTAACTTGGGTGGAAGATTTGTATCGAGGTCTAACCCAATGTTTACAAATATACAAGACCCCAATAGTTGGTGGAGATATAGTGCGATCGCCCGTAATTTCTATTGCTATTACTGCTTTTGGTCGAGTTAGAAAATCCCAGACTATTTACCGCAATCAAGCTCGAGTTGGGGATGCAATCGTTGTGACAGGAATTCATGGGGCTGCATCTGCTGGCTTGGAATTACTCTTAGATCCTCAAAAAGGTGAAAATTTAACTGAATCAGAACGTGCGGCGTTAATCGAAGCACATCAACGTCCACAGCCGCGATTGGATGTTTTACCGGTTTTATGGGATATATTAAATTCTCAAGATTCTGAGTTCGCTTCTCCTCGTGTTGCGGGGATGGATAGCAGCGATGGGTTAGCTGATGCTATATTCCAAATTTGTCGTGCAAGTAATGTTGGTGCAGCGATCGAACGTAATCGAATTATTCTGCATCCAGCAATGAAAAAACTATTAGGGAAAGCAGCACAAATAGAATCTGCTCTTTACGGTGGCGAGGATTTTCAACTAGTACTTTGCTTACCAAAAGAGTCAGCTGTAAAGCTAGTGCAAATTCTGGATGCTAATGCAGCCATTATTGGCACAATTACAGCTGACTCCACAGTTTTATTAACAGATGAAACTGGGGAATTTAAGGATAAACCTCTCAGTTTAAAACAGAGTTTTCAACATTTTTAATTTTTGGCTATTAGCGCTTTTCTTGTTGGTTTTTCTGTTTAGTTTTACTGTCTGTTTAATATTGTTTGTTCTTTTGGTTTGCTATTATCCCAAACGAGCAAATTAACGTGTTATGCGTTCCCGTAAACTCGCAGTTCGACAAAAAAATCCTGCTTATAAAGTACTGCTTAATAGGTAATTAATAGCTAATTTTTCCACTTAGCTGCAGCAATCTCAGCCAAATCTAACACACGTTGGCTGTAACCCCACTCATTGTCATACCATGCCATAACTTTTACCATGTCATTACCCATAACCAAGGTCAGGCTAGAATCGACGATAGAGGAATCATTACTGCCTTGATAATCGGAAGACACCAAAGGTAGTTCGCTATAGCCTAAAATGCCTTTCATGGAGCCATTAGCAGCATCTTTAAATGCCTGATTAACTTCTTCTGCGATGGTACGTTTTTCTACCTGCACCACAAAATCAACCATTGACACATTGGGGGTAGGTACGCGTAAAGCTACACCATTTAACTTACCCTTAAGCTCTGGTATTACAAGTGCTACAGCTTTCGCTGCACCGGTAGAAGTAGGTACAATATTTACTGCTGCTGCTCTTGCCCGTCTTACATCACGGTGGGATGCATCTAACAAGCGCTGGTCACCAGTGTAACTGTGGGTGGTAGTCATTGTACCCTTGATGATGTTGAATTTTTCATGCAACACCTTAGCAACAGGAGCTAAACAGTTAGTGGTACAACTAGCGTTGCTAATTACTGGGTATCGGTCATGGTCATAATCTTCATGGTTGACACCAACCACAAAAGTACCAACGTCGCCACCTTTTCCAGGAGCAGTTATCAAAACTTTTTTCGCACCAGCCTTGACGTGCTTCATTGCTCCGTCATAAGTGGTAAATACTCCTGTTGACTCAATAATCAAGTCAATTCCCCACTCTTTCCAGGGCAAGTTTTCTGGGTTGCGATCGGATACACATTTAACAGTCTTGCCATCAACAACAATAGAATTTTCATCGGCACTGATGTCATATTGGTCTAGTTTACCCAGCATCGAATCATACTTGAGTAGATGCGCATTGGTTCTTGGGTCTGAAGTATCGTTTACAGCAACGACTTCTAGATTACTATTTTCTCTACCCAACCAGCAGCGCATAAAATTACGCCCGATTCGACCGAAACCGTTAATTGCTACTCTAATCACAGCGTCTTGCCCTCTGTATTTATGCTTGTCAAAATGCTATCTATGACCCCAATCATATCGCAAAGAGGGGAGTATTTATAACTATTGAATCCCAGATTATAAAAAAATCTGTACTGGTTACTATTTTTCTGTCATTAAAGCTTGAATTTAAGTGTGTAATCAACAACAATACTCTTAGAGTAATTTAATACATGTTCTAGGTGCCATTACTATCAAAGATATTTTTTTATCAACATTTCAGAATCCACTTTGCTTTGACTTTACAAAAAGCAAGTATTTTGTATCAGGGCTGAAAAACTATGATACGAGGGATATTCAGGATAATGGGTTGCAAATAAGACTTGACGAAACTACCTCTAAAGAGATATGCAATAAGTACGGGGTTATGGTATAGAACACTTCTCTAGGTGGTTTGATTGTAGTTGCAGGAAGTGTAATTTTGAGTTAGGCTCTCACAATTTAGAAATAAAAATACAATCAAAGAATTGGAGGTTGACCTTATTGACTCAAGAATCGTTAGTTTTCAAATCTAGTGCAAGTCCTAGAATTCATTTACCCATCTTTTGAAGAGCAATCAAGGTAATAGTAATTGATTATACAGTTATTTAGTGAGTGTAATTTAAGTAATAGCTCTATCCTTCTTGGTGGTGTTATCAATAAATTTGCGAATTTCCCCGATCATTTTTTGTATTTGATATGGTGGGTGAATTGCTAATATTTGCACAAACGATATTACAGAGAAATGGTGTTAAGTCATGTTTTTATTGGGATGGTTATTAGCAGTTCAAAAAGGTTTAATCGCTATCGAATTTGTTTGAAATTCACCACTATTGGATAAATTATGAGAGTTATTAGTAAATGAATCAGTAAAAGGCTAAGTTTAATCTTAAAAATCGTTCGGATAGGTTAATTTTTGTTGTGACAATTTTTTATTGAAAACAGGCTTTATGCCCTCTACAATACCCGTATTTCAATGTCAACTTTTTCCGAAAGTCTTGTATTTTACAATACAGTATACTTTTTCATATTCTGATTTTTTTCTAGAAAAAACGCATGAACTACTCAAGAAGAAAATAAACAGTTCGTAACCTAAAATCTTTATGAATAGGCAAAGAAATAACTAGAAATTTAAACATAAAAATGACACATAGATAGTATCGGTAAAAAACAAATTCCTGATATGATACGCGTGTCATTGGAAGATGATAGTGCGGTGTGGTGTAAGAGGAATAATAAATGAAACAATCTGTGGATTTTAGTGGTAGACCATTTCATTTTATTGGAATTGGTGGCATAGGAATGTCAGCGGTTGCCTATGTACTTACAAAACGCCAGTTACCCGTATCTGGTTCGGATGTTCGTCCCAATCATATTACCCGTCGTTTGGAATCAATAGGAACTCGAATATTTAATCAGCAACAAGCAAGTAATTTAGAATTTTTCCGTCCTAATTCTGAAGAAAATAATTTACAAGGGAGGACTCCGGAAGAGTTAAATTCTGCCAATAAAAAACTACCACAAGTTATATGTTCTACTGCAATTAACACTAATAATTTAGAGTATAAAGCCGCATTAGAATTAGGTTGCCCAATTTTCCATCGTTCTGATGTTCTAGCGGCTTTAATCGCAGAATATTACAGTATTGCGGTAGCAGGAACTCATGGTAAAACTACAACTAGTAGTATGATTGGCTGCATGCTCCTGGAAGCAGGTGTAGACCCAACTATTTTGGTGGGTGGAGAAGTTGATTCTTGGGATGGGAATGCTAGATTGGGTCAAAGTAAGTACTTAGTAGCAGAAGCAGATGAATCTGATGGCTCCCTAGTTAAGCATGTTCCACATATTGGTGTTATTACCAATATAGAGTTAGATCATCCCGATCACTATGATAGTTTGGAAGAAGTAGTTGATACTTTCCAAACTTTTGCTGGAAACTGTCAAATGTTAGTTGCTTGTATTGATTGTGAAACTGTTCTCTCAATGATGCAACCAACAGTTACTTATAGTTTAGACATAGATACAAAGGCTGATTACGCCGTTACAAATATTGACTATCGGGCTGATGGTACCACAGCTTTAGTTTGGGAAAAAGGTACAGCTTTAGGTGTTCTCAATTTATCTGTTCTCGGTCATCATAATCTAAGTAATGCTTTAGCAGCAGTTGCTGTTGGTCGAGAATTGGGTTTGGAATTTGGAGAAATTGCTAAAGGACTAGCTACTTTTGGTGGTGCAAGACGCCGCTTTGAATTTCGTGGTGAAGTTGATGGTATTACTTTTATTGATGATTACGCTCACCACCCCAGCGAACTGCGCGCAACCTTAGCTGCAGCCCGTTTACAAGCAAGACCAGGACAAAGGGTAGTTGCTGTTTTTCAACCACACCGCTACAGTCGTACCCATACATTCTTGGAAGAGTTTGCTCAGTCTTTTGATAGAGCAGATTTGGTTATACTCACAGATATTTACAGCGCTGGCGAAACCGACTTGGGGTTAGTCAGTGGAGAAAAATTAGCTGCAGAAATTGCAAAACAACATCCCAATGTCAATTATCAACCAACTATTGCCTCTGTTTGTGATTATTTACTAGAAACCTTGCTACCAGGCGATCTGGTATTATTCCTGGGTGCTGGTAATTTAAATCAGGCAATTCCCGAAGTTCTCGCAGCACTACGCCAGCCTGCTAAAGCTACCTCATAATCAAAGTTTATCAAAATCTGGGAAGTTATTTCTCTTTCCCTAAGCAATGCATCTATCTTTATATTCCCAAAAAGCTAATGAAACGACCGTAGTTATATGGTGGTTCATCTAAATAAAAATAATAATCATGCTGCTGAATCCGAAAGATGACCAATCAAATGAAAGTGTCTGTCGTGTTTTCCAGAGCAATAATCAAGAAATAAAAAATCAATCAGTGAATAGTAAAGAAATTCCCTTAGCAGGTACTGATAGCGTTATTAAGTCTCAAGTTTCTCTTGCTGCTTACACCTCTTATAGAGTCGGTGGACCAGCACAATGGTATGTTGCTCCTCGAAATTTGGCAGGATTGCAGGCTAGCGTTGAATATGCGAAAAAACATAGTTTGCCAATAACTGTATTGGGAGCAGGTTCAAATCTGCTAGTAAGCGATCGCGGTCTTGAAGGTTTAGTGATAGTAACCCGCCATTTACGTCATACTCAATTTGACAAAGATACGGGGTTAGTAACTGTATCTGCAGGAGAGCCAATTCCTGGTTTAGCATGGGAAGCAGCAAAGCAAGGATGTCAAGGATTTGAGTGGGCTGTTGGTATTCCCGGGACTGTGGGTGGTGCAGTTGTTATGAATGCAGGTGCTCATAAAGGTTGCATAGCAGATATTTTGGTCAGTGCTGAAGTTCTTCTATCTGATGGAAGTTTACAAACTTTTGGGCGCGAAAGATTGGAATATAGCTATCGTACTTCTAAGCTCCAAGGAAGTGACATTATTGTTACTCAAGCAACTTTTCAACTCCAACCAGGAGCAGACCCAACACAGGTCTTAGCAGTTACCAAGCAACATCAAAAACAAAGACTGACAACCCAACCTTACCATTTACCAAGTTGTGGTAGTGTATTTCGCAATCCTAAACCCTATGCTGCGGGTTGGTTGATTGAAAATACGGGTCTGAAGGGATTCCAAATTGGTCATGCGCAAGTAGCAGAGCGTCACGCTAATTTTATTGTTAACTGTGGTGGAGCAACCGCTCGAGATATTTTCCATCTTATTCGTCACGTACAAAACGAAGTCCAGAAAAGATGGTCGATTTTGTTATACCCAGAAGTAAAGATGATTGGGGAATTTCAAGCTATTGGTTAAGAATAAAAATTAAATAGTAAAACTTTTGGATTTTTGTATTAGTTAGCTTTCTGTCCGCGCTTACCATTTTTGGTGGCGCGGATAATTATATTCAATGCTTGATTTGACCGATAAATTATTGTAATACTAGGCTAAAAATTGCAAATAATCGTTAGCAATCCTAAATAAATTATGGAACCATACGATTGTCCCAGGGAAAAACATGTTATCTCTCTTTCATGTGGGAATTTCCCCAACAATTTAGATTGGGCTGTAGTTGTAATTCTTCAGTTCGGATAATGTAGAATTCCATATTTACGAATTACTGATTAGTAAAAAAAATATGTAAATGACCTGCCGCATCTATAATTGAATTTGATTTGTTATTGAAAGTACTAGCGGAACATAAATCATGACGAAAGGACAGGGATTTGGCTTTGGTTTGGGAAAAATGAAGGAACTAGCTGAAGCTTTCAAAAAAGCACAGCAGGTTCAAGAAGGAGCAAAGCAACTCCAAGACGAATTGGAGCAAATGGAAATTGCCGGAGAATCAGGTGGTGGTTTAATTAAAGTAGTTGTAACAGGAAACCAGGAACCTAAAAGGGTAGAAATTTCTCCAGAAGCATTGAAAGAAGGAGCAGATGTTCTATCCGATCTAGTAACAGTCGCTATGAAAGATGCATATAATAAGTCTACTGCGACAATGCGCGAACGCATGGAAGATTTGACTAGTGGACTAGAACTACCCGGATTTTAGTTAAAATTTGATAGTCAATGTCAATAGTCAATGGTCAAAAAATCCGATTATTACGGACTGGGGACTGTTGACTTTTGACTAGCAACCTTACTGTTAGGAGCTAGTAAATCTGACTTTATAAGTATTGTTTTTCTTTTTAGAATAACCACCTTAGATATCACATCTGTTGGCTAGCTCCATATTTAGCGTTAGCTATTTGGTAAAGTTGCGGAATAAAAAATGTGCGTTCGTTTGTGAAAAAATTGAGTTTGATTTTATGGCTTATAAGCTTTTATTTGTCTGTCTGGGAAATATCTGTCGCTCCCCTGCAGCAGAAAATATTATGAATTACCTGATAGAGGAACAGGGTCAATCCAAACAAGATATTTTTTGTGATTCTGCTGGTACATCTAGTTATCATATCGGTAGTGCACCAGATCGCCGCATGAGTTCAGCGGCTTTCCAGAAGTTAGGAATTAAAATGCAGGGTCAAGCTCGTCAATTTGTTGTATCGGATTTTCAAGAGTTTGATATGATTTTGGCGATGGATCGAAGTAATTATGGGAATATTCTTACATTGGACTCAACAGATGAGTATCAAGATAAAGTGCATTTAATGTGTGATTTTTGTACTGAAAATACATTAAAAGAAGTTCCAGATCCTTATTATGGTGGAACCGAAGGATTTAATCGAGTGATAGATTTATTGATTGATGCTTGTGGGGGATTATTGAAGCATCTTGAGGAGAAAAAATATTAAGTTTTAAGATATGTTGAATTGATTTTCAATATTTATTGAATATTTACCAAATATTTGCCAAACATTTACAGAATACTCACTTCTTCTGTGAAGAGAATAATGGTTTTAATTGTAATTTAAATATAATCATGAGATCCAATAGAATTCCAAATTGACTTGTCATCCCTAGCTATCAGTTGTGCAAAAGGTAAATATTTGCTTATTCTACAAGTCCATGCTTCATAACAAAGTGAACTAATTCGGCACGGTTACTTGTGTCTGTCTTCCGTAATAAACTACTAACATACTTTTCTACCGTACGCGGGCTAATGTATAGTTTGTTGCCAATTTCCGCATTAGAAAGACCTTGAATTAAAAGTTCTAAAACTTCCTGCTCCCTGGGAGTTAAAGATACGACCATCACCGAATCACGATCCTTACCCAATAGGGAATTGTCATTTTTCTTTATTTCCCCGGGCTGAGAATTTTGTAGTTCATGGCTTTGGGAAACGCGATATTCTTGCTGAATGATCTGCGAACGCTCCAAAAGATTTTGAATCGCTGCTGCTAATTCTTCCAATTCAAATGGCTTAGGTAAATACAGATCGCAACCTGACTGGTAACCCAAAATTCTTTCTTGAGTTTTTGTTCTAGCTGTGAGTAAGATAACTGGTAGCAATCGAAATTCAGTTTTTTGACGTACGCGCCGCACCAGCTGGTAGCCATTCATACGTGGCATCACAATATCAGTCACAATCAAGTCAGGATGGTACTCTTCTGCCATTTTCAGTCCGTTTTGACCATCATCAGCTGTTATTACGGAATAACCAGACAGTTCTAGATAATCACTGATAGACAAGCGAGTACCCAAATCGTCATCGACTACAAGGATCGTCATTAAAGACATGGGTGTTACATCGCCAAGTTTTTTACTAATACGTTTATTCTGATAAACA
The DNA here is from genome assembly GCF_030065675.1 of Mastigocoleus sp. MO_188.B34. Classification (GTDB taxonomy): domain Bacteria; phylum Cyanobacteriota; class Cyanobacteriia; order Cyanobacteriales; family Nostocaceae; genus Mastigocoleus. The sequence goes on along the minus strand of NZ_JASJDK010000011.1, from coordinate 66,314 downwards.
CGATTGTGGAGCATAAATAATGATTTTGCTCTTGTGTTTAATACTTTGACATTTCTTCTGCTGCCAAAATAAATGTGAAGTTGAATGAATTATTTTCCAATTACTTACCTGGGTTGATGGTTTTCAGATTGAAATTTGGCGTACTCTATGCATAAAAATATTTTGTTAGGTTATTAGACATCAAAGAACAGTATTAAAGCAGAGTTCATAATAATGAAGTCATATATTTCAAGTATGTAAAGTACTTTGTTGAGAATAATCCCACCTATAAGGGAATTAGACTAAACTTTGAGCAGGATATTTAAGCAAAAAGGCAACAACATCTATCTGAGCAATAAAGCTTTTTTGAGCAAAAGCTCAACTACACCACTGACATTTATTTTATATTCTAGTTGTCATATAAGCTAAATCTATTGAATATCGAGCAAACAGTAAAGATAAAAAAGCATATAAATTAATACAAGTATTACTTACAGATAATTTAGTTTAGGTCATTCTAAGGCTAGGAAGTAACTCCAAATGTTTGTTTACCTACTAAGTGTTTAAGTCCCATACTACTTAAAAGAGCAATCCAGACATTAAATTGGAATTTAATTGATTGATTGAGGCTCCGAACAAAATAGTACATAAAAACTAATTCGTCAGAAAAATTAAACTGTTATGGTTAAAAGTTTTGCCAAAATATAACTTCTTTTAAATATGTGTTTCGCTATTTTAATATGGCATTTTAAGTAGCCTTTACCTCGTAAAGTACTATTATTCGGGTTGCAAATATTTATCTGCTATGGAGTCAATGAACTGACTGAGGAATTTTGAAAATCCTCTTGAATCTTCCAAAAATCCAGAGATAAAAAGTTTTTGTTTAGCTCTAGTCATAGCAACATAAAATAAACGTTTTTCTTCTTCAAGGTTATCATTTCGTAAACTGAGAAAACTGGGAAATTCTTCTTGTGAAGCTCCCGCAATAAAGATGTTATCAAACTCCAAACCTTTTGATTGATGTATAGTAATAATCATTACTTGATTATCCTGTTGGGAAATTTGATCTAAGTTTTTGGCTAAGGCTGTAAATTCAAGAATACTACGCAGGGCGGTATCTGAATTTATTTTCAGTTGATCTTTTTGTTTAAAAATATTTATTAGTTGCAAAAGATTATTCTCGCGTTGTGGATCTGTTTGGTAGTAAGCTTGTAAGCCAGATTCCATTAATAATTTTTCCAGTAAATCTGCTGGTCTGAATTTTTGGGTATCATCACGCCACATTTCTATTTGTTCGGCGAGTGATTCAAATTCTTCTCCATAACGATAAACTAAGGCTTGGCGATGTTCGGATTTACTTTCAATTTTCGGAATCAAATATTGTAATAGTTCAACTGTGGTACGGGTATCATCAAGTGCTTTATGGGTTGGTCGCTCGGGTAAAGATAATTTTTTTGCTAAATTCTCCAAGCTATAACTATCTGAATTAATGAAGCGGTTAGCCAAGTTCCAAGTATCTCCCCATTGAAATTTAGGAATAGTGATTCCAGCTTTGCTAGCATGTGCTGTAACCATTTTGATGTCGAAACCGACGTTATGACCCACCAAAAATGCATTTTGTACAAATTCAAAGAACTCACTAAAAACTTGATTTGCAGGTTTACCTTTTTCTGCTAATTCTTGGTCTGTATAGCCATGTATATGTTGTGAGTCACCAACACTTACTGTATTAAGAATATGTTGGTGAAATTCTGCTTCTACTTTACCATTAACTAGTTTTAGTGCAGCAATTTCTATAACTTCATCATTAGTAACTGAAAGTCCTGTGGTTTCCACATCAAACACAACTACAATCTCAGACTTATAAGCACATATAAGATTACTAAAGGGATCGCCATCAACAAAGGTTTGAGTCGAACTCATATCAGTTAAATGAAAACCACATTTTTCTCCTTCATTAATCACATTTTGAATAGTTCTATTACCAATTCCACGACTGGGGCGTAATAAAATTCGACGAAAAGAACCTGTATCAAATGGATTTAAAATCAATTTTAAATAAGCTAGTGCATCTTTTACTTCTTGGCGCATAAAAAATTGATATTGCTCAATAGTGATGCAGGGAATATTTAGTTGTTCTAAAACTTGACTAATAATTTCTATACGCTTATGAGTACGAGTTAAAATTGCAACTCTGTTATAAGGAAATTGTTGATTATTTGCTGCTAATTTTTGAATTTGTTCACCAATCCATAAAGCTTCTGTCTGTTCATTTTCTGCGAAATGGGTTTGAATTAATTTTCCAGGTTTACAACTCGAGGCTGGAGTAATTTGGGTTTTTCTTTGCTCAAAGGAGTCTGCAAAGGATGATGCTGCATTTAATAATGTTTGAGTAGCTCGATAATTAAATGTGAGACTATATTTTGTTGGTTGGAAATCTTGAGTAAATTGTTGAATTACTAAATCTGGTTCGGAACCTCGCCATTCATAAATTGTTTGATCTAAATCGCCAATTGTAGCTAGATTTTTAGTAGGTAAGACTAAATGACGAACAATTTCATACTCACAAATATGAGTATCTTGTACTTCATCTACTTGTACAAAATCAAAACGTTCTTGCCACCTTTGTGATATTTCTGGTTTAAAATGAAGCATTGCTCTAACAAAAAATACCAAGTCAGCAAAGTCTATGGCATGACGTTCTTGTAGAATAGACTGATAGCGGATAGCTTTTCGAGCAAACTTTAATCCTAGAGGTTGATAGATATTCTCTGTTGGGTAAAGAAAGGATAATTCCTCGGCACATGCTTGGGATTTATACTTAGCAATATTAAAAAAAGTTCTTTGAATATCTTGATTTTTTTGGTATCCAAACACTTCTTTGATGATTTCCTTACAATCACTATCATCGTAAATGACAAAATCTGCAGGTAAACCAATATTTTTCGCTTCAATTCGCAACATTTGAGCGCACAAACCGTGGAAAGTTTTAATTGTGATTTGGCGAAATTCTTCTGGATACATTCGCCATAATCTTTCACTCATTTCTTTCGCTGCACGATTTGTAAATGTTAGACAGAGAATTTTTTCTATAGAAATTCCATTATTTATGGCTCGAGCAACTCTTTCCGAAAGAACAAAGGTTTTTCCAGTCCCAACGGGAGCAAGTACTAAAATTGCTCCGTTAATATGATTAATAATTTTTTGTTGTTCTGGATTAGGTTGATGTTTGTGCATCAAAATATGAATTTTATATTACTAAGATAAAGAATATTTTCTTTCTTCTTCATTATCATTAGCATGTTTTACGGAGTTATATTGTTGTGTAATTACTAGTGTTTGTATCGCGATTAAAAATACTACTGAAAACCCTTCATTGAAAATTGTCTGTAAGTTCTATTATTTGCAAATCAAATAGTTATAATTAGGAAATGCCAGTCCATTAAATTCAAATCCCATCTCAACAATATGTTGGTATATATACGTATATCGAACGTCAATAATTCTTTGTTACAAAAAACAATAAAGTATACGTGACGAAATATTTAAAACTTTAATAAACAACAAAAAATCAATATTTTTTTATTGACATGTTAAAAGTTTTTCTGAAATATTTTCCCTGAATATCTTGCTGAGCCTGGACTATAGACCAAGGTCGCAATGCAAATGTAAAGTAAATTACAGTGAAAACAATTACTTGTAATAGATAATTTTAAATTTAAATAATGTGCAACTTCACAAATTTTGCTATATTTTGGTATTTGAGTATTGAATCAGATGATTTTCGATGACGAGTCGCACCAGTTACCAAAACCCTGTGGATAAGTTGCTGACCTTCGGTAATTCTTACAATTATGGAAATCAGTCGCGTGATTACATTGCAGAACTAGGTCTGGGTTCGCAACATATCCCAGATTTGATTCAAATGGCGGTTGATGGGGAATTATACGGTGTAGATTCTGAAGACTCTAAAAACTGGGCTCCCGTTCATGCTTGGTATGCTTTGGCGCAATTAGGTGCAGAAGAAGCCATTGAACCTCTAGTCAAACTATTTCATCAAAGGGAAGATTGCGATTTAGTCAGCGAAGAAATGCCGAAGGTTTTTGGTAAAATTGGCGCAATGGCGATTCCCTATCTACAAAGTTATTTAGCAGAACCTTCCTATGGTTTGTTCCCACGTATTACTGCTACCAATAGCTTAGAGGAAATTGCAAACCATCACCCCACTGCGCGATCGCAGTCTATTGGAGTATTAATTCAACAACTTAAATTATTCAACCAAAATCCTGCAGAACTTAATGGTTTTCTTGTTGCTTCTTTAACTCATTTACAAGCAAAAGAGTCTGCACTAGTTATTAAATCTGCGTTTGAGACAGCGAGCAATGTAGGAGAAACAGTTCCTGAAGATATCGCCGGAACCTGGGATGAAGTGAAGCAAGCTTTAAGTGTAAATGACGATGAATTGAAATTACTTGAAAATGTTAGTTTGGATGATGAGGATCAGGTAAGTATTTCTGAACCTGTGTTAGATCCCGTTCTATCTGTTGAGGAAGTTATCCCAGATAAGTTTGAGAAAGTTGAACCTACAACAACGATCGCCGAAACGGATTTGGTGCGATCAGATGATTATTCATCACCTGTAGTGGAAGTTACTACTGAAGAAGTCAATTTATTTTTGGAAATTACCCCCGAACAATTGCGCTCAGTTATTTTAGAGGAATTTCCTGTAGAAGAAATTGAAAAAATCGAGAATCTTGGTTCTGAGGACAAACAAGATCGGGAAGAACAGGTAAAGGAAGATTTGCTTGTATCTGGGAAAGAAGTTGTTTCACCAGAACTCGAAACGCCCGAAGAAGCAAGTATTCCAGAGGATAAAGAGGTGGTGCGATCGCAGCAAGATTTGTTATCATTGCTCGAAATCACTAACGACGAAATTACTACAGAAGAATTAAATTCCCTTGAAGCTGTTGTACCGGAAAATCTCGTCTCGGATAATGTAAATGAAGGTTCTGAGTCAGTTTATGAGAAGGAAAACAGCGAAGAACAAGCAATTGTAACTAACATTCAGGCGATCGCTTCCGATTCTAATTCCTCAGTTCAAGAAATTGTTTCGGAAGAGATTGAAGAAATTGAAACGACAATAAAAGCAACTGACGATACAAATATAGTGGGTTCGCAAGAAGATTTTTCATCACCTGTAGAAGCTGATGAGAATGAAATTGCTCCGGAAGAATTAAATGAGATTGAAGAAGTTATCTCAAAAGATGTTCGAGAAGTTTTTGAGTTAACCTCTGAGGAACAAAGTAATGATGGAGAGAAATTGGATAGGAAGGAAAGAAATTTCCCAACATCGGATTTTAGTTCCTCTGTTTCAGATGTTTCCTTGGATAAGGTAGAAAAAGTTAAGGAAATTACCAAAAAATCTGAGAAAAGTCAGGTAAAACCAGAAGTATTGCATCCTGCTGAATTCAAGTTAGCTGTAGAAGCTTTAGCTACTGAGAAAAAATCCATTCAAGGCTTTGGGAAAGTAAGTGATACAGAAGGGAAATCTAAAAAGAAAAAGAAAAAGAAAAAATAATGATTTGCACGATAAAACTCTATGAGTTTATATCCTGAATTGTGCTGCTATTAAATAATTAAAAATGTCATGATTTCTATAGAAATGAAATTACATAGTTTGTACACTGCAAACTAATTATTTTTTGAAGCTGTGGGAAAAACTGTATAGTTGAGTGCTTCTATTTGAGGGAAGAATCGCTGCGAAATCCTAAATCTAACCCCTCACTGTTTTTGCTAGGCTTTTATGACTATTAGAGAACCTAATGACCTTCATTTATGGGTACAAGATAGAGACACAGTTCTTGAATACAGCGATAATGTTGAATGGCGTTATGATGAAAAGCCTGACTATAGTCGTTCTAACGCCAGGTTAGCAGAAGAAAGTACCCGAAATCATCCTCAGTATTCTCTAGAAGATTTGGTACAAAATTTGGTACGAACTTTTGATATTGAAGCCAACTTTAAAACCAATCCCAAACAGTGGATATCGGTTGTTAATGATGAGTTTCATATGAGTACCAATGGTAGTAAAGGTTATACAGTTCAAGATTTAATAGAGTCAGGTACTTACAAAGCATTGATTGGCGATACAACTCATTACAAAGCTTCTGAAGAAGATTTTGAAAGTTCAACAAATCTTTTTCATACAGCTTTCCCTGATGGATTTTTATGGGAAGTTTTAGAAGTATACTCCGAACCGCCAAATATTACATTTAAGTGGCGACATTGGGGAAATTTCACCGGTTTCTACAAAGATTATTTACCTACCGGAGAAACAATAGAAATTATTGGAATGAGTGTTGTTCGAGTAACTGATGATTTGAAAATTATTTCTTTGGAGCACTATTACGACAACACTAAATTTTTGGATAGTTTGACATCAGGAGGAAAACCATTAGAAGTAACGCAAGAGAAACAAAAACCCAACAAGTGGTTCGGTTTACTGAAAAAACTAAACTTTTTTGGTTTTCCCAAACGAATTTGGAATTGGTTAAAAAAAAAGCGCAGTGGAAAATTAGAAACTAGTCGCTGTCCGTTTAAGAATTTGGTTAGTTGATTTTAATTCTAGTTCAAATGGGCTGACATATACACTCTAAAACAGGGTCTGTGTCAGCTTTTTTAAAGTCTAATTGCTACTTATTTTGTACCTAACGTACAATATTGAAAAATATAACAACAATATATTTATTGAAAAAAAGAAATTTATGGAAAGAAGAAAAATTTTAATTGCAACAAAGACTTATCCATCAATCAGCATGACTTATAGGGAAACTGTATGCACAGCAGGAGTATTACTAGATGATTCTGAAAATCCAATACAGTGGATTCGTATTTATCCTATACGTTATCGCTATCTAGATTCTGAGCAGCGTTATCCCAGGTGGTCTATAATTAGTGCCAAAATAGAGAAAAACCCCAAAGATTATAGAGAAGAAAGTTTTCGGATTAATGATGAATCAATACAAATTATTAGAAAAATTAGTACTGAAAAGAATTGGGAAGAGCGAAAAAAATTGATTTTACCTTCACATTTGAAATTCTCATCAATTGAAGATATTAAAAGTCAAGGTAAATCTTTAGGAATTATTAAACCTAAAAGTATCAATAAATACTATCATAAACAGGATGCACGCGAATGGAGTCTCAGGCAGCAATCTATTCAAAACCAGCTTGACTTATTTGAGCCTTCCGTAAAATTAGAGAAAATACCTTATAAGTTCTATTATAGTTTTGTTTCTCAAAATGATACTAATCATAAATTTTCTATTATTGATTGGGAAATACAAGAACTATATAGAAAATGCCGAAATAGTTCTAAAAAATCTATTCAACAAGAGAAAGAAAAAGAAGCTTTAGAAAAAATGAGACAAAAATTAGAAGATGATTTTTTGAAAACAAAGGATTTATACTTTATAGTGGGAAATCAACAGAGATTCCCTAAAGGTTTTATGATTATCGGCTTATTTTATCCACCCAGAGTCAAGTCTGAGCAACTGAGTCTTTTGTAAGGGAAGAATTTGATAATGGTAATTTCAAATATTATTAAAGATAACTGTAAAACAAAGTATATACTGACCTTTGGATATGGGAATCGTAAAGATTACAAAGAATTTGTCGATTATCTTGAAAAATATAATGTATCATTTGTTGTAGATGTGAGATTTAGTCCGCGTGCTTGGAGTCGAAAATGGTACGGCGATCAAGTTGAAAAACTTTGTGTTTCAAAGAATATTAAATATATTTCTAAACCAGCCCTGGGTAACACATCTGGTAATGCAAAATGGGAACCTCCAGATAAAAAAAAGGCTCAAAAATCATTACAAGAAGTTGCAAAACTTGCTGTAAATGGAAATATTTTACTGATGTGTGCGGAGAAAGACTGGCGTCGATGTCATAGGACGGAGGTTGCGGAAAAACTTGAGGAGTTAATACAAATTTCAATACAGCATCTTGAATAAGATTGATTTATAAATGTATTGTTTCTACTGTAATTTACAGCTATTCCCTACTAATTGGTAGCTCTAACCAGTCACCGATCTCTTGTGCTAACCAATCCAACTCTGAAGCATGGAGAACTTTTCTTTGACTGATTCGTAACCATTGAGTCAAAGTATTTTGTCCCAAGACATATTTCCGTTTTCTCGCCCAAATAATTAATTTATTAGGTACGCTAACTCGAATTGGTTCTACTCTAGCCCCCTGGGGTTTAACAATGTGGCGATCGAGCAATTCTATTTTCCAAATATCATCACTGTGTGCTGGAAAAGGTGAAGGATATTTTAACCCAAATAACTCGTAAGTCAGAGAAATCTTTTTTGGAGTCAGAGAAAAACGGATTTTGCCAAATAAGGTAAACAGAATTGCTAATAAAATCCAGATAGCAAATACCCAGTGAAAAAGAGGAAACAATACCAACAAAGGTTTTCCCCAAACTGAAATGCTCCAATTAATTAGTAAAGAAAGCCAAATCAAATCGAAAAAACATAGAAATCCTACCCTCAAACTAAAACCAGGGGGAGGAATAATAACTTCTAGGAGATCTTTTTGGTTGAGATACTTAATTTTGCTATCCTGTGGTTGAAAAACAACCAAGGGGAAGTGACGATGGGACAACATATCCAAGGCTTCCAGCGCTTTTCGCGCCGATCCCATGCGAAGTTTTAAACTTGGTTCTGTTAACCACTTCAACCAGTCGAGAAAAGCAGGACTAAGATTTACTAATTCTTCGAACTTAATTGTCATGTCATCCTGGAGCAAATCTGCAGGATGTTTTCCTGTTACCAGATGAATTAATGTTGCTCCCAAACCATACAGATCAGATGCGGGAAAAGCACGTCCACCGAACTGTTCTGGCGGCATATAACCATAAGTTCCCACCACTGTCATGGTTCCATCTTGCTGCGCCATTGCAGTTTTAACCGATCCAAAATCTACTACGTATACTTGACCAACATTTTCCCAAGAGCGATGGGTCAAGGAATGACTTCCAAATTTCTTTCGAGATTTTGAATTTGAACTATTCCTGTGCTTTAGGTAGTAAGAAGGGGGATCGCCAAGCAAAATATTACTGGCTTTAAGATCGCGGTGAATAACGGGAGGGAGGCGTTCGTGAAGATAAATAAGTACCTTTAATAAAGATTTAGCAATTTGCTTAAGTTCTATTTCGCTGAAGGTACGTCCTGCTCTTAGGTGTTCTACTAAAGACTGTGCTGGGATATAGGTTTGTACTAAAGCAAAACCTTTTAAGTCTGGTAAATCGAGTTCAAAATAGTCAAGATAGCGAGGAATTGCAGGATGAGATAGTTCTTGAAGAATTTGGGCTTCCCTGGTCAACAGTTTCAAATCCTGCCATTTAAAGTCACTACCAAAGATTAACAGTTTGATGATGACTAATTCTTCTGTTACTAAATCTTTTGCCAGTAGTGCGTGTCTTCCAGCATTTTTTCTTAATTGTCGCTGAATTTTATAACGTCCCTGCAAAACCTTGTCTTTCATCAGAACTAATCTCTATCTTTAACTGTTAAGCGTGATAGTAAGGTAAGTTGCTAGTTCAAGTCTGTTGGATTTAGATCCCTCTAACCTCCGTTCGCGCAGCGCGTCCAATAACTTGAGGGAAATTAATTCAAATTCCCCCTTTTTAAGGCGGATTTAGGGAAATATAAGAGAATCTAAAAGTTTTTCCTGTCGCAACTTGGGTTAGTAATTTACTATTGAAACGAGTTTATTCTCATCGTTAAAAAACGAACTATAGCGGTTTTCGGTTGAGTGTAGTACACCTCGTAGAGACGTATTAGCACAGCGTGACCGTAAGGTCATAATTTTACGTCTCTACATTTGGAAATTAGAAAATGTATTTGATTAAAATGAAAACCGCTATAGAATGCTTCCTGGTTCTATCGTAACAATTTTCTTCTTTCTATGAGCGACTACATTTTCCATCGCACGAACTAAACAACTGCTGTAGAAATTACACCTATTTTTTCTAATACTGCTGCAACTCTTAAAATTAATTCTTCATTATAAGGAGCAGCTATTAACTGCACTCCTAAAGGTAAAGCATTCGAACGTTGGATGGGAACAGATAAAACGGGTAAGCCAATAAAAGATAATGGTTGAGTAAATAAGCCAAGATGAGGGCGAACCAGAATTTCCTCACCGTCCAACACCATAGTTTGTTGTCCGATCTCGGGTGCTGTAATTGGTGTTGTTGGTGCCAAAATTACATCAATTTGATCGCGGTTATTTTTACTAAAAATTTCTCGAACTCGATCTCGATACCAAGTTCTAAATCGTTGGGCTTGAATATACCAACTACCAGGAATTAATGCTCCAGCCAAAAAGCGATCGCGTGTGGCGGGATCGAAATCTTGGGGACGCTTTCTCAAGTCATCCAAATGCAAGTTTGAACCTTCGGATGCAGTAATTATATATGCTGCTGCGCGGGCGCGTTCTGCTTCTGGGATGGTTACACGTTCGCTTACATTTAAAGCCTTAGCAACATGGTGCACTGCTTCTAAGGCTTCCGGTGCAGCTTTTTTAGTAAAATAATCGTCTGCAATCGCAATTTTAATGTCATCAATATTAGTGTTTCTACTGATAAGATTGCGCGTTTCTACGGGAGGATGTTTGGTACAGATGGGATCCCCTTCGTCCTCTCCTTGAAGTAAATCGAATACTGTAGCGATATCTCTGACCGAACGGGCGAAAGGTCCAACGTGGTCGAGACTGCTAGAAAATAAAGCAACACCTGCACGCGATAATCTACCGTAGGTGGGCTTGAAACCAAATATCCCACATAAAGCCGCAGGTACCCGAATCGAACCATTAGTATCTGAACCCAAAGTTAAAGGAACCAATCCACCTGCAACAGCAGCAGCTGAACCTCCCGACGATCCACCAGCAATACGTTTTAAATCGTGGGGATTATGGGTCGCACCATAATGAAAGTTTTCGGTCACAAACCCATAAGCATATTCATCCATATTTAAAGCACCGACAAGAATTGCACCTGCTTGTTTTAACTTGGCGATCGCTGTAGCATCTTGGGTCGCAGGTGGGTTTTCTGCATTGATTTTTGCACCTGCAAGAGTTGTTAAACCAGCGATATCATACAAATTTTTAACTGCAAAAGGTACACCAGTTAACATACCAGGGTCTTTACCTGCTGCAATTTCCTCATCAATACGTTTTGCATCTGCTAAAGCTGCTGTGGCTGTTACCTCAGTAAAACAGTTCAATTCCTGTTGTCGTGCTGTAATTCTATTTAATGCAGCTTGGGTAACTTCCACTGCGCTAATTTTACCGTTACGTACTGCATCTGCTGTGGCGATCGCGTCTGCTTGTTCTAGATTCATGGTTTAAAATTCAGACTACGAATTACGAATTACGAATTACGAATTAAAAATTATTCTCTCATGGTTCAAATTTTGACCCTACTTCAATATCTTTCGGTAAGGGAAACTCATTCACAAGCTTGGCGATCGCCTGAATTTTCTTAAAATTTGCGATCGCACTATTTCGATATTCATCTCGTAATTGTAAATCTAATAATAACGCTGCCTGTTCTACATATTGACTCGCATCAATTTTTTTATTCATCTTTTTATTCACAATCTTGTGATGTTTTTTATTTTATGGTGTTTTTAGTCGTCTCAAACTTTCTATCTCTTTTGTTCGTACAGAACTGGTAAAACAAAAAAAGATGTTGGCGTAAGTTACACCAACATGCAAAGAGTTTAAATTTTGATGTGCAAAAATCTGCAAAAAATATAGTTGAATCTGAAATAGATTATCTATCCAATTCCTTCTATAACTGGATGAAAATAGAAAGCTAAACCCAGAATCACATAGGATGCTAGTAATAAAGTACCTTCAAGCCAATTGGACTTACCATCAGAACTAATACTATTAGCAATCAACACCGATACAGCTACCGCTACTAATTCAAAAGGGTTGAAATCTAAATCCATTGGTTTTCCAAACAACCAACCTGCGATTACCAGTACAGGTGCAACAAATAAAGCAATTTGCATGCTAGAGCCAACAGCGACAGACAAAGATAAATCCATCTTGTTTTTCATCGCGACCGTAACTGCTGTAGCATGTTCTGCTGCATTACCAATTATCGGAACTATGACAACCCCAGTAAATAATGCTGTTAGACCCAGTTCGGATGTAGCTACTTCCAAAGAACCAACCAAAAACTCCGACTCAAATGATACTAGTACAGTGCAAAGTAGCAGTACTCCCATCCACTTCCAAACATTGGGTTGGTGACCATTATTTACCAATTGCTCAGAACCCTCTACTACACCCACATCATAAAGATAAGAATGGGTTTTCATAGAGAATAATAAGGTTAAAGCGTAAACTAAAATCAAGACTGCAGCAACAGCCAAAGATAAATTTTGCAATGTAATTTGGCTAATCCCGTTGTTTGATGTGAAGTGCATCGCCGTCGGGACTAAAATCGCAATTACAGCCAAATTCATTGAAGCTGCATTTAATCGCGCCACATCAGGCTGGAAATTTTGCTCTTTATGGCTCAAACCACCCAAAAGCATTGCCAAACCCATCACTAACAGTAAGTTACCAATAATCGAACCAGTGATACTTGCTTTGACTACGTCTACGAGTCCCGCCCTTAAGGCAAACAAAGCAATAATTAGTTCTGTAGCATTACCAAAAGTAGCATTTAACAATCCGCCTAATGAAGGACCGACCACCACAGCAATCTCCTCTGTGGCTGTACCCATCCAAGCAGCTAAAGGTAAAATTGCTAACCCAGCGGTAACGAAAACAGTTAATTCTCCCCACCCTAGGAAGTGGGCTGCGATTGAAACTGGGACAAAAGCTAACAAGACGGAAAATATTTTCTTTTTAACTGACATTTATCATTTCAAATCAGGGATACCAGTCACAAAATTACAAAATCTCGTGATGCCTCAGAGAGATGGTAACGCAACGGATTATACTCTAGAATACCCTCGCAAGACTTAATTTCAGGTTCCGAAGATCTACTGTTTCTCATAAAAATGTTTGTTCGTAATGGTAGAGGTAATACCAATCACAAATTTGTTATTTTCTGTATAAAATTGTAAATAAAATTTTATAATTTGTAGGCAAGATGGGATTTAGAATCTTAAAGGGTAATAAAATTTTTGCTGTTTTATTCATTGGAACTTGCAACAAAAAAAATTCTGAAGAATTTAGTTAGAATAGCAGTTGTTTGTTGGCTATAGGGAACAGCCATTTGCTCAAGTAAAGTAAATACAAATTACTATCTATTGTGAAGATTGTTTGATTATTTGTTGTAACTATATTTTCCATAATTGTCATTTTTCATAATTGTCATCTATGAATTTGTTTTGCTGTAACGCAAGTATATTAAGCAATACATGGATTATTTCAAGATGAAATTTCAGGATAATATTGCTTTTTTTCTATAACATGGATAATCTCTACATGACTTCTTTAGTTGAAAAATCAGCTAATGCTGACACGATATTGAATGAAGAAAAAAATACGGCAAATACCTATCAGCCCGATCCCCTAAATTCGGCTACTGGTGTTTACGTTACAGTACATGGACATTTTTATCAGCCACCACGGGAAAATCCTTATTTAGATGCTATTGAACGTCAAAGTAGTGCTGCACCATTTCATAATTGGAACGAGCGAATACATTATGAATGTTATCGTCCCAATGCCTTTGCTAGAGTCTTAAATGATAGAGGTGAATTAACGGGGATCGTTAATAATTATGAGTATTTGAGTTTTAATATTGGACCGACATTAATGTCATGGTTGGAATCACATGATGTAGAAGTTTATCAACGAATTCTAGATGCGGATCGCAAATCTAGAGAGCGTCTAAATGGTCATGGGAACGCCATCGCGCAGGTATACAATCACATAATTATGCCTTTGGCTAACGAAAGAGATAAATATACACAAATCCGTTGGGGGAAAGCAGATTTTCGTTCGCGATTTGGTCGTGATCCCGAAGGAATGTGGTTGGCGGAAACGGCTGTAGACTACCCAACCCTTGAAGTGTTGATTGCGGAGGGAATTCGTTTTATTATTCTTGCTCCTTCCCAAGCAGAACGCTGTCGTCTTCTACCGACAGTTGAGGATACCAACCCCGAATGGTGTGAAGTTGGAGGAGGTCAAATCGATCCCACCCGACCTTATCGGTGTTACCTGAAAGGAAATAGGGAAATTTCCATAAGTCAGGGTTTAGAAGAGATTGAGAATCAGGAGATTGATAAACCAGAGATTCAAAACAGACCTTACATCGATATCTTTTTCTATGATGGTCCCATCTCACGCGATATGGGGTTTAGTGATGTGGTGTATAATTCCAACCATTTTGCTGGACGTATTGGGGCTGCGATCAGAGGGGATCATCGTCCTGCACAGTTAATTTCTGTTGCAACCGATGGAGAAACTTTCGGACACCATAAGAGTGGTACTGAAAAAACTTTGGCTTATGCTTTCAGTGAAGAGTTTAAACGAAGAGGTTGGACTTTAACCAACTTTGGTCACTATCTAAGTTTAAATTCCCCAGCTTGGGAAGTTGAGCTAAAACCCGTTACTGCTTGGAGTTGTTCCCACGGAGTCGATAGATGGCAAGATGACTGTGGTTGTGGAGGTGCGCCGGGATGGCACCTAAAATGGCGACGTCCGTTACGAAATGCTCTTAATTGGTTGCGGGATCGGTTAATTGAAGTTTATGAAGAACATGGTAGAGAGTTTTTTAACGATCCTTGGGAAGCACGAGACAAGTATATTGAAGTGATTCGCGATCGCTCCAACGCCAATGTCCATCGTTTTTTGAGCAGTCACCAAAATCATGAATTAAATGCATCGGAAGAAGTGGACGCCTTGCGCTTATTAGAAATGCAACGTCATGCTTTGTTGATGTTTACTAGTTGTGGTTGGTTTTTTGAAGAAATATCGCGCCCAGAGGGAACCCAAATTCTCCGTTATGCAGCCCGTGCTTTGGAATTGGCCGGAGATGTGGCGGGAGTACAATTAGAAAAAGAGTTCCTTCAGCGTCTGGAGGAAGCACCGAGCAATATTGATTACTTCAAAACTGGTGCTGGAGTTTACCGTCAGTTAGTAGTTAGCTCCCAAATTAGCCTTCCGAAAGTCGCTGCTCACCATGCAATCGCTTCCCTATTTAATGGATATACTTCGGCTGAAAGAAAGCAATCGAAACCTCACCCCCAAAAAACGTCTCAACCCCATTCTCAATACAAACAGGTTTACTGCTACAGTGCCCATGAGTTAGATTACCAGCTCCAACGTATGGGAACTTTAACTTTAGCTGTCGGACACTTAAAGTTAGTGTCAGATATTACCTGGGAAAGTGAAGATGTCATATTTGCTGTGCTTCATCTGGGTGGTTGGGATTTTCACTGCTGTATTCAACCTTTTACCGGACGGCGGATTTATACACAAGTTAAGGAAGAATTATTTGGAGTACTGCAAGAAGTAAGTGCAGCCCGAGTGATTTTGACAATGTCTAAGTTGTTTGGGGAAAATTCCTATAATTTGCAAAATATGTTTGCAGAAGAACGCCATCGAATCATGCGGTTACTAACCCAAGAAACTCTGACGAGGCTCGATCAACTTTATACTCAAGCCTATAGGGAAAATTACGGGGTATTACTAGCATTTCATCAGGATGGACAAACTGCACCCCAGGAATTACAAGTCGCAGCAGAAGTTGCTTTGGGATATCGCTGTAAAACAACTATTAAAGCTTTAGAGCATGACATTACCGAAGCACAACTGAGTTCGAATCATTTATTGGAACTAGAGGCGATCGCTACCGAAGCCAAACATTTACGCTGTAATTTAAAAGCACCAGAAAGTAAGCAAACAATTGAAGAATTAATTAAGCGACTGCTTTGGCAATTATTGCATCAAAGTAACGGTAGTTTCCACACATGTATTGAACGTTTGGAACAATTAATTGATGTTGCACACAAGTTAGATATTGGTATTTCGTTAGAACGCTCCCAAGAATTATACTTGAACTGTTTGTACACTCAAATTGTTCCACAATTACAAATCCTTACCCACAATTCAGAGGATATGAGTAAATACCGGAAAATATTGAAGCTGGGTCAAAAATTACAAGTTGATGTTAGTTCTTGGTTAAGATATTAGTTACTGCTAGGAAATATTTTTTGTAAAGTTTCCAGAACTAACTATTTAGTATTTTGCTCAGCTATTTGGATGGAGAAGTATAGCATTAACTGTATGGACTAGGTAGTGATAAGTAATCTTTTCCTAAAAGGGAACTGATAACAAAAAATCCTAATCCAGCAACGTAATGTTATAAATCTCTCCATTCTATTTTTAAACCTATTGATAACAGAAAAAATTTAGATTAATAAATTATATTTTTCCTGAAGGGAGATGGAATAATTAAAAGTAAATATAAAATAATCAAAAATAACATCTACAATTAATTTATTTTTTAATACTATTTTTCATGTTTATTCCAAAATACTAAGAGTCACATCAACCATATCTAGGAGAACTTCTTTATCTGGATTAATTTTGGAAATCACTCGCAAACCCTTTAAACTACAGAGTAAATGACGTGCTAATGCACGAGGATCTTTATTTACTTGAATTTCCCCTTTTTTCTTAGCTCTTACTAAAACCTCATATAGTAATTCTTCAACTTTTTGGATCTCTTGCGCCAAATGTGCTGCAATTTCCGGATCGTGATGACCAATTTCTACAACTGAATTAGTAATCAAACAACCTTTGTATTGAGAATCAATAACAGCTTTTTCGACTAGATCGTAGAAAAGGTTAATAATTTCTTGTTTTGATGCATCAGGAGTTCTTAATGCGGTAAACATAGAACTCACAAATGTATCGCTATAGTGAACTAATGCAGCTTTAAACAAAGAGCGTTTATCTTTGAAAGTGTCATAAATACTACCGCGATTAATTCCCATACTTTGGACTAAGTCTTGAATTGAAGTTCCTTCGTAGCCATAGCGCCAGAATGTCTCCATTGCTTGTTCAAGGACTTTTTCTCGTTCGAACTCCTTTTTACGAGCCATAGCAGTTTTTTTAAGTAGAATTTAATATAACAATCCTGGAACAAACATTCAAATGTTTTCCCAGGAAGTAAAAAGTATTTAAGTTATGTGATTATAGAGATGCTATGGTAACATCCCTAAAGTGCTCTGAATATAATTATAAATCCATCATTAGATAAACTTTTATTGGGAATCTAAAAACTCTAAATACCCATTACTCAATTCCTTTACTGCTAAATCGTAAAATTGCTTACCATGTTCTGGTGTCGCAAGGTTGGGATTAGAACCCATCCTCCCATCCGGATAACGATCTCGAAAGTCAGTTGCGCTGTATATTTTTCGCTCTTTGTTTACTTCTGCAGATACAATTACTTGTTTGATACTATCTGGATAAATATATTGAGTTAAAGCAACTTCTGAAGGTGTTGCATGGGAACCTTCTTCCGAGCCATACAATTCTTTCGCTAGTTTGTACACATCTGCACACATAAACCAGTTGGCTACTTGACATTGTACTTGTGAAGCATTATGTAGCTGTAAATCTGCTAAGTAAGCATAAGTTTCCGAGAAAGCTGCTTTGAGGGTAGCAATATTACCGCCATGTCCATTAATAAAGTAAAACTTGCAAAAACCAGCTTTCACCAAACAAGTCAAATAATCTTTGATTAATTGGATCATTGTGCTTGGACGTAGACTAATGGTACCGGGAAAAGCTGTATGATGCAACGCCATGCCCACATTAATTGTTGGTGCAACTATGGCTTGTGTCACTTCTCCAACTGCACTAGCTATTGCTTCTGCACATATGGCGTCAGTACCAATTAAACCTGTTGGACCATGCTGTTCTGTTGAACCTATTGGTACAATTATCCCGCGAGAGCGCTGTAAATATTCCTCGACTTCTTGCCAAGTGCTCAAATGTAACAGCATTAATACTATCCAATATTTTCGTAAAACTTTTTTAACCCTACCTCAATTTTCACTAGAAGAGTTTGATTTCTAGAAATATCTTCAGTAGAAATATCTTTTAAAACAAACTTACTTACAACAAGTGATATGTAGGTATTTGCACATCCTACAGCCAATAAATTGTGGTATGAATTTATTTTTGAGGAAATATTTCTTGGAGTTATTTTTGGCAATCCCCTAAAAACTAATCAAAAAATTATAATGACTAATCAAAATTATAATGCTTTTTTACATCGCTTTTGATTTCCCAGGTGCAAGACATTCCAGCAGGAAATATAACCAAATCACCTTTTCCCATTTGTCATGGTTGTCCTTTGTCGGGAGTTACAATGACGTCACCATCTAAAAAATAACAGGTCTCTTGAGAATCATATTTCCAAGGAAACTTTGAAGCCTCTTTCATCCAAATATCCCAACTATATACACCTAATTTCTGAAGCTTTTCTGGGGTTGGTTGATGTTCAATTGTAATTTCTGAGGGTTTAGTTTCCATCGCGTAGTCGCAAATAAATCTGACAAATCAATCTGAGTAGATACTAAATAAATATTAGCAGTAAGACATTAGCAGTAAGACTCTATGTCTTCACCGTACTCATCTACTAAATAGCATAATGCGCGAAAACGCAAGCACACTAATTCTTCGTACAGTGGGTTTAACTTGCATAGCGGAGGAATATGACCTATTTTGCGACCAAAAATCACAATGTCGCGCTCAAAAGGACATTGGGCTGGGATCAACTTTGCAATCAACTTTGCAAACTTACGATTTTTGATATTTAGGCTGTCTAAGAATTGACGTAATGGCTGCAAGGGATTAAATCGAAAAGATTTTGATGTTTTTTTTGCTGATTTGATATCGCTAGGTGCTAATTGTTGAACGTAAGCAGAAAAATTAATTGATTGACTGTTTGTATTCACCATAGTCCTAAGCCTCTTTTATCAAAATTAAAAATCAAGTTGTTTGAAGATGATTGCCTTGCTTGTAAACCTTAAATAATCAAATTTAATTACAAGATTGAAACTAAAAAATCCGCACATAAAATTAGTTACTTCATATGCGATTCTAAATCATTGACCTAATTAATATTTAAGCCTAGTACCAATCTTATAACTGTCCTGTTGACTACAAAACAATCAAAAATAAATGATACTTTTCCTTCTTTGATTTACTACTTGCAATACCCACTATTTTTTTATTTACTATGCTAATAACTTGTTTTTTATGCAGGTAAAGCCTATAATTCCCCAACATTATTGTAAATAATGCTTATTTACACATGCTATATAGGTTTTACCCTTATATCTTTGAAAGGTCAACTACTTTTATATAATTCTTTTAAATTGTAAGCAATTTTACAAAAGTTAATTTTTTGATTAGCTCCTAAATAACTTATATAAATTGTTTATATTAAAATCGTAAATTACGATTATTTAATAGATTAAGTTATGACACAAATCTAATATCATTATCTCAAAACAAAAAATTATAAAATAGGTAAATATCAATTAATCATAAATACAAACTTTATTAAAAAATATCTATAATTGATAAATTTTTCTCATAAACTAATTTTTGCTCATAAATTAATTTGTGCTTTTATTTGGAAGATGATTATCAAATCCTGGGATAGGTTATAAGTCTCTAAGTCTCGCCCACAGGAAGGTTCACCTTCCTAGTAACCAAAAAACTACTCTACAGATCTATCATTAAGGTTCTACAGGGAAGGTATGTATATTCATTGGACTTTTAATTTTTAATCTGTATCTTACTTACAATCCGTCATATATCTCATATATCTCTCATAAATATTAGGGAATATTAGGTTGCGAACATTTACAACAGAAAAATTATCCAACTTCATGAATTCATAGAGAAAATTTATAGTTAATTTTTAAGAGAGCTAGCGAATCCGATTGGTTCAAACTTTAAAATCCTTTGAGCAAATCACTTTCAAATTAATTTTTTCATTCCACCAAGTAACTGTAACCAAATAACAACAACAATCCAGTGAATAAATACAATTATCCATAAAGAACCTGTTATCCCATATGCAATGGTTAAAGTCAACCCTAAAAAACCAGCCAAAATGAGAAAAATCGGCTGAAGAAATGTTGGATTGCCAATTTTATAAAAGGTTTTAGCATTTAGAGGATGATAAAAGATAAACAATAGAAGTACCAATGCTGCGAATAAAAACCATTGACTCCAATTGATGATTTCTGTGGGGTGGGGAAGGGGTAAAACTCGAAATATTAATTCTTCTACAAAAGCTGGGGCAAACATAATTTGTAATGCAGCTAAGCAGTGTTGAGACAAAGGTGCAGACCATATTTCTCGTTGTAAAAAACCGGAAGAGAAACCCAAAGGTAGGGCGATCACGGCGTAGATAATTAGCATTAATCCGGCTATTAGCCAATCTTGAATTGAGGGGATAGCAATTGCAGCTAAAACACGATGAAGAATTACGGGAATCGGAGAAATATTAGTAAAAGGAATTTTGATTGTTCCGAACAAAGGTGTAGCTGCTAAGGGTTGAATATCTGGGTTTACTCCCCCGACCTGATTTGTTTCCAGGAACCACAGTTTACCACCTTGTTGTAAAAACATCGCAGCAAGTTCATCTTGTGCTTGTCGGGGCATCATGGTTCTCCAAGTTGTTAATGCAGCCCAAATACTGGGGTCTCGAAATGGTTTTTTCCGTTGGTTTTTACCGTTATCAATTCCGGCTAAATTTCCGATACTGCTTTCCCAGTCAGCTCGAATTATTCCTAAAGGAAACAGGTCTTTTTCTAGCCTTTGTCCCAAAGTAATTAGTTTGTTGAAGCGTTCGGTTTGGGGATCGTCAAGATGATTTGCTAACCAATTTTGAATATCTGGGCTGGAACTAACTTTTTGTTTAATAATTTGGATCGCTGCATATAAAGCTTGGGCTGAGTCTTGAACGCAAGAAGTTGCGGGAGTAACGGTTGCACTCCCAGTTCCGTCGCCGATTCGGTACCGTGCCATCATTACTTGCAATTGCTGCAAAAATTCTTGTAATGGTGAAAGCTTAATACCATCAAAATCATAATCTTGGGTGACTGGATCGAACTTAATGAGAATGTCAACAACCGGACGGGTTGCCATCCAACCCCTCGTCAAATTGCCCATATAATTTACCCAAGAATGTTTGGCGGAAATTATTCCATCAGGATTATGGGCATAAACTTGTTCGTATGTTATGTCAAATTGTAATTCCTGGGTAATGGGTTCGCGGACTATTTGAGCTACACCAAAAGCAAAATGTCCGGTGATAGTTTTGGGTACACCTAACTCTTCTGCTTTTTTTCCGCCAATTCCACCAAACAAGTTTAAAACAATTGCTTTATCTCCTACTTGCCATTGAGATATAGCTTGTTTGCTTCCCTTAATATTTGGATCGATTAAAACAGTATTGACTTTACCTTTATCAGTTCGATCAATCTGCCAGTTTTTTTCTGTAATGTAGGTTAATCCAGCTTGTTCGCCTAAAATTACGCGTTTTGGTTCTAATTGAAATAAAGAACGGGGTGCTAAAGCTTGGACGGTAAATATTCCGTTTTTATCTCTGGCTCCATAAATATACCAACCGTTTGCACCTGCAGCTGAAGCTTCTATTTGGTAAGCAGTTGAAGGGGGAATATCCCGCGTATCGATAACTTGTTGAGGAATGCGAATAATTTCTTTTTGACCATCAAATTTGCCAGATATTCGATTGTTTCGATTGTAATGAACTACTGTAAAATATTCGTTTGCACAAAGATGAGGTTCATTACAGGTGGTATTTATTTCTTGAAGTGGTTCGTTCCTAGCTGTAGAATCAAGTTTATTTGCTGGTTGAAAGGTTGCTTCGGAACTGAGAATTTTCACCAAACCGTAAAAACGTCCCGTTGCTAAAACAGGTTCGTGATCTATTTTTAGGATCAAACTAGCATTATTATTATTTGATTTTTTTTGATTTAGTTTTTCTTGATTTAATTTTTCTTGTTTAGAACTATCTGGAGATTTTATCAGTTCAGCATTATGAAAACTAACGATCACATCATCATTCGGTCGAAAACCTGCAAGGGATTGTAATGGTCCAACTTCGGAGCGATTGTTTAGACGAGAAGGATGGACTATTCCTTCTTTTTGGCTTATTTCAGTATTTGCAGTGAATTTAACATCTCGCTTGACAGTTTGGATATAAGACTTAAGTTCGGGGGTATTTTCCCATTCCAAGCGAACTATCTTTCCTAGTAAATTATCATTCTTTATTTGTGGTGGTACCTGTTGTATTTCCATCCACACCCAATCTTCACCGGGTTTAATTTCTTGTTTTTGGGGTAGAATCAATCTTCCTACCCAATTATCTACAGGTTGATAAAGGTCAAATGATATGTTTTGAGTCTGGTTTTGATTTATAGGATAAAACTGGGGTTGATTAAAAGCTTGTTGGAAATGAATAGAATAATTACTAACTTGTTGTGCTAAAAATATTTGTGAAAAATTAAATGTAAAAAATACAGTTGCAATTAGCAACACAATCCACTTTATTAATAGCGGTCTAGGTCGCCGGTAAAGTTTGTGGTAGTTTGACATATCAACAAATATTTATCCCTCTTTTGTTACTTTGGGGAAATAAATATATGAAGCTTATTCTGAGTCTTGGACATAGCAATAGTTTTGGCAATTGCGTCATCATAAATGTCATTTAAGTACTCTTATTGCGAAAGTCTTGAAACATAAGGGTTGTAGATTATTTTCTACCGAAAGTGACAAAAGAGGGTTTATACCAATTTCCTTTAATATGACTACACTTCTTTTATAAAAGAGAACCTGCGCCGCCGATAGGCGCAATCCGGCGAAGTGCCGTGTCTGAGGGTGTGAATGCTGACCAAGACAGGGAAAGGGTAACAGATTTGAATAATTTATGTGTAGCAGTGTTTTTTGAGATTGGTATTACTTAATAATAAAGTAAAGGAAGTGAAGACATTGCAGTCAACTGTATCCTAACTATTATTTTTACTGATTATTTTATCTATTTATATACACACGTCATGAAGAAATTTATTTACTGGCTAATGGGTGATAAAGCCGGACGTATAATCATTAGTATTTGGAATTGGTTATGGGGGTTACCCGTAGAGTCTGGTGGCAAAGTTGCTGTAGCAGTTGCAGAAGAATCTCTACAATCAATGCAAGAATCTGTGCAAAAATTAGCACAAGCTGTGGCTGCTCAAGAAGGTTCTTATCAGAGAGCAAAACAAAAGTATGAAGAAAAAGTCAAAGAGTTACAAACCTTTGAAAGACAAGCTTTAACTGCAAAAAAACAGGGTCATCAAGAAGCTGCGCGAATGGCTATGACCAGAGTTGTTCAAGTCGAACAGATTTTGCCAAAGCTTGAAGAAATGGTCAAGCAAGCTGAAAATGCGGTCACTGCTTCCAAAGATAAGCTCAAGCGAGAGCGGATTAAACTGGAAGCTTATAAGACTGAAATGCAGAATATGAAAGATATGTCTGAAGTCAATGCTGCATTAGAACAAATTGCCAAAGTTAACAATGAGTTTGACATTGGTTCTGCGAAAAATCAATTTGAGGCTGCTAAAAATGCTGTGGAACGGCGAAATTTGAGCGCAGAAGCTTTGGCTGAGCTTTCGGAAAATCCAACGGAAAAACTGCAAGCTGACTTGGAAAATATGACCTTGGATGATGAGGTTGCTCGTCGTTTACAAATGTTAGAGGATTCCGATTCCAAAAAGTTACCATAGTCAAGTTAATTGATTAATCGACTGAGTAATAAAACCAAATATTGTACTAAAAAACATTGATTTATATTTTTTGCTTAGTGATAACCGCTAATTTTTCTCGAAGTTTTTGATTTATATCAAAGAAATAATTGTTATTCTGTAACCTCTTTTATTATCCTAACCGGATTTATACTTAGGGCTATAAGGTGTGAGTAAACAAAAATAAATTAAATTTTATGAGTCAGAGAAGTGGTCCTCCCCCAATTGTTTTCATACTTTTATTTATAGCTTTGCTTGGTGGGGGTTATTGGTGGTTTTTCATGCGTAACCCTACACCACAAGAAGGTGCTAAAGTACCTCCTCCGACTAATCAAGTTGATCTACCTCCTGAAGTTACCCAAGCCCCTGCAGCACCCATTGCTGAAGCTTTTCCTTCGCCAAGTTCTGTTTCTAGTGGAACTAGCGTAAGGATTGATGGTTCTACCACTATGGTAACAATTAATCAAAATCTCAAAAGAAGTTTTGAGAGGAAGTTTCAAGGTACAAGTATAGTCACATCAGCTACCGGTAGTAGTAATGGTATTAAGGCTCTGATTGACAGTAAAGTTGATATCGCTGCGACTTCTAGACCTCTAAAACCGGAAGAAGAAGCTCAAGGATTAGTTGCGGTTCCAATAGCTAGTGATGCGATCGCAGTAATTGTAGGTAGAGATAATTCTTTTATCCAGGAAGGATTAACCAGCGCTCAAGTAAAAGATATTTTCGAAGGAAAAGTTAACAACTGGTCGCAAGTCGGTGGTTCTAATGGAAGTATCTTAGTAATTAACCGTCCTCCGGTGAGTGGTACCCACCAAACTTTTAAGAAGTTGGCGCTCGGAGGGAATGATTTTGGTACCACACCAAATATAACTACGCTACCACGAGACGAAACCACAGGGCTAATAAGGGTTTTGGGACTTAATGGGATTGGTTACGCAACTTTTGCTCAGGTACAAAATCAATCAACAGCGCGGGTACTTAGGGTAGATGGGGTAACACCTGAAGCTGCCACTTATCCGTATACTAGAGAGTTATTTTACGTTTATAAAAATCCTCCCAGTTCTGGAGTAAAAGCATTTTTGGGTTACGCAACTTCTCCGGAGGGACAACAAGCAGCATTAATTGGTAATTAGTGTTTGCTTTTATTTACAAATAACCTCTAATCCTTAATGGATAGAGGTTATAGGATATATTCTCAAGCAATATGTTCGAGGTATTTTTGAGTTTATCCCACCAAACTCAAATCAATATCTTGGATTCTGCTACAACCACATAATGCCATTGCAACAGATAATTCATTTCGTAAAATCTCCAGAACATGAGTTACTCCTGCTTCTCCTCCCACCGCAAGTCCCCACAAAATCGGTCTTCCAATTAGTACCCCAGAAGCACCTAAGGCTAATGCTTTGAGAATATCTACCCCTCGACGAATACCACCATCTACAAGTACTGGAACTTGACTATCAATAGCTGCAATAATTTCAGGTAAAGCATCAAAAGAAGCGATCGCACCATCAAGTTGACGCCCACCATGGTTAGAAACAACAATAGCTTTAGCTCCGTATTCAACAGCGCGACGAGCATCATCACCCCGCAAAATTCCTTTAACAATCAAGGGTAGGGGAGATAGCGATCGCAACCATGCTAAATCTTCCCAGGTTATTGCTGGATCTAGCTGTTGGGCAAAGTATAACAGTAATCCTGATTCGCCATGCTCGGTGGGAATTTCCAAATCTGATATGCTGGCAAGATTAGCTAAATTTAAACCTGCTGGTAAAGTAAATTCGTTCCGTCTGTCCCGTTCTCGCTGTCCTAAAACTGGAGCATCTACGGTTAAACAAAGTGCATTGTAACCAGCAGCATAAGCTCTTTTTACTAAGTTACTAGTTAAATCTCGATCCTTATGGATATATAATTGAAACCATCTGGGAGTATTATTAGAATTATTGCTTGAAGAATTATTGCTTGAAGAATTAATATCTGAATAATTACCTTGTGTTGCTACTTCTTCAATACTTTTAGTAGACATGGTACTTAATATCATCCCAACACCGGCTTTATTTGCTGCTCGTGCTGTTGCAATTTCTCCCTCTTCATGGGCTAAGCATTGAAAAGCCATTGGTGCAACCA
This sequence comes from Mastigocoleus sp. MO_188.B34, assembly GCF_030065675.1. Taxonomy (GTDB): domain Bacteria; phylum Cyanobacteriota; class Cyanobacteriia; order Cyanobacteriales; family Nostocaceae; genus Mastigocoleus. Next base: position 40,317 of record NZ_JASJDK010000011.1, on the reverse strand, counting down.
ACAGAGGAGATTGCAGAGATTGTCCTAAAATTGAAGTACTTAAATTGCGATTATCGCTGACATCTACAAGTACACGGGGTTTTAATTTCACACGCTCAAAGGCTGCTCTATTATCCCGTAGGGTCAATTCATCCCACGCACCACTACTGTAATAATCAAACGCCATTTGGGATAAATGTTTTTTTGCTAATTCTTCATATTCAAATAAATTAATCGGCACAGTTTTTTATTCCATTTTGTCACGTTTAAAATAATTTATATCTCAAATAATGAATATTTAAACAAATCAGATAGTACAAACTACCATAGAAGTTTAATGTGTAAATTAGTGGATTATAAACTTGAGAAATACTTAAACAGATTACAGGATCTATTCGCGCTTTTGCAAAGCACGTATGTGTAGCTCGAAGTATATTTCTAGAATTTTCTTCACAAAATCTTTAGTATTTATAGATAGCAGATAAGTGGAAATTTAAATATTGAGAATAAAATATCTTACTCTCTTCCTAGCACTAGAAAGCCAAGTTTAATGGATAAGTACTATCGGTAAGCCTCAAAAATTTTTATTCAAAAACAAAAAAATATATATAATCTTGATACAATCATGAGCGAAGGGTAATTAGATTGCATTAAAGTTTATCTGAGATAATTCATATCTCAAAGTATAAAATATGGACAAATTAATCAAGGTTTTCAATGGGATATTTGCCTTAGCTGCATTAACTATTCTAGCTTCTTGCGATCATTCTCCTAAAGTACAGAATTGTAAATTTGTTGACATCGAAAATCCAGTAAAAGAACTTAAGCTTAATGAAATGAACGCCAAGGGTGGTGAGGTTGAGATGCGTTGCGGAGATAAAAACCTTGATGTGGCTTGGCGTCAATTTCGTCGCGGTTTCAATATCGATCCGGAAAAATATAAAAATAATTTACAAGCATTAGAAGCCCAAGTGACATGCATCAAAGACGAGCATACAAAAGGTCAAGAAATCTTATGTAATAAACCGGGCGATCGAAATAATATTGTTATTTTAAACTTTACTTATGACGATTAGTGCGTACAAATTTATTGCTAATTTATTTTTTGATAACTATTGGTTATGAACCATAGACATCTACTCACATCATCACAATCACATGTCTATTGTTTTTGCTTCAATACTATTAATAATCTATGAGGTTGGATAATTAAAACTAATTTTAGTGTTGCGATCGCTTCATGGAATACGTCTTAGGTCATTATCAATATTTAATTTCTAAACCATCTCATAATGTAAGTTCTGCTACAACAGTAACAACAACAAAAAATACCGTCTATACCAGTAACAATAGTATTAGTAATTTCAGTAAACTTGATATCTGCAATTAGTAGGTCTTTATTTGGAATTGAAGAAATAAATTTATTGGTGACTTTTTTGTATTCCTATCTTCAAAACAAGGTAAAAAACTGTTTAAGTTCAAATCATACATTTTATTTGATTTATGTCAGACGCGATAGATCGCGTCTAACGAACTACAAGAATCACCTTACCTGCGATTTTCTTCCTTGAGAACTGTTTTCTGGAGAAACTTTTGGCGTTAATGATGGAGCATTTACAGAGATATCCCTTAGCGCACCTCGATAGATTAATGCACCTACAGTATTCAACTTAAATCCCCAACCCTGAGGTAAATTTCCATCATCATCATTTTGTCCCAAGTCTACATAAATGCGTGGTGGAACAAAATATTTTGCATCATCTGCGCCGATCAATTCATCTGCTTTTGTCATAATTTTATCGACAATCAAATCGAGTTCAGCATAATTGCTATAGTTTTGTTGTAGGATCGATTGAGTAAAGGCGATAAATTCCCGCACTGATTTTACTTTCTCATCTATTTCTGTACTTGATTCTTGATTTATTCTGCTCAAAGAAGAATTGTCAAGACCCAATTGTCTTAAGATTAAAGGTTCTAAATATCCAAAAAGCTTTACTTGTGCTTCAATAATTTTGGTATCATTAACATCTTGATGGCGGGGTAACAAGGTACGGAAAGCACGACGTAATACTTGAGAAAGGGTAAAAGGTGGAAAAGGAATACTGTTAGGATCTACGACCATTCCATTATTTGCCATGAGTACATCCAAAGGCTGTAAATCTGAAGGTACGATTGGCATGGAAATATTAAAAGCTTTTAATTGTGGGTTTAAGCTTTTATCGCTGAGAATATTTTCTTGTCTGCGATTCTGTTGTTTCTGAATTTCCAGAATTTCTTTGGCTTTACTTTCATCTCCATCTAAAACTAAACTTAAACCTTTGAGGTTGAAGGGATAAACGGCAGTATTCAGACTTATATAAACAAATTCAGAGCAATAAGCTTTATTCTCAGGACTTTTAAGAAATTCTATTGCACTTTCATCACCGACACTAGCTAAAGCACAATTTTTGAGCAATTCTTTGAGACTGGTCTTATTAAGAACGCGAGTGGGGTCTCCTCCATTAAAATTATGACCGGAAAATTGGACAAAGGGATTCATAAGCGCCATCCAACCAATAATGCTATCGGTATATCCCTTCTGCTGAACTGATGTCACAAATTTGGGGAAAATTAAATTTTGTACTATTGCAACAAACCCATTTTCGCCATATAAACCCTTATGATAATCATCGGGTTCATTAAAAGAGGCAAAAGCTTTGGCTCCACTTTCTCTAATGGCAGGTACAATTACACCAGAGTGATGTCCCTCGTTTTTGATGAAAATTTCCACTAAATTATGGATGTCATAATCACTCTGGGGAGGATGACGTAAATCAACGGCTTGACCGTAACGGTCCTTATTATATTGATAGGTGCAAACTAGCAGACCGTATCTATTGAGAAATTGAACGATATCTTGATGTCCAGAAACCGTTTTTCCTTCAAAGTTAGTAATCGTATCCTCATCTGCGATACCAATAAATCCTGGTACTTGGATAGTTTCTGTATCCAGTGAGGTTTCATCATCAACAATTACTTCTTTATGAAACAATCGTTTCATATCTTCTACAGGCTTTCCTTGCATGTCATCGGGACTTCGGATAGAGTTAAATATTTCTAAATCCACATCTTCAGAAGAATACAAAGGTAAATCAGCAGAATGCAAAGTATTATTAATCGCGTTCATCTTGAATACTTTTGTGTAACATACTTTGTATTATGAGATTATTTAGCCCAGAAAATAGTTAGTTTCAGAAGAATTTTAGATTTGAAGAAATAAATAATAACCAATAACCTTTGTGAATACATAATGCTTTACACATAAAGACGAAACAGACCACTGGTTACCAGTAGAGACCTAGTAATCAGTGATGCAATGACATCTGTTAGTAAAGTATGTTACAAGTCAATTTCTGCTCTTAACACAGAAGGATCCTCTGTACGCTCGATTGTAAATCCTAATTTTTTGCAAACATGCTGCATCGCTGTATTTTCAGCCAGAATTTCGGCGCTAATTTTCTTCAGATTTTCGTCACGTCCAATCTGCAAAAGTTGTTGTAACAACTCGCTTCCAAGTCCCTGACATTGATGGCGATCGCTAATTATAAGGGCAAATTCTGCTTTCTTTTTACCGTGAAGTTTACTCAACCTAGCAACTGCTAAAATTTCATGCTCCTGGGTTCGAAGATTTTTATAATCCGCAACTAGAGCTATTTGTCGGTCATAGTCAATAAAACATAAACGTGTGAGGCGCTCATGGGCAATTCGCCGACTCAGTTTAATCATGTGGAAGTAGCGGAAATATACACTTTCCTCAGAAATAGTGTGATGAAACTTAATTATTAACGGTTCATCTTCAGGACGAATGGGGCGAATTGTGACTTCAGTTCCATTAGCTGTCTTCCAGTTAGAAATGTATTGGTTTGGATAAGGACGAATTGCTAGCTTTGGTAGTTGACTTTCTTCTATATGTTTTTCTTGAAGAACAACTCGAGCATCAAGGGCTAGTAAAGAATTTCCATCAGCTTTTGCTAACAAAGGATTAATATCAATTTCCTCGATCCAAGATTGCTCTACTACGAGTTGACTGAAGCGGACTATCAGTTGTTCTAATTCGGCTAAATTAACCGATTCTTTGCCTCTCACCCCTTGTAGAGCTTTGTAGATCCGGGTTTGCTCCATCATCCGACGCGCTAATGTAGTATTAAGAGGAGGTAAACCCAAAGCTCGATCTTGAAATACTTCTACTAATTCACCGCCACAACCAAATAAGAGAACGGGACCAAATTGGGAGTCAATACTACTACCTAAAATTAATTCATAGCCATTTTTCAAATCTATCATCGGTTGCACGGTAACCCCTGCAAAGTGATTTGCTCCTGCTTTCTGCGTAACGGAAGACTCAATTGCTTGGTATGCCGAACGAACTTCATCTGGGGTATGTAAATTCAAACGCACGCCACCAACATCAGTTTTGTGGGTGATGGTTTCGGAAAATAGTTTTACTACAACCGGATAGCCGATTTCTCCAGCGACTTTGACTGCTTCTTCTACCCCCACAGCGATGTGTGTGGTAACGGTGGGAATACCATAGGCAGCAAGTAATTCTTTTGACTCAGCTTCAGTCAGTAAAGTTCTTCCTGCTTTTCGGGCAGAACTAATTATTTTTTCAGCGAGAGCACGATCAGGAAAATCCCCATCTCCATTATTGGGAAGTACTGGAGTTTCATATATTGATCGCAAATTGTAGCTGTAATGCCACATATAATTAAACATTCGTGCTGCCGTATCGGGATAAGGAAAAGTAGTAATAGAAGCTTTGTTGAGAATTTCTGACCCTGCTTCTACAGCAATATCCCCCATCCAACTAGCCAACACGGGTTTACCAATGTGGGCGTAATCTTGTAATAACTGAGCAGTTTGGGTTCCATCGGTCATTGCTTGGGGTGTTAAAATTACCAATAGTCCATCACTATTAGGATCTTTCGCAGCAATTTCTAAGGCTTTGGCATAGCGACTAGGGTCAGCATCTCCTAATAAATCGATGGGGTTATTATAACTACCATTGGCAGGTAACAATTGTTTCAAGGCATCTTTTGTATCTTCAGATAGTTGCGCTAATTCACCACCACCGGTAACTAATGCATCTGTTGCAATAACTCCAGGACCACCTGCATTGGTAACAATGGTCAGTCTTTTGCCTTTTGGGCGGGGTTGTTTTGCCAGAATTTCTGCCATATCAAATAATTCTGATATACTATCAACCCTTAAAACCCCACAACGCCGCAATGCTGCATCTAATACTGCATCACTACCAGTTAATGCTCCCGTGTGAGAAGCGGCTGCTTTGGCTGCCGCTACTGTACGCCCTGGCTTAATTAAGATAATTGGCTTCGTAAGCGCCACTTCCCTTGCCGCAGAAAGGAAAGACCGGGCATTACCAATTGACTCCATGTAGATAACAATACTTTCAGTATTAGGGTCATCACCTAGATAGTAAATCAAATCCCCCCAGTCAACATCAAGCATGGAGCCTATAGAGATAAAAGCACTAAAACCAACATGTTCTCGAAAACTCCAGTCAAGAATTGCCGTACAAAATGCGCCACTCTGACTGATAAATCCTACTTTTCCCGGAAGAGCCATGCTACTAGCAAAAGTAGCATTTACGTTAGTATGGGGATTCATAATACCCAAACAGTTCGGACCAATCAAGCGCATACTTCCTCGGCGCAATTGCTCGAGTATTTGTTTTTCCAGTTCTAACCCAGTTTCACCTGTCTCTTTAAAACCTGCTGAAAGTGTGATTGCACCCTTTACTCCTGCATCGATACACTCGCCAATAATCCCTGGGACTGTGTGAGATGGTGTTGCTATAATTGCCAAATCTATGGATTCGGGTAAATCTGAAATTTTTGGGTAAGCCTTTATACCTAGGACGCTGTTACGTTTAGGATTAATCGGAAAAACTGTTCCCCCAAAAGGATTACTAATCAAATTCCACAGTAGAGTTCGTCCAACACTACCTTCTTTTTCTGTTGCGCCGATAACTGCAATATTCTTAGGCGCAAAAATAGCATCTAGTGGATGATATTCAGAACGCAAAATATCGTAAGCACGATCAGTGACATTGGTCAGACTTTGTGGCATAAATTACTCCTCACTGAAACCATTCCTTCTCGTTAATTAATCTTTATCAGCTAATATTTCAGTTCATCCTTCGATTTGGAAAACGCATACTTATCTATATGTATTATGCAAATAATAAACTGTAACTATAGTCTGTCAAAACATAATCTAAGCAATTAAGTTTAAGCAGTAAAGATTTAGTGTAAACTGGCTAAATACTTATAAATTATACTTATAACTGTAGCCCGTAAGGACTTGGCGTTCGCTGTTACCTGTTGGTTAATTACTACTGTTCTTTGTGGCCGTTAACTACTCACTTCCAATTGTGCAATCGAGGGCATTATTTGTACTAAAACCTCAATATTCTAGAGTTTATACTTCCCTCAGGATAATTAAATTAGGGAAAACGCGATTTACTGTGAAATTACTCCTCAAAGGCTCAAACTGCTATTTTTCTGCCTTGGTACTGAACTGTTTCCCGTTATCTTTTAACGCCTCTTTGATTTTAATAGAAATATCAATCAAGTGTTAGAGATTTTGGTTACCTTAATTAATTTTTTATTTTTGCTCTTAATTCAAATATTTTCCCGACTGACTAGTGAGTATAATACGGTGAAAACCTTGTGTAAAAATAGCTTAAAAGCCAAGAAGTAATTCTTGGCGAGTAATTCTTAATGAGTAATTGGAATTTCAATTGTAAATTCAGTTCCTTGACCAAAATTAGATTGACAAGATAGATTGCCACCGTGTTTTTCAACAATAATTTGATAGCTAATAGATAATCCTAATCCCGTACCGTTACCAATATCCTTAGTAGTAAAAAAAGGTTCAAATAAACGATCTTGAATATCTTGGGAAATCCCAGGACCATTATCGGTAATTCTAATTGTTACGCTGTTATCTGAAATTCTTTCAGTGGAAATATTTATGCAGCAAGGATAAACGTTAATTCCTGCAAAAGTCAGTGTTTTACTATACTCATCTAGAGCATCAATTGCATTGTTGAGAATATTCATAAATACTTGATTTAACTGGCTGGGGTAACAATCCACCAAAGGTAAGTTGTCATATCGCTTTGTGACCTCAATTGCTGGGCGATTGGGTTGAGCTTTCAAGCGATTGCGTAAAATCATCAAAGTACTATCAATTCCGTCATGAATATTCACATTTTTGAATTCAGATTCATCTAAGCGAGAAAAATTGCGTAGAGAAATGACAATTTCCTTAATCCGGCGCGTTCCCTCTTGCATTGAATCTAGCAGTTTTGTTAAATCCTGTTCGAGAAAATCAAGTTCTATGGTTTCTATCTTCTCCTGGATAACCTGTGGGGGTTCGGGATAACATTGTTGATAGAGTTTGACTAGTCCAAGTAAATCTTGGAAATATGAGGAAGCTGGATTCAAATTTCCATAAACAAAACTAACAGGATTATTGATCTCATGGGCTATCCCTGCTACCATTTGACCCAAACTGGACATTTTTTCACTGTGAATAAGTTGAGTTTGGGTGTAGCGGAGTTCAAACAGACTTTTTTCTAATTCTTCTGCTTGTTGCTTTAATTTTAGTTCTACTTGTTTGCGTTCGCGAATATCTCGACTGATGCTAGCTGTATAAAGATGCTTTTGAGTCTCTCGATCGCGAATCAGAAAAATACTACTTTCGATTTCAATAATTTCACCAGTCAAACAGTGTTTGAGAAGTAATTCTCCTTGCCAAGATCCAGTCCTCAAGAGGGTTGGTTGCACATCTTGTAAAATATACTGCCATGTCTCAGGAGGATATATTTGCTTTGATGTTTTGTTTTTTACTTTATTGTCATTTTGAATACCCAGAAGTTTACAACCTGCAGCATTGATGTAAAGTAATTTATTGTCCGGTGAGGCAATTGTAATTAGATCGTGGCTGTGTTCAATCAGGGCAATTAACTTGTGCTCTTCTACTTTTGCCTGCAATAGTTGCTCTGTACGTTTTTCAACTCTAAATTCTAATTCTTCATTTAATTTTTTCAACGCTGCATCTGCATTTTTACGTTCCGTAATGTCACGAGCAATTGCGCAGCTGTATTCTTTATCATTAAATTTCAAATAATTGACACTAATTTCTACGGGAAACTGTTTGCCACTTTTTGTTTGCAAAATAGACTCAGGATTTAAAAATTTTTCTTGTTTTAATTGATTCCAAATTTTTAACCAATTATCTCGAGGTAATGTGATATCAACATCAAACATGCTCATATTCAAAAATTCTGCTTGGGAATAACCAAGAATACGGCAAGAAGCCTCATTTACATAAGAAAAATTTCCCAGGGAATTAACTAAGAATACACAGTCTCGAACTCGATTAAGGGCAAATTGGATTAGTTGTAAACTTTCTTCTGCTTGTTTGCGTCTGGTAATATCTTCATAGGTTCCAAGAATCCCCACCACACGCTCTTCATTATCTCGGAGCGGTATTGTATTGGTGTTTGCCCAAAATTGTTGCCCATCTGCTTGCTTTTGAGTCTCAACAATATTTAATTGTGCAAGACCTGTTTGCGAAACCTGTCGTTCCCGTTCCCATTTGTGGGAAAAATCAAACAGGGAATCTTCCCAAGATAAGTCATTATCAGTCAAACCAATAATATCTTCTGGTTTCTCAACACCAGATATGCGTGCAAAGTTACTGTTACAGCCAAGATAAACAGAATTACAGTCTTTCCAGAAAATAGACTGGGGAATATTATCTATTACTAGTTGTAAAAACTTTTTTGATTCTCGTAATTTCATCTCAGTTTGATGGCGCGCGATCGCCGTTCCTAAAGTCCCAACAGCAGACTTTAATACTAACTGCTGGCATTGTGACCATTGATGTTCCTTATGACAATCATCAAAACCGATAAAGCCCCAAAATTTATCTTCGATCTGAATTGGCATCACAAAAATTGAGTATATACCTTGGGATGCAAGAATCTCTTTCTCGGTATCTGGAAAATCTTTAATAATTCCAACAATAGCATCGCCTTGAGAAAGGGTTTCGTACCAACGCGGACAAAAATCCTTATAAGGAAGATTTTTTAATAACGGGTTATTAATCTGTGATTTAATTCCAGGTGCAACCCATTCCCAATTCTGGGTCGTTTGTAGTTCGCCAGTTTCAGGATGAGAAGAGTTTTCAAAAATGTATACCCGATCCACAGCTGTAGCTTTTCCTAAAGCCGCTAAAGCAGCATCAATAGAATCATCATAATTAGTGACAGATAGCAGACAATTAGCTGCAGTTGCAACTCCACTCAATAGTCGATTACGTTCGTCTAACTCTTGCCAAATTTCCTGTTGTTCGCTATTTATTTGACAAAATTCTAGCTTTGCAAGCTTTTCCCGCAATCTTGTAACTTCTTGCAGGAGAAAAAAGTAACTATTCTTATCTAGCTTAACGAAATCATCTGCCATAAAGCTATCAACTGTAGGGCAACACACATAAACATATTATGCGTTCCCATGAATAGATGATCTTAATTTCTGATTTTAATGATCAATCAGTAATTTTCAAAATTATTAGTTTATAAAACTAACAAAGTATTTGTAAGTCTTTAACAAAGTATTGGTAAGTTTTTTTGTTTTTCCTGAAATTATACTAAAAAGCGACGGCAAAATATTGAGATAAATATGATGCGACAGATGGAGACATGGTCAGCCAAAATCGATATGCGCGACCTGAGTGCTACTTACGGAACACCACTGTATATATTTAATCGCGCTCAACTCAGGTGTAATTTTATTCTTTATGCTGAGTTGTTGAAGTCTACCTCGAATATCTTATATCCAGTCAAGACTAACCCTTCTATGGCTGTACTTGAAACTTTAGCTGCAGAGGGTAGTGGAGTTGACTGTGCAACTGGTCATGAAATCTTTTTAGCTCGTCTAGCTGGAATTCCCGTTTCTCGAATTAGTTACTACTCCCCGGCTCCAGATATTTGTCTTGCAGAGAATCTTTTAAAAGCTGGTGCTTCAGTCGTTCTTGACGCACCATCCCATATTCGGAAACTAGAAGAGCGTTTAAATGACCAAAAATTCCCGGGAAAACTTTTTCTTCGAGTGAATCCCGGTAATTTACCAGGTTATTTAGAATATGCAGAATACCACCGCTACACTGCCCATAGTTCGCCTTTAAGTCAGTTTGGTATAGCCTCCGAGGAAGTAATTTTCTGCTTGCAGCAGACACATCTTCCTTTCTCCGGACTCCACGTACATGTAGGGACTCAAATGGATAATCTGGAGATATTCGAAGTCTGTCTAGATTTCTTACACAATCTAGCAGATATCATTAACGAACAAACTTCCCATTCGATTGAAATACTCAATCTTGGTGGTGGGCTAGGGATCCCCGGTCACCAGGGAGAAGATTATCCCTCCCTAACTTCTTTTACTAAAATTTTTGCATCTCTGATGCAAGATAGATTTACATATCGCCTAGAACCTGGAAATTCTTTAGTAGGAGATACTATCGGTATTCTCACACGGGTAGTAACAAGAAAGACTACTAGGGGACGTGGATGGGGGATTATTGATGTCGGTACTAATCAGCTTATTAAGGTAACAATGGCAGGTTTTGGACAGACAGTACTCAATGCAGAACATTCTCCCCTTCCCCGGGGTGGTTCAGATACAATAGCTGGTCCTCTTTGCTTTGCTGGAGATGTAATTCTTGATCGCACAGACTTAACAGACGTAAAAGAAGGAGATCCACTCTTTCTCACCCACTGCGGCTCTTATTGTAGTGCGATCGGTAGTCGCTTCAATGGTTATAAAACACCTGGTCTTCTGATGATAGAAGAGGAGAAAGTCTTGGGTCTTGTCCAGTCCCATGAGGATCTCTGTTGGGAACCAGATTTGCAATCTTTTAAACCTGCTATTCTCAAACCTGTAGAGGAATCATTTGCTATCGCTATTGAAAAGGTAGAAAAAATGCAGAGTGAATACCTTAAGGAGAAACAGTATGAGGATAATTACCGCTTTGTGTCATTTAAAAAAGTTGGGCAAGGGATCTATGATGTGAAGGTAGATGTGCGATCGCCAGTTTCTTTCATTTCTGCACCTTTTGCTCTGCGTATTATTAGCGATGCTGCAATTGTAGCGACAATTCAAGAACTTGGAAAAGAAAGTAAAGATATCTCTGTGTGGGGTAACCGTTTTACTCTATCCCTTGATGGTATATTGAGAGCGAATAGGACTCAAAAATGTCAAATTCGCTTAAGTCCTTTCATAGAATCTTTAGGTGATAAGACTCGAAACTGCTGGGCTAATTGGTCCTTTGGTGATGGGCGTTTCTTTGGTAGTATTCTAATCACGATTTGAAGTGGCAATCGTTCCAAAATAATAGGTAATCAAAAATGTGATACTCAAAAGGAGGTATCTTATTTTCGGACGGCTTCAGGGGGAAAACTAAGATGGGGATAGGATTGGAAGATCCGAAAATTTTTCGCAATACTTACGTTAGTACTGTTTTCCCTCAGCAGCTGTTCAATAAAAGTAAATTATGGTGCATCAAGTCATTCAAGTCAAAATATATCAAATGTTGACTATACTCAATTACGTCCTTTACTCAATAGTGAAAGAATAAAGTCACAATTTGGCAGCTATGGAATTGAAGTTTTATAATTTTTTGAAGCTTTATGTCAATTTGATTAATATTAAAGTTAGATTTTGATTTAGATTTCAAATTTTTTAACTCAAATGATTTTATGCGAATTTTATCCTATTTGAGACTTTACTACAGTGGATTTTGATTTGAATTTAATGCATACAAATCAGGTCGATTATGAGATATAAAATCAGATATTAGAGTTATCCAACTTAATTACGATATCATTATCATCATGATCAAGTTGATAATTAAAACCGAAAACATTACCATCAAGTAGCTTAATGCGGTCTAAACCATCACCACCAATAGCACCAGCATAGGAAAAGTAAACTTTTGCGTTACCCTTTTGTACTTCTGCAAGACTACCTTCTTCTATAACCAGAGGAACAATTAAGGAACCAGCGTCTAATTGAAGAGTTCCACTTTCCACTTTATGAACGCGATTAGAAAACTGGGGAAAGATGATGTTATTCAGCGCAGCTTCTACGTAACCATCATCAGTTGGTGCTAAGCCTTCTACGGTACCATTAACATCATCAACTACATAGAAGTAAACTTCATGTTTGCAGTCATTTTTTCTAATTACACTATAATTAATTACTATTTCATCAGTTAAAGTATTTAAGTTATCTTCCTGAATTAAGTTGCTAGTAACGTCAGTAGGTAAAATTTTTACTTCTTCCTGATTTTGGAATGATTCGGGTAAGTCTTTTTCGAAAGTCAAACTGCGATCGCACTCTAATTCCAAGATTGGGGTCTTACTATCCCAAATACCATTTTGCTCAATCCAGTTTCTAACAAACTCTACGGATTCAGAAAAATCCATTGCAGTCCCAATCCCAGTCTCAATCATAGACCAGAAATCATCTTCATCTCCCCCCAATACATCCAAAGACGACCTAATGCAATTCATGGTAATTTGACTACTCTTAAGTTGCTGCTGAATTAATTCATTTTCTGTTTGATTTATTTCACAATTTTCTATGACGAGATCTGCAAAAACGCCTACACCTAACTTACCGTACTCTTCTTCAGCAGATATCCAACTTGGCGACTCGGCTTGTAAACCATAATCGTACAAGTTAAAGAATCGATCACTGTCTTCTGGGTGCGAATTAGTAACATTTTCAGCCAAGACTTCAACTGTATTGGAACCGTTTTTTAGCAAGTTATATATCTCATTATACCCTTCATTGAGGAGTGTCTTGTAACCATCTTCACTAACATATTTGAAGTCATTTTTATCGAAACTAGTACTAAACCAAGAATCTGCTTGGGTCTGATTTAAGATTTTACGACCAATGTCGATCTGTTCCTCTATGGTTGGCAAACTCGCAAATTTGTTATTTTCACCATTTTCAATTGCAAACATAAAACTCTTACTCACAGTAGATATTTCCCTTGACTTATTTGCTTATACTTAAAATAATAAGCAGGCCGCAAGAGCTAAATATCATACTTTGTTGTGATCTCTGTCACTGCAAAACTCACAATTATTTGAAAAATCGCTTATAGAAACAATAGAGAACTAATTTTTTAGTTATCCCAGGCTTGTTGAATCTTTTTTTTGACATTGGTAAAGACAACACAAGTATTTTTCTTTAAACCAGTAATAATACTAGTTGACTTGGATATCTTTATGGAAAATGAAGAGATTTATATTATTGATAATAGCATTGAATAGTAGATAAATCGCGGTTTTTACAAAAATAAATCAACTTTGAAGGCTAATGGCAGATATTTTTGGGATAAAAGTATTTTGGGATACATTTTTTATCTTCAGAGTAAATCAATAATAATCAACTTCGTATTACATCAGACTATACATGCTTTATGGATATTGGCTTTGATATTTGTTCTACGAAAACTAAATATTAGTAAATTAAAATTGGTATATTTCAATAATTATTCATAGTTAGAGCAGTATCTAACAAGATGTCGGTCGCACAAATATTTTTTTTGGAAGGACGATAGCAGCAAAGTCAAGCAAAAAAATCAGGAACTGGTGAAGTGTGTCACAATGAAAGCGTCACATCACCTCACAAGTTCCTCATGTTTTTTATTTACAACGGAATTGTAGAAGAATGTTGGAGTTTTTAAGCGATAAATATCCGATCCAGGACAAGCATTCAAAATAATTTTTATTCGCAAGCTGACTTGTTTACTGATTTTTTAGGTTGCACATTTGTATTTTTTGCCTCAAAGTTTTAAATATCTAGAATTCCCGCTCGGAAAATTAGTGTGCAATAATTTTTACTTTTTTGCTGGTAATTAAATAAATATATACTGCTAGAGAGTCAAGAAAATGAAACAATGGCATGGGTTTCAACCTGGCACATGGATGAAGGAAATCAATGTGCGTGACTTTATCCAAAATAACTACACCCCCTATTTGGGAGATGAGTCTTTTTTAACAGGTGCAACTGAACAGACTCAAAATCTGTGGAGTCAGGTGAAGAATCTGATGAAAGCGGAGCGAGACAAGGGGATTTTAGATGCTGACACGGAAGTTGTTTCCACAATTACTTCTCATGCACCGGGCTTTATTGATCGCGAACTGGAACAAATTGTAGGTTTACAAACAGATAAACCCCTCAAACGTGCAATTATGCCTTTTGGTGGCGTTCGAGTGGTAAAGTCATCCCTAGATGCTTACGGCTATAAGCTTAGTCCTAGGACTGAAGAGATTTTTACTAAATATCGTAAAAGCCATAATGACGGAGTTTTTGATGCTTATACCAGGGAAATGCGTCTAGCACGACATTCCGGTATTATTACAGGCTTACCTGATGCTTACGGTAGGGGTCGAATTATTGGTGACTATCGTCGAGTAGCTTTATACGGTGTCGATCGCTTAATTGACGATAAAAAGGAACAACTCTCATCTCTGGAAGTTGATACAATGGAATCTTCTATAATTCAACTCCGAGAAGAGATTAATGAACAAATAAAAGCCTTGTTTGAATTTAAGAAGATGGCTGCTAGCTATGGCTTTGATATCAGTTACCCTGCTAGCAACGCCCAAGAAGCAGTACAATGGCTTTACTTTGGTTATCTTGCAGCAGTAAAAGAACAAAACGGTGCTGCAATGTCCTTGGGAAGGGTTTCCACCTTCTTAGATATTTACTTCGAACGGGATTTACAACAAGGTAAAGTAACAGAACAGCAATTACAAGAGTTGATCGACCACTTCGTAATGAAGTTGCGAATGATACGTTTTTTAAGGACTCCAGAATACAACCAATTATTCTCCGGAGATCCTACCTGGGTCACAGAATGTATTGGTGGAATGGGTGAAGATGGTAGAACTTTAGTTACTAAAAATAGCTTCCGCATTCTTAATACTCTGTACAATTTAGGAGCTGCACCAGAACCTAATTTAACTGTATTGTGGTCGGAACGCTTACCAAAACCATTCAAGCAATTCTGTACCAACGTTTCTATAAATACTAGTTCAATTCAGTATGAGAATGACGATTTGATGCGTCCTTATTGGGGTGATGATTATGGTATTGCTTGCTGTGTCTCTGGAATGCGAATTGGTAAGCAAATGCAATTCTTTGGTGCGCGGGTTAATCTTGCTAAGTGTTTGTTATATGCAATAAACGGTGGTAAAGATGAAAAATCTGGCGACCAAGTTGCACCTGCTTTTGCGCCAATTACTTCAGATTATCTTAACTATGAAGAGGTAATAAGCAGATTTGATTTGATGTTAGACTGGTTAGCAAAAACCTACATCAATACCCTTAATGTCATCCACTACATGCATGATAAATATTGTTACGAACGGATAGAGATGGCGTTACATGACCGTGATGTCTTCCGAACAATGGCTTGTGGTATGGCTGGTTTATCTGTAGTTGCAGATTCCCTAGCGGCGATTAAATATGCCAAAGTGAAAGTCTTACGGGATGAGGAAGGATTGGCTATAGATTATCAGATAGAGGGTGATTTTCCTAAATATGGAAATAATGATGACCGGGCTGATGATATTGCTGGTGGTTTAATTACCAACTTTATGAAGAAACTGCGGCAGCATAAAACCTATCGTAATGCTTTACCAACTCAATCAATATTAACCATTACTTCTAATGTAGTTTACGGTAAGAAAACAGGTAGTACTCCAGACGGAAGAAAAGCTGGGGAACCCTTTGCTCCAGGTGCTAATCCCATGCATGGAAGAGATACTAAAGGCGCGATCGCTTCTCTTGAATCGGTGGCTAAACTTCCCTACGAATACTCTCAAGATGGTATATCTAATACCTTCTCAATTGTTCCTACCGCACTGGGTAAAGTTCCAGAAGATAGGATCAACAATTTAGTAGGAATGCTTGACGGTTACTTCCATGATGGCGGACATCATATTAATGTTAATGTCCTAAATCGGGAAATGTTATTAGATGCGATGGAACATCCCGAAGAATATCCGCAGTTGACAATCAGAGTTTCCGGTTATGCGGTCAATTTTATAAAACTAACGCGGGAACAACAACTTGATGTTGTGAAGCGGACATTCCACGAAAGAATGTAGATAAATAGATGTAGAGACGTACCGCGGTACGTCTTTACTATAGGACTATAAACAGATATTTGAGATGGATCCAGCCAGATATTTTATTTTGATATAGATAATGAAAGCACAAAAAAGACTAGGTATTCTGACAAGTGGAGGAGATTGTCCGGGATTGAATACCGTAATTCGAGCAGTTGTAAGTCATGCAATATTGACATATGATTGGAAAGTATTGGGTATCCCCTACGCAACAAAGGGTTTATTAGAAAGAAAAACTATCCCACTATCACTCCACAGTTTTGACCTGCGTGGAATCGACCCATTGTTAAACATGGGTGGGACAATTCTCGGAAGTATCAATAAAGGAGATACCTTAAATCAAATTGATGAACTTATTTGTGCTTATCGAGATTTAGAACTTGATGCATTAATTGGTATTGGTGGAGATGGAAGTTTAGCAATATTGAATAAATTACAGCTTATTGGAAATTGGCAATTTATTGCGATCCCCAAAACCATCGATAATGATGTAGCTTTAACAGATAGGGTCGTCGGATTTGATACTGCTATCAATACAATTGTCGATTCATTAAATCGTCTCACATTCACTGCAGCTAGTCACGACCGAGTCATGATTGTGGAAGTAATGGGACGGAGTGCTGGACACTTAGCTTTGTGTTCGGGGATCGCTGGTGGAGCAGATGTAATTTTGATTCCCGAAATTCCCTATTCTATTAAGGGAATATGCCAACATCTTGCAGAATTACGCGAGAAATGGGAACGAAGATTTGCTATTGTTGTGGTTGCAGAAGGAGCAAATGTCGCCGATGATTCATCTTTATATAAATCATGTCAAACTCCTAGCTGTGGTATGGCACAGTACATAGCAGATGAAATACGTAATTGCAGCCACAATAAACTTGATATTCGTGTTTCTGTATTAGGACATATCCAACGTGGGGGAATACCTACAGCTTTAGACCGCTTGGTTGCAACAGCATTTGGTAAAGCTGCTGTGGATTTGATTGCTGCTGGGGAAAGTGGCAAAATGGTAGCTTGGCAAAACGGTCAAGTGAAGTCTGTTGCTTTAAATGATGTTTTGGCTCAAAGTCCATTGCATGTAGCTAAGAATCACTACTTAGTTGAAACCGCAAGTGCTTTGGGTATTTATATAGGAAATGAACGATAAATTAGTTGTATCAATAAACTAGGATTATAGGACTGGAGTAAATTATTTATGACTACATCGATTTAGTATTTAAGGGTAAATACTTAACAATATATTTATAATTCACCTCCAGTCTATGGTTTGGATTTACACAAATTGGGAATATACTTTATTATTATGCTGTTCCAACTTGTAAAATAATATTTATACTTTCGTACAGTAATAAAATCTGTCTTCAATTAATAATCGATAGATTTTCTGATGAATACGTAATTATCTGCGAATATCTTAGAGTAAACAAGGATGGAGAAGTAAAATTTGGTATATTTTCAATTCTTTTCACAGTTTTCTCAGATTATTATCCTATAACTCACAGTGAAGCGAATATAAAAGTAAAATTTCCTCTGCACTATGGGTAGATCTCAAATTACTACATCAGTCACAAACACATCAGGTTATATCCACTCTGTGGAAACCTGCGGAACAGTTGATGGTCCCGGAATTCGCTTTGTTATTTTTACTACTGGCTGTCCTCTACGTTGTCTATACTGCAGTAATCCTGACTGTCGCTATCTAGAAAATGGGAAACAGGTAACAGTTGATGAATTAATTACAGAAATTCAGAAGTATGCTTCCTATATGAAAGCTTCAGGTGGAGGTGTAACGGCTTGTGGTGGCGAACCTTTATTTCAACCGGAGTTTGTCAGAGAGATTTTTCGACGTTGTCAAGAATTGGGAATACATACAGCTTTAGATACATCTGGATTTTGCAAGTTAGAAACAGCAAAATCTGTATTAGAATTTGTAGATTTAGTACTACTTGATATTAAATCATTCGATCCTGCTATTTATAGGAAAGTCACAAGTGTTGATATTGAACCAACACTCAATCTTGCTAAATACTTAAGTGAAATCAATAAACCAACCTGGATTCGATTTGTATTAGTACCTGGTTTAACTGACGACCCAAACAACATATCTATGTTAGCTGATTTTATTTCTACTCTGAATAATGTTGAAAGGGTTGAAGTTTTACCATTTCATAAGATGGGTGAATATAAATGGGAAGAACTAGGTTACGAATATGAGCTCAAAGAAACTCCAACTCCTACCTCAGAAGAGATAGAAAAAGCATTAACTATTTTCCGTAACAAGGGTTTGAGGGTACTTTAAACTGGAAATTTATAGTTGATTTAAACTTTGAATGTGCGAAGCTCTACATGATACTTCGTATCATTTCAATATGCAATATATGGTAGTAGAAATTATGAAAGAAATTATGCGAGTTACAAACATTCAAGAATTAGAATTGCTCGTACAGAAGGTCAAAAAAGCACAAGAAAAATATGCTAGCTACTCTCAAGAAAAAGTTGATTTGATTTTCAAACAAGCAGCCTTAGCAGCTAATAATCAAAGAATACCTTTAGCGAAACTGGCTGTTTCGGACACAGGTATGGGTATTGTTGAAGATAAAGTAATCAAAAATCACTTTGCTTCTGAATATATCTATAACAAGTATAAATCCCAAAAAACCTGCGGTGTTATTGAAGAGGATAAAGCTTTTGGAATTCAGAAAATAGCTGCGCCTGTGGGAATTATTGCTGGGATAGTTCCCGTTACGAACCCTACCTCTACGACTATTTTTAAAACATTAATCGCCCTCAAAACTCGTAATGGAATAATTCTTTCCCCCCATCCCAAGGCAAAAAAATGTACGATTGAGACAGCAAAAATTATTCTCGAAGCAGCAATTTCTGCTGGTGCTCCCGAAGGTATTGTCGGTTGGATTGATAAACCAAGTATCGAACTATCCAAAGCATTAATGCAGCATCAAGAAATCACATTAATTTTAGCAACTGGTGGACCAGGAATGGTACGTGCTGCTTATTCTTCGGGAAATCCGTCTTTAGGTGTAGGTGCGGGTAATACTCCTGCAGTAATTGATGTTTCAGCAGATATTAAAACTGCTGTTAGCTCAATTTTGCTGAGTAAAACCTTTGATAATGGGATGATTTGTGCTTCGGAACAATCTGTAGTTGTTGTTGATGAAATCTACGAAAAAGTTAAACAGGAATTTATTTGTCGCGGTGCATATTTTCTTAATGATGAGGAAAAAAATCAAATCGGTAGCTTGATATTGAAAGATGGGAGATTGAATCCAGCAATTGTCGGACAGTCGGTGGGAACAATAGCAAAACTTGCTGATATTCAGCTCAAACAGGAAGTTTCTGGATGTGGAGAAGATAGTTATTGTCCGTTACCAAGTAGCTACAAAACTTTGATCGCTGAAGTAGAAGAAATTGGCGCAACCGAGGCTTTTTCCTATGAGAAATTATCGCCGATTTTAGCCATGTATCGGGCCAAAAATTTCCAGGAAGCGGTTACGAAAGCCGAAAATTTGATTGAATTTGGTGGTCCCGGACATACTGCTGTTTTATATACCGATCCCGCCAACCTCGATGATATTGCTTATTTTGAGAATGGTGTAAAAACTTCGCGAGTTCTGATCAATACACCATCTTCCCAAGGTGCAATTGGGGATCTATATAATTTCAAATTAGACCCATCCTTAACTTTGGGTTGTGGAAGTTGGGGTGGTAATACCATATCTGATAATGTTGCACCCTATCACTTACTTAATATTAAAACAGTATCCCAGCGTCGGGAAAATATGCTGTGGTTCCGTATTCCACCAAAAGTCTATTTTAAATATGGTTGTTTACCCGTAGCTTTGCGAGATTTAATAGGTAAAAAACGGGCATTTATCGTTACAGATAAAGGTCTATTTAACTTAGGAGTTGTCGATCGCGTTACCCAAGCTTTGGATGAGATTGGAATTAAATATGATGTATTCCACGACGTAGAACCGGATCCAACTTTATCGAATGTTGAACAAGGTTTAAGGTTATTAAGGAATTATCAACCAGATGCGATCATTGCAATTGGTGGCGGTTCACCCATGGATGCAGCAAAAGTAATGTGGTTAATGTACGAGCATCCCGACGTGGAATTTGCAGGCTTAGCAATGCGATTTATGGATATTCGCAAACGGGTATATGAATTACCTCAATTGGGACAAAAAGCCATGTTAGTGGCGATTCCCACAACTTCCGGTACAGGTTCGGAGGTCACACCATTTGCAGTTGTTACCGATGAAAAAGTAGGAGTTAAATATCCTTTAGCAGACTATTCGCTCACACCAAACATGGCAATTGTAGACCCAGGATTGGTCTTAAATATGCCGAAAAAGTTAACCGCATATGGTGGAATTGATGCTTTAACCCATGCATTGGAAGCTTATGTTTCGGTAATGGCGACTGAGTTTACAGATGGATTAGCATTACAAGCAATAGATTTATTGTTTAAATATTTACCAAGAGCTTATAACAATGGTAGTAACGATCCTGAAGCACGGGAAAAAGTTCACTATGCAGCAACAATAGCCGGAATGGCATTTGCTAATGCCTTTTTAGGAGTTTGTCACTCCATGGCTCATAAATTAGGAGCAACTTTTCATGTTCCCCATGGGTTAGCAAATGCACTGATGATTTCCCATGTAATTCGTTATAATGCTACCGATGTTCCTTTTAAACAGGCGATTTTTCCACAATATAAATATCCCCATGCAAAGAAACGTTATGCACAAATTGCAGATTTTCTTCAATTGGGTGGAAATACCCTGGATGAGAAAGTGGAAAAACTGGTGGAAAACGTAGAAAATCTTAAACACCAAATTGATATTCCTCTGACCATTAAAGAGACATTGGGTTCTGACGATAAGACTTTCTACAATAGCTTGGAAAAAATGGCAGAACAAGCATTTGATGACCAATGTACGGGAGCAAATCCTCGCTATCCATTAATTAACGATTTGAAAGAATTGTATGTTTTAGCTTATTGCGGTTGTCGTATCGACGCAGCTTTTTATCATGACGATGAATTGGGGGATTTGCAACTTGAAAAAGTATGAGTTGAAAATTATGAACTCCCCTTATAAAGATAACTATTGAACTTCTAACTTGAAGGTATTGGGTGACAGTCCCCATTCCCAACAATAGCGGGATGGGGAATAATAGCGCTTCAGGGTCTATCTTGATTTTGGATATATTTCTTTAAAACGTCGATTGGCAACCCACCACAAGATACTACGTAATAAGAATTAGAGCAAAAAGAAACTTTACTCCAGTGATATTTTTGCACTTTTTGCGGAAACTCCTTATTTTTATGAAACCCCTACCATATTACTCCCTTCTGCCTTCTTCACTTCCCATACCTTGGAGCAAACACTGATTGATGGTAATGACCATATTCGCTTGCTCTCAGACAATACCTTTGGTTTCGAAGATTTACCCAATGGTAGTGATAATTACTACAATGATTTGATTGTTGAAGTTGATTTTACGGTTTAAATTAATCCCCCGTAAAATTATCCCATGATTTAGTAAAGGCAAGTTTTCTTATCAATCATCAACTTATTAATAACGTTACCATTGAACTCATATAGAATTTGCGGAGAAAACGGCTTGAAAATCTCAATTAACAAATACTTTTAGAGGGAATTTGAATTATAAATTCTGTTCCCTGACCTGGAGTAGAATAACAGTTAATTTTGCCACCATGGTGCTCAGTGACGATTTGATGGCTAATTGATAAACCTAATCCAGTACCTTTACCAATGGGTTTAGTAGTGAGGAAAGGATCGAAGATTTTAGAAGCTATTTGATTGGGGATACCTTTTCCATTATCAGCGATACGAATTACTACCCATTGATTAGGTAATTGGTCGGTGCTAATCGTAATCTGGAGTTTGGCATTTTCTTTTCCATTTGACTCTTGCAAAACATCAATCGCATTTGCCAGAATATTCATAAATACCTGGTTCAATTTGCTGGGATAGCACTCTACCAAAGGTAGTTCTCCATATTCCCGAATCACCTCAATGGCAGGATGCTCGGAATTGGCCTTGAGGCGATGTTGTAAAATTAGCAGGGTACTTTCGATTCCTTCATGTAAATCTACTGGTTTGTGTTCTGCCTCGTCTAGACGGGAGAAATTCCTCAGGGAAAGAACTATTTGACGGATTCGATTGCTACCCATTTTTATCGAAGCGAGCATCTTCTCCAAATCTTCTTCTAAAAATTCTAACTCTAATTCTTCTGCGTAATCTTGAACTTCTTCAGGGGGTTCGGGATAATGCTTTTGGTAAAGTTGCACTAACTCTAATAGACCCATGGTGTATTCTTCAACGTGATTGAGGTTGCCATGAATAAAATTTACTGGGTTGTTAATTTCATGGGCAACTCCAGCAACAAGTTGACCGAGGGAAGACATTTTTTCGCTCTGCACCAGTTGGACTTGAGCACGTTTGAGGTTTTCTAAAGCCTGAGTTAGCTCGGCTGTGCGTTTAGCGACCATACTTTCTAAAGCCTTTACATTTCGTAATTGCAGGTGAATCTGGATACGTGCTAATACTTCTTCATGCTGGATGGGTTTGGTAATATAATCCACTGCACCAAGGCTCAGGCCTTTAACTTTATCCACAGAGTCAGAAAGGGCAGTCATAAAAATAACGGGTATATTAGAGGTCCTGGGATTTGCCTTCATCTTTTTGCAAGTTTCAAATCCGTCTATTCCCGGCATCATCACGTCCAGTAAAATCAGTTGGGGTAGATAGAATTCTAAGCGTTCCAAAGCAGCTTCCCCATTTTTGGCGATCGCTACCCGGTAGCCCTGTTGGCTTAGTAAATCAAACAGTACTTGAAGATTTGTACGGGTATCATCAACTACTAAAACTGTATTTTCCTGGTGAGTAATATTCATTGGTATCTAATTAAATCCTTAAACTCTAAATTTTTAAACTCTAAATTTTTAAACTCTAAATTTTTAAAATCTAAATTCTTAGACTAATAACTTAATTCAAATTAATGGTTTGACTAAATTAACAATTGCTGAATCATCAAAGTTTTGACTAAATTCCAGCAATTTATTCGCAAAGGGTATATATTGGGAGTCAATTTCTTTGAGACGATTAGCTTCCTGCTGTACGTCCCCAATAAAACCGTTTTTTGCAGCCTGGTAAAGAACTATCAACAATTCTGGCGGTGGTGTAACAAATTTTGTTAGCTCAGTGTCCTGTGAAGATGCTTCCTCCGTAACTAGCTCACGATCCTCAATCCACTGGAGTTGTAAGTGTTTTTGTAATATTTTCAACAACTCTGTAAATTCAAACGGTTTAGGTAGGAAACCGGTACAGCCAGCATCCAAAGTTTCTTGTGGCTCCACTCGTGACAAGTGTGCAGAAGAAGCAATAATTGGTGTTGTGGCAAAATTAGGTATTTGTCGTAAATGGCGAGTCATCTCTAAACCATCCATCACCGGCATAATTGCATCTGTAATTACTAAATCTGGTTGAATTTGGATGATTTTATCTAGCCCTTGCCGTCCATTTTCTGCTGGAATTACTTGGAAATCTAAAGGTTCTAAAGTGTCGATGACTACATCTCGGTTTTCTTGGTTGTCATCCACTATCACAATAGTTAGGCGTTCGCCTTGATAACCCACAACTTTACTATTGGAGAATTCAGTTTGAGCAGTCCATTCTGTCGTAGCAGATAACTCCACTTCAAACCAAAAAGTACTACCCTCACCCAATAGGCTTTCAACATGAATTTTACTTCCCATCATTTGCACAATTTGGTGGCTAATTGCTAGTCCCAATCCCGTACCTTCCACATTACGTTGTTGTTTTTCTGTTTGTTCGAAGGGTAAAAATATTTTCGCCAGCTTATCAGGAGGAATACCGATACCAGTATCTTCCACTAGAAAACGAATATGATAACTTTGGTCGGGATTTGTCCTATTTCCCAATACTTTAACTTGGAAGGTTACACCTCCTTCATCAGTAAATTTAACAGCATTACTGAGTAAATTAAGTAATACCTGGCGCAGGCGTTTATCATCAGCATAAACAGCTATTGGTAGTTGCTCATCAATTTGATAATCAAGGAAGATCCCTTTTTGTTCTGCTTTGATCCGACAAATATCAACAGTAGTGGCTAAGAAATTACCTAAATGTAAATTTTGGGGATGTAGTTTCATTTTTTGCACTTCTAATTTAGAAAAGTCGAGAATATCATTAATTAATGTCAGTAAATGAGAAGCACAGTTAAGAATAGTGGCTAACCCTTTTTGATGTTTATTTGC
This sequence comes from Mastigocoleus sp. MO_188.B34, assembly GCF_030065675.1. GTDB lineage: Bacteria > Cyanobacteriota > Cyanobacteriia > Cyanobacteriales > Nostocaceae > Mastigocoleus. The sequence continues at coordinate 15,724 of NZ_JASJDK010000011.1, read as the reverse complement.
CGTTTCGGGGTCGCGTTGGAGGATTTGAGCATAACCCAATATGCCATTGAGGGGAGTTCTGAGTTCATGATTCATGTTGGCGAGAAATTCACTCTTGGAACGGTTGGCAACTTCTGCTAGTTCTTTTGCCTGTTCTAATTCAGTAGTGCGTTCTCTAACACGTTGCTCCAAATCAGCATTTACTTTCTCAATAGTTTTTAAAGAAGCTGCTAGATCGGCTCCTGTTTGCCGTAATCGTACCTCAGATTTCTTCAGTTCTGCTAATGCTTGCTGTCGCTTCACCCATAAGCTTGTCAGAAACCACAAACCCAAGCCAAAAAATCCAGTCAACCCAAGATAAAAAATTAACAAAATAGGCTGTGCAGCCTGCACTTGCTTTTCCAATACTGCTGTTGGGACAAAGGAAACCAACTTCCATTGGTAGGATTTTGCATCCACAGTGTTTTGATTAAAACCAGACAACTGAGAAATTTCAGTACCCAATTCTGAATTCCAGATGTCTTTAAGGGGGTAGATTGTTGTAAAGCTAAATAAGCCGTTTGGTGTCTGAAATTGACCTGTTTCGAGGGTTGATATCTGCTTCCACGCTTTAGGAAAGGTATTGGCAAAGGTACGATGTTTACCATCTTCATACATGAATCCCCACTCATCTTCCGGTTTTATACCCTTCAACCAATAACCTTGTGAATTAAGCAGTAAAGTCTTACCAGTAGTAGTAGTTTTTTCTTGTCCTAGTTGATTCAAAAGGTTTTGAGCAAGATAGTTGAGGACAACTATACCTTCCATTTTCCCAGAATTAAAAATGGGAGTTACAAAGCGAATCATCGGTTTGAGAGGTTGCTCTATCTTCCCATTCTCTACATTTAAATCCATGGGTGAAATGAAAACTTCTCCTTCCCGTAATTTAAGGCTATTCTGAAACCAGTAACGTTGTGATTGATTTTGTAAGTTAGCATCTGGAACAATCCCAGGCTTTCCCTCATTGAAATTTATCCTTACCCTTTCTTGTCCAGTGCGATCGAGAAGGCGTATCTGGTCATATATCTGTTTCTGCTCAGACATTGCCAGGAATTTTTTGTTAAGTAGCTGTTGAAAGCTTTGCTTATTCTGGGGCGAGATCCTAGAACTTAGTATAATATGCTCCTCATTCCACATTGTCATCATCATCAAATCAGCCCGGATGTCACTGAAGCGATCTGCCAAACTTGTTGCTCTGATGCGAACACTTTGGTCTTCAGCAATAGCAATTGCTGTGCGATTGCTGTTCTTTTTATTTTCATAAAATCCTACAAATCCAATTCCCAAGAACAGGGCTACTGGCAAAAACATACTGAGAAACCGCTTGACGATCTTTGCGGACATTGAGAAACTCCTTTTAAGTCTGCAGTTAGTTCAGATTTAAACCTTATAACTACATAAATAATTCCCAATAGTAGACAACAGCAAACATCAGGATAAACGTATCTAAAATTAACAAAAATCGATGAATATCCAAAGGTAAGGTAGATCCCTCTTTGGAATTTCTAATAACGGGACTTAAACTTGTAGTAGTCAGGTTTTAAAAAGCTGGAAGCCCCGACCTCTACGTTCGTCGCAGACGCGTCTCAGTGGGTCAATGTAGTTCACCAGTACCATTTAGGATATTTATGTATTCATTCCAAATTCGGCAAAATCATCCCATGATTCAGCAACGCCAGATTTTGTAATTGAATATGGATACCTACCAAAAGTACTAGTGCTTACCCAGCGTTCGCAATTCCGGTAATTATAGTAAGCCATTTGATAACCATGATGTATTACACCTAGTTCAAGTCTCATTCCCCAAGTTCTTAACCCCTTCATTCACCAATAAAGGCAACACAGCACTAGTAGCAATTACAGCACTATCTAAGAGATGAATCGGTGTTATTTGTAGAAGATCCTTCAAACCTGGAACAATCGCAGCTAATATCTGGAGTGCAAAAGAACCGCTAAGGGCAACTGTTAAGTATTGATTGGGCGGTAGTTTATGTTTACTAAAAATACTGCGTGTTTTAGAACGACAACTCAGAGCATGTAATAACTGTGCCGATGTCAAGCTCATGAAACCAATCGTACTTGCTTGGGAACCAATGCCATATCTACTAATACCGTAACCGTATGCTCCCAGAGAACTGATAGACAATGCAGTTGACTCCCGAATAATTCTCTTAAGGTCCGATGTCTTAATAATTGGTTCTTCGGGATCCCGGGGGTTCTGACTCAATACATCTGGTTCTGGTGGTTCCAAAGCAAGGGCTAGTCCGGGGAAAATGTCAGTAACTAGGTTCAGCCATAAAAGTTGCATCGCATTTAGGGGCTGACCAATACCAGCTGATGTAGCAGCTAGCATGACCATAATTTCACTAGTGTTGGTTGATAGCAAGAAATGGACAGATTTTCGGATGTTGTTATAGATCGTTCGTCCACGACTGACGGCAACAATCATGGTTTCGAGATTGTCATCTTCTAAAACTACATCTGCTACCTCACGAGCAACATCTGTTCCCGTATGTCCCATTGCTACTCCAACATTGGCGGCTTTCAAAGCTGGGGCATCATTAATTCCATCTCCAGTCATGGCAACAATTTTACTGCTACCCTGCAGCGCCTGAACAATTTGTAATTTATCAGCAGGACTGATACGGGCAAAAACCTGAATGCGATCGCACAGTGCTTGCATCACTTGGGGTTCAATGTTATTTAGATGAGTCGAATCAAGGATTTCCATCTTTCCGCCATTGCTCAAATTCAATTTCTTACCAATGGCGTATGCAGTTGGACTTTGATCGCCAGTAATCATTACCGTATTGATTCCAGCTTGATGAAAATTACCTATCAGCTGTTTCACCCCATTGCGAATTGGGTCTGTCATACCCACAAGACCAAGCCAAATGAAATTATTACCAAAGTGAATATTTTCTATTTCGTCAATCGAATAAGCAGCCCCAAGTACCCGCAATCCATTGCTTGCCATGCGCTCGTTTTCTATTTCAATCGCTAGCCTGTCTTCATTTGCAAGACTTACTTTTTGACCATCTTGGATTTGCCAGTTGCACATGGCTAAAACTTCCGAGGGGCTACCCTTAAGTGCCAGCAGATTACGACCATCACAACTTGAATGTAGCGAGGTCATGTAATTGCGGTCTTGAGAACGTTGATTTATTTTTAATAGTGGATAATTTTGCCTCAAAGCCTTCACATCAACTCCAGAGTCGATTCCCAGATAGATTAAGGCGTTTTCGGTAGCTGAACCTCTGATGACATAATCGCCATTTTCACCATCTAATCGACTCTCGTTGCATAAAAGCAATATGTGAATCATCTTTAAAATTGCATCGCTCTGGTAAGGGTTAAGCAATTCTTCCCCTGCAATCAAATTCCCTGACTCAAACTCGATCCGTTTGTTATCCGCATATAGTTCTACAACTGACATTTTGTTTGCCGTGATGGTTCCAGTTTTATCCATGCAGATAGTCTGGATAGAACCAAGGGTTTCCACAGCATCAAGACGACGGATGAGGACTTTATGCTTCCTCATTTTGGCAATTCCTAGGGCAAGAGTGGTAGTTGCCACTGCTGGTAGTCCTTCCGGAACTGCCGCCACTGCCAAAGATATAGATGACTTCATCATTTCCAGCCAGCCATATCCACGCAACAGTCCGATACCAAAAACAACAGCACATACAGCACTGGAGACAAACACGAGTTGACTGCCTGCCTTATCAAGTTGTTTTTGCATAGGAGTTTGGGGCAAGGTGGCTTCCCCAACCATTGCTTGGATTTTACCCATTTCCGTATATTGACCGGTGGCGACAACTACAGCGAAACCTTGTCCGCCAGTCACTAATGTCCCCATGTAAACCATGTTGATGCGATCGCCAAGGGGAATATTCTCAGCATTGAAGACTTTTGGAATTTTCATGACCGGCATACTTTCACCTGTCAGGGCAGACTCATCAATACTTAAATGTTCTGCTTCAATCAGTCTGGCATCAGCAGGCACATAACTGCCGGGTTTAAGAATGATAATATCTCCGGGAACAATCTCTTGAGCGGTGATTTCTTGCAAATTACCATTTCTCATCACCCAAGCAGATGGTCTGACCAAAGTTTTGAGTGAATGAATGATTTTTTCGGAGTGGCTTTCTGTGGTATAACCGATAACGGCATTAATTCCCACTACCCCCATAATTACCAAAGCATCAATTAAACCTCCAGTGGCGATGGAAAGCCCTGCTGCTAAGGTCAACAAACCTACAGGAAGGGATTGGAACTGCTCAATAAACATACTCAGGCGCGAACGGCGAGCTGTCTGGGGAAGGATATTCGCCCCGTATTGCTGTAGCTTTGTTTGTGCGGACTCGTAAGATAATCCCGATACCTTTGATGTCTGGAAGTTAGCAATTACCGAGTCCACTTCGCGAATATGCCAGGGTTCATTTTTTTGCTCCTGAACATCAGGATTTAGTTTTTCCACACGGATAATCGGTTTGCTTAATTTTTTATGGTGTAATTTTTTGCTCTTTGGTAATATACTCTTTCGGCTGAGGAATTTGCAAAGTTTGCTTCGGTGTTCTATTACTATTGTTTCAATGAGATAGGAAATCTCGGTAACACTGTAATCCGAAGAGAAAATGACAAGTACATTACCAGTTAATGTGTTAGCACGAACTTGAGTAATATATCTTTCTGTTTTAAGTCTTAACTCCAGCAGTATTTTGAGATTATCTGAATTGCGAAGTCCATCGACTTTATACCTCACTCTTCCAAAGACTGTGGTGTGTATTACTGAAACTAGAGGTTTTTTAACACGATTGGAGTTGCTATAGTGATTTTTCATGTTTCCATTGATTGATTAATGGAACACTATTTTTCTGCGGAAAGTGTGGATTTCCTCTATTATTCTAAGTTTATTTTGATGTCTAGAGAATACAAGTATTGCAAAACTTCACCGATATTGCAAAACTTCACTCCCAGATATATCGTCAGGGTAAACGGAAGAAAAATGAAACCGTAATATGCTCAGGAAATCCAGGTTTATATATGTATTTCCAATGCCTGTAGTAGGGCGAACAAAATTTTGCGTGGGTTCTAGCTAAGTACCCAAAATTTTCTCATTGAGATTGCTTTTAAGGTTTAGAAATGCCAACTCACAATTTCTTCATATTTATTTTGTAAGATAAAGTGAAAGAAAATATGTACGATAACGATTTATACATACCTGCCGTTTAAGCTTCTTTTCTGGTGGGTAATGAAACTTAAATATACTTAAATATATTTACCCACGCAAGTGCTCAAAACATCATATACCCGTACAAATATTAAGAAATATATGCAATAAAATTGGTACTATGTTATGGATACAAATCTTCAGAAAACCATCAAAAATCCAGATACTGCTGAATCTGAAATTCTCGCCACTGAGACAGAAACAGTCCTCAAAGATAAAGTGACCATCGAGGAATTCAAGATTTCTGGTGACACACTAGTAGCCAAAATCAAAGAACTCATCCATCAGGGCAACATTCGTCGCATTATTATCAAAAACGAAGAAGGTCATACCCTAATCGAGATTCCGATGACCGTAGGTGTGATTGGGGGCGTTATCAGCGCAACCTTATTTCCAGTGATTGCAGCTGTCGGCGTTATTGGTGCTATGGTAGCACACCTTACAGTTGTTATTGAGCGTCAAGAATCAGGCCCGTCAAATCACCAAGATCAAGACTGAGTTTCATCAAATTTTGTTGATTTCGCCAATGTCAGTCTAAGGAGAAGGGTATGAAAATTTTGTTCTATGGTGCCGGGGTAATTGGAAGTTTGTATGCCGCACGATTACAAGACGCGGGTAATGATGTCTCGATTCTTGCGAGAAGACAGCGCCTAAAAGACATCAGAGAGTATGGCATTGTTTTAGAACATGCCTTGACTGGCAAACAAACGACCACTCACATAGATATATTGGAGCAATTATCCCCGGAAGATGCTTACGACCTGATTGTGGTGGTGACGCGTAAGAATCAGGTTCAAGCAGTATTGCCAATTTTGTCAGCCAATAAACGCACCCCTAATGTGATGTTTATGGTCAACAATCCATCTGGCTATGATGATTGGATTCAAGCGGTTGGTCGAGAGCGCCTCTTGCTCGGGTTTCCTGGCGCAGGCGGGACGTTAGAGAAGCACATCGTTCGCTACATCGTGGTTTCGGGAATGTTTCAACCCACTAAATTGGGTGAACTGGATGGACGCATTACACCCCGACTTAAGGAAATTGTCAGCACGTTTAAACAAGCAGGTTTTCCAGTGGCTATCAGCCGTAATATGGATGCCTGGCAAAAAACCCATGTGGCGCTAGTAAGTCCGATTGCCAATGCTTTGTATATGGCAGGGGGCGATAATTACCGATTGGCGCAGATGCCGGAAGCTCTTCATCTCATGGTGCGCGCGATTCGTGAAGGATTCCAGGTGTTGCGGGCGCTCGGTATCCCTATTACCCCCGCCAAACTAAGGCTTTGGGAGTGGCTGCCGGAGCCGATTCTAGTCGCACTTTTGAGACGTTGGGTGAATACCAAGCATTTTGAAGCCGTTGCCGCCCGCCACGCCAATGCCGCCCGTGATGAGATGAAACAACTTGCGGATGACTTCAAAGTATTAGCCCGCCAAATGTCGGTTGCGACACCAGCGATCAATCAGCTAACTAGTTATATCGACTTACATCGAACTGACAGCTTTGGGGTCGCTCACACTTGATAATTGGTTAATTACTTTTGGAGGGTGGGTATATGAAATTGAAGATTTTAGGGGGTTTGGCTATTACACTGGTCTTCATCAGCAGTTTTTTGCTAGTAGGGGGATGGTATTGGTTCAGGGGATGGGCTTTTATCGGACTCCTGATCGTTGGTCAAACCATAAGTATGTTATACATGTCGCGCAACAATCCCAACCTGCTGATGAGACGCGGTCGGATTGGTAAAGGTACAAAAACTTGGGATATTGAGTAATTTCTGAGACATCCAGCTTATGTAAGTGGTTGACAAACTCACAATTTCCCCAAGTTCTTTCAATAGGATGAAAATAGAAAGCAGTCGGAGAAATACAACATGTCTGGCTGGTATAATTTTATTGCTTTGATAAGCTTGGTTGGCTGGCTGCTATTTTCTAGCGCCGCAACATCGCCTGCATCGTTAGAAAAAGAAGAAAAGGCTGGTATTTCGCCAATGGCAGAGACTTTGCTGGTTAATCTTCCAGATGGAGCTTATCAGTTATGCACTGAACCCGATCCTCAAGATTGGCGTGATGGAGCAGGAGTATGCCTCAACTGTGTGAAGCAAGGTATGAGCATCGATGGCTACTATGGCTATCCCCACAGTGATAGCTTTGTGTGTCTGCGAGGGAAGCTTTCCAAAAATTGGCTATACGGTGAGGGAATGGTTATTTCCTGGGTGGGAAATCCCTGGTTTGAAATTCCTCAGAAAAAGTTCACTTGGGACAAAGAAGAACGGTTAAATCTGAGCCAGGGAAATTTGATGCACAGTGATGGGATAGGGGAAGATCGGGTCAAATGGATTATTTTTAAACAGGCGAGTTTGAACATGCAGGGGTTGTATCTCTATCCCAACCCTCGCATGACGTCGCCAACCCAACTGTGTGACTGGTCATTTAATTGATGGGGAGCTTTGTGACGATGAAAACAATCCAATAACAATTGGACTTTGGACTATCGCCTTGTGTTGCTCAATTACTCCATCTAATGCCAAATTTCTATCAGATTTTTGTTTAAAGCAATTATCAGCATATATCTGCGATTGTATACTACTTTGATTAACAGAGTTTTCAAATATAGGTAAAATTGTTCGAGAATCATTTATTGTTAACTGCCTGGTGGGATTATCGCAATCACAAAGTAACTCCTGTTGCAATGGACCAAATACTAATGCCAAAAACTTATTCCATCGCTCCGTAAATAACTTGACATCACGGTGAACTGTATCCAAGTTTTTTAGGTTAAGCCTTACTTTCGATTTAGGATAGTGTCTAGCCAGTTGTATAAATGACATATTATTATCTAAGTATGCCTCATATAAAGCTATCCCCAAGCTTTCTGTATCTTCTCTACCTAATGGCGAACCTACAAGTTTATTCACTTGGATTAACAGAAATTCAATCTCTTTCTCATTCAGTTCTACCCCATCATCCTCGAGAATAGATTCATCGAGTAATAAAGTTGATACTCTTTTTGCAGTTAGTGGAATTTTCTCTAAAAATCTCTCCAATTTATCAGAAGCTTTACCAGTCTTGGAAAAGTTTTCCAGTTGTTTATAAGGTACTGAGGTGCGAGTATTTCCGTATTCTAGAATGACAGTTTTAGCAGCATATGCTGATTGTACTGGAGCTAAAACAAAAAAACTAGCACATAAAATCAGTAAAAGACTTCGAGTAAGGGACTTCAAAGTAATAAAATATCCAGCCCTTGCGTTGCGCCTATCGGACGCATCCTGCGGATGAACGGCGCAACGCGCAGCAGTCATCGGTTTTACCCAAAATATATTTGATAGGGCTGGATATTTTATTTTTTGGATCTCTCTAAGAAACTTGAAGTTGAAACACTTGTCACTGAATGCAGAGAGGAAATTCCCAAGTTTAAATTTGAGTGCCATTTTCGTTAACAGTTAACGGTTAACAGCAAACAGTTAACTGTCTTCAGAACTAACTGTTCGCTGATTTATTTAATAGATTGCTTTTGCAGGACAAGATTTAGGGTTGGGTAAACCAAGCATGTCGCCCAGAGAAAAGCAGGTAAATTGATTTTTAGGAATCGGGACTTTGCCAGCTGCGATCCAAAATAGTAAACGTTCTGGGTCAAAAACAACCTGTCGTAATGAACCATTACCACCGATACTTGCATTGTCATCAAATACAGATGGGGGACTGGCTTTTTTCGTAAGGGGGTTAGTGCGATCGCGCAGAATTTTAACTATTTCCGAGGGATTAATTTTGCCATAACGGGATTGGGACCCATTTTTTTCTAACAATTGCTCAAACCGCTGATATCGCAATAGACTGGATTCTGTTGGTGTTGAATCTTTACCCTTTACTTCTGGTGACAGGAAATGATTAGTCATATAGATTGCACCATTGCCTTTCAGTTCGCGCACACCCATTTTCTGATTGAGTAATTCAAATACCCCAGCTTTATGAGATTTACCGTCTGTAATCATGATTAAGTCTGCCATTAGACGATTATTGTTAGCCATAATGGCATGGGCATCTTCGTAGGTCCGGGCTCTTTTCATTACTTGAGACATTAGCTGCACATTACTTCTACCATCTGGAGGCATTGTCTCAATTTCCTTCGGACGTGCTGTATCTAATGAAATAGAAATACCTTCAGCATTTAAACCCGAATTTGGCCAAACCATCCCCGGCACCGAAATAATCATATAAGGAATGCCATTATTAGGCTGTCGCACAAAAACCGTGGTATTGTCCACCCAGTATTTAATCGGTTCTTCGTTATTGTCTAGGGTACGACCATGATAAAGATGACCATCAGTGGTAGCATCGCCTGTCGCAGCAAAATTCGCGCAGCCATCATGAAATAAAATATTTGGCAGGGTATAACCGAATATCTCCTTATATACGTCACCGAAGGCTAGGACCATACAAGCATCCATCGTCATTCCAATATCACTGGTGGCATCAACTAAACCCTGACACTCTTGATAAATTCCAGGAAAGGAATTCCGTTTAGCCAGTTTCGACATCAGCATCAGCTTGCCGAAGAAACTTAGTACGCTAATCACTTCCCGATCCATTGAGGCAATTTCATTATGTAAAAATTTGCCATGCTGATAGCCCATTTCATAGGGTGTACCCCGCAACCAGACAACTTTGATTGCACCTATATCTTCTCTGTGAGGTGGTACTGGTTTCCAATTTCCCTGAGATGGCTGCCACTTTGTAGGTTGAGTTAATCCTGGAACATCAGGAAGTGGTTTAATATTTTGAGTCAGTTGGGAAAAAACTGGCAAAGTGTGCCAATTTAAAAATATTACTAAACATAATGTGAAGATTAGTATCAATCCATTTTTCAACCAGTTATATATCTTAATCTTCATGTATAAATCCCAAACAAAAATATAGTTGATTCGATTGATTTTGATTGTTTGCAACCAAAACAGTTCAGTATCAAATGAAGAATAGATTTAATTCTCAGGATTAAAAAATTAATCTCTTTGGATTTTATACATATTCAATCATTTTATCGATAGTTTTGAGATTGAATTAAACAATATTTAATCTGATATATAAAAACAACTTGAAAATGAGCGTCAATGCTAGACACTTTTCCAAAACTGGGTTCGGCTATACAATCCCAAGTCAGTGACTGGGAAAGATCGCATTTCGGTAAAAAAATAACCAGCCTCTAAGCAGGGCTAAATCCACGAAAACAATTTTCTCACACCCTCCTTCTTCACAGAGAAATGAGTGATTAAAAGAACGGTTAATCCAATTAGCGCTGCATCAAAGGCATTTTGCTTGTTTTGATCGAAAATCAACATACTCCAGCCAAAAAGTACCCACTGAATAAAATATATCGCTGTAACATTTTTGCTCCAATAAACAAGTACTTTTATGATTCGATTTTCAACGCCAAACTTTTGCTCAAGCCAATAACAAACGTTAAACCATAAGAATACAAAACCAATGATGACCAAATGTAAGCCTGCACCACTCCGGTGATAATCTCCAATAGGGGAAAAGACTTGGAACGAGAAAATTTCAAGGGAACTTAAAAGTACCATTATTCCTCCCAAAACGCCTAGGAAAAATCCATACTTGCCTATCATTTTGAGGCTTCTCTTGAGTGATTTAATACCAATTAAATACTTACTTAGATACATACCCAGGAGCGGATAAATCACCCACGGGAAAAATGGAAAAGGTACGTTTTTGGTCACCCCCCAAAGAAAATGAGACACTGGATTACTATCGAATTTTCCCCACAAAAAGGGTGAAGCTAAAAGGACAAATGCAGCAAGAAAAGGTATAAAAAATTTTTGTTCGGCTATGTTTTTTATCAATGCGCCAAAAATGATAGACAAGCCAGCTAACTGAAAAATATCAACGTAGAATAATACGTTTAGCGGGGTCTCACCTTCAGATAAATTAAGGCTATCGCTGCCAAATATTGTTACAGCTATTAGTAAAGGAATCGTAAAGCGAAGTAAGTTTAAGATAAATCCAAGTATAAGTAGCTTAATTCCTCTCCATATGCTTCGTCCCATACTGGAGTCTGATTTCATTAACAATGCACCCATGATCAGCATGAATACCGGAGCAGATGGAGCTGTTCCTAATAAAGTGAAGAAATTTGCAAATAAGTTTTTTCCCTCTCCAGCAGATACTTCATGAACAATCATACAATGCTGGGTAAACATGCCGAATATCGCAAAACCACGAGTGATATCTAAATAGTAAATTCGTTTTTTAATCTGATTGTTTTGTGTCATTATTTTTTAGTACTAAGGCACCGTGTAAAAATAAGTTAAACAAGTCTTTTTTGAGATATCTGTCTGGGCAAAGAGATTACGCGTTTGGTTATGTTCACGTAGTGCGTTCAAAGACTTGTTCAACTTATTAATGCATAACTCCTAACGGGATCGCTAGAACAAGATAAACAACGAGGAAAGTGAAGGTTAAGGGACTTCAAAGTAATAAAATATCCAGCCCTTGCGTCCCCCCTTTAGGGGGTTACGCGCAGCAGCTATTGGTTTTACCCTTCGTGGCGCTAGCCGCGCGGTTTGTTCGGCTATGCCGCGTCCTAATATATTTGGTAGGGCTGGATATTTTATTTTTTGTATCTCTCTAATGTGATCAGGAGCAGGTTCTGACCTGTGAAATTCAAGCCAACTACCAGTCCTGGTAGGTGCCAGAAATGTTAATACTCTTTTGTTCATTCCGGTTTACCAATATGCTGGACTGTGATCCCCGTTGCAATTTTTTTCCCATTCTCAACTCTCACACCCCCTTGAGGCATGGGCAATTGGCAATCTCAAATTATGGATATCAGCGATTTCAGAAAAGAATATACGCTAGAAGGTCTAAGACGCGAACACCTCAATCAAGATCCTTTTAAATAATTTGAACTATGGTTTCAACAAGCTTAGAGCAGTGGCTTTATCCTCAGCCCCAATGGTCAACTTTTAATTGACCCGAATGTCAATACTGCCAATGTTTGGGATTTAAAGACGGGGCGAATTTTGCATACCCTCAACGAAAATAGACTTTCCTTTACTTTGCGAAACCTTACGATCAGTCCTGATGGGCAAACACTGATTATTTTTGATATGGATAAGCATAACCCTTCCCTTTTGAGTGAACCTAATCGACAGAACAGCATTATCGAATTATGGGACTTAACTACGGGTAAACTGAAACAAACTCGTCGAGTGACTGGCTGGATAAATCCTCTAGCTATTAGCCCTGATGGACAAATCCTGGTAGGAGGCGATCGCTTGGATGAAATCATCAAAGTTTGGGATCTGCATACTGGTGAGCTCTTATATGTCCTGCCAAAATTGTTGCCTTCAGTTGATCACGTTACCATTAGTCCGGATGGACAGTTTCTTGCCAGTAGTAGTATTTCTTGGAGAAAACGAGATAAAATTGCTCTTTGGCGGTTGGTAAAACCCAAGCCATAATTCCCCTCTGCTTATGCCTGAAATAGTTACATTAATTTTATCCTGCTATTACTCATTACCCAATACTTCCACCGCTTCTTATGAATAAACCGGGAGCAAACTCAGGGTAGATTTTTAGGTAGTGATTCCAAGGGACGCAATGTTTTTATTTTGTTGACAGATTTAACTAGAAAAAATAGATTATGACATGAGTAAGTCTCTGAAACGAATGGCACGTCATAATATTCAACCTGTCCTTTGTTCACGCAGTGCGTCTAAAAGAAGACTCAATCAATTTTTATCCCGCCACTTTTTTGAGTAATAAGTGCGAGGTATATTTTTTGCAATTACCCTTAAGGACTGTTTCCCACAACAAACCTCAAAATATTACTAGACTAAAAATAGTCCACTTATTTTTTGGGGGGGCTATGGATAATTTACAGCTAGCAGCAGGAAACGCACAATTGTTGTTAGATTGCTTGGAGTTGAACGACATCGAAGCCTTGCAATATCTCCTCGACTGTTTATCACCAGACCAAAAGCAAGCCGTCAAGTCAGTCCTCACCAACGAGCAATATCAACAGATTCACCAAGCTTTGAAACTGTATAAATTGAAGAAGAATTTAAAGGTGGGCGATTGGATTGTTTGCCATCCAACCCGATTGCATTTCCATAACAATTGGCTTGTGGAAGCTAGGGTGAAATCAATTGGTTTTTCGGGCAAGAAATTTACTTGCACAGTTTCATACCTTGACCATAATCGCAAGCAACGTATTGGTAAAATATTTCAAGCTGATTGGATTTTGAGAAAAGCAGATAAGTATTTGCATTTTGGAAATTCAGGATAAACTTGTATCAATTACTTAGCGCGCTAAACATTTAATTTGTGCATTGCGAACTAAGGGAAGGCCAAAAAATAAATTATCCCACCGTCCTACAAAATTATTTCTAAAACCAAGATATATCGAGGCTTAGCCCTGCCGGGCTAAGCCGACGGTGGGATAATTTATTAATTTGAAGTCCCTAAACTCAATTAATCTATCTCGCCACTAATGTTAAATGATGAGTAATAAGTTTAAGGTGTAATTTTTGCAACTATTATTAGACCTCTTGCAAAAATCTTTTTATGGTAAGATAAAAGGTTTGCTTTCTGACTGAACTAAATATGAGATATTCACAAGTCCGTAAACTTTCCTCTAGAAAATTTAAGCGACTAACTGGAGTTAAACGCAAAACATTCCAAGTAATGGTTAGAATAGTAAAGGCACAAGAAAAACTCAAGAAAAAACCTGGTCGCCCCAACAATTTAACAGTTGGAAACCAAATCTTATTAACTCTACAATATTGGAGAGAATATAGGACTTATTATCATATATCAAACGACAGTAATATACATGAATCTAATGTATGTCGTACAGTAAAAAAAATAGAAAATATATTAATCAAATCCGGTAAATTTAATCTCCCAGGTAAGAAAATATTATTAGATTCATCTATCAATGAAGATTTAATTTTAATGGACGTAATGGAAAGTCCTATTGAACGACCTAAAAAACATCAAAAAATTTTTTATAGTGGGAAACAAAAAGAACATACCCTAAAAACACAGGTAGTATTTGGACTAAAAACTAATAAAATCATATGTTTATCTCATTCAAAAGGAAAAACTCACGATTTTAAATTATTCAAAAAAAGTGATGTAAAATTCCACAAATTACTTAAAGTAATAGCTGATAAAGGTTATCAGGGAATCGCTAAAATTCATAAATTAAGTGAAACTCCACTCAAAAAACCCCGTGGTGGGAAGTTAACAAAATTCCAGAAAAAATATAATCGGGAACTTAACCGGTTAAGAATTGCTGTAGAACATATTAATCGTCGGTTAAAAATTTTTAAAATCTTATCTGACCGCTATAGAAATCGTCACCACAGATTTGGCTTAAGAACGAACTTAATTGCTGGTATTTATAATTACGAATTAGCTGCATAAATTGAGAGTAAAAATTGAATATATTATCAAAATTCAGAAATTAGTAGATGGCTGAATCAATTTTTTATCTCACTTTTTTATATTGTATATAGTCTGACGAAACTTAATAGAAAAACTATCTATTTCTTAGTATTTAAAGTACTAAGGCAATAAATATAAATAACCTCTAATTGTACCATAAAATAACTTTTGCAAGAGGTCTATTCTTAAGAACTGGTTCCCATAAAAACCTTAAAACATTACTTGAACATAAACTATTTAGCACACTAAGTATTTAACTCGTTCGTTGGTAAGCAAACTCAAGTAATTTATCTCGCCATTGCTTGACTGTTTCCACACTGACATTCTTAGGAATGTGGCTAAACTCCTCAACAGGATAACCATTTTGCGTTCCCCATTGCCAACAAATAGATCTAACAAATCCATCAACAACCTCATCGCTCAACGAGTTAAAATTGGTAGAGTTGTTTTTGTGTAGCCACTGCCTAGCAAGCTCTAGAGGATAATCAAGTAGCGCACAAATTTTCTTAACCCGCTCATTTTGACTAACTCGCTCATTTTGGGAAGGTTTATTCTGTACTGACTTCTGTGGTTTACTAGATGTTGGTTTACCAGATACTAGATTGCCATCATCATCCTCATCTGCGGTAATAGAGAGCATTGCACAAATTGCGTATCTACGAGCATAGGTGATTGCTGCTCCAAGCTTTTGAGAATCAGTAGTTTCTGGAAGCGGGTAATTACTCTGAATGAACTCCCCAGACTCATGGTAAAGAAAAGTTTGCAAAGTATATCCCTCGACTATCTGAACAATCGTCAGACCTTGTTCTGCTAAAGCGCTTTCAGTAGCTTCCAACACCGCATCCAAGGTTGCATACTTGCTTTTGAAATATGGATTAACAGCATCCTTACTAATTTTCTTAAAATTTTTCTTAGCTTTGATGAGAGCAGGTATTATTTGTTGCATTGTCTTTGAAGGGAAAGAGGACAAAGTGCAGGGAGTGAAGGAAGCAGGGGAGCGAGGTGCAGGGGG
>NZ_JASJDK010000201.1 GCF_030065675.1 Mastigocoleus sp. MO_188.B34 | reverse complement strand
GTCTAACACTATCGTTTGTTCTAACGAACACGCAATACCTACGGTACGCTTCCGCTAAGCGCTAACGCAATGACATAAATATTTTTGTCCAACTACTTAGAGGGATGAATTGAGGTCATATACTGTGCATTGTCTATACTGCAAGTCCGATGAAAATTAGAAAAGATAGCAAACGTCAAGGTTTAATTGAGAATCACTTCATCATCAAAGCTTTGACTTAGCCCCAATAATGTATTTGCAAAAGACGTCTCCGGAAAAAAATGTAGAGACGTACCAGAGGCTAACGCCGACGCCGCAGGCTCTGGTACGTCTCTACAAAAATTTATTTGTCTCATTGTTTTTCTAAATTGGTATTAGAAGTGCAAGACTTTGACGTTTGATGCATGAGGGAATATTAGTTGCGATCGCATGCATAAGTAAAATGCTTCCAACTATATCCATGATTTCCGATACCATACGATCGCGAACATTATTAAGAATAATGTTAATGGGTGATTGATTAAAATTCCTTTGTTTGTTTGGGATAAGGTAGTTGTTAATTTTGTTAATTAATTAACTTTCCTGGTTTTTACTTACTATTCGAGATAACTTATCTCCATAAAATAAATGTATTGTCTGAGATATGTTCAATTCATCAAAAACTTACTTTTTTTACATTTTAAATGATGGGTGAATAGCATGTTTTTATTCAAATAATTTATTGACATTGATTTATGATATACTTCGTTAGTTAAGCGAGTAATGATTACCATTAGTCAAATACTTAATATTATTAACTAAATATTATTAATATCATAAATAGTGAACAAGTATCATCATCAAGATATTTTGCTTGCTAAAAAACAAGGATAGAAATAACTATGCATCAAAGAAGTGCAAATTTGAACTATCAAAATAGGCAGTTATTTGATGTCACAAGCTACAATGATAATAAATCTAATAACCTACGAGTAGATTATGCTTCAACTAGTCAAAATCTGACAATGAAGGCAAATTGGAGAGTTGATGGCTTAAAAGTTAATGATTTAAAAAGTTATGGGAATCCTTTTTTTCATCACAACGAAAATAAGTTAAAAAATAACTTCAACAACAGCTTTGATGATTTAGTGATATTTGGTGACAGTTATTCAGACACTGGAAATGCATTTCATCTCTCGAATAATACATTTCCTCCAAGCCCACCATACTTTGAAGGACGTTTGTCAAATGGTCCAATCTGGGTTGATCAAATAGCTTCTGAATTATCTTTGCAAGAAGATGATATTCAAAATTTTGCTTTTGCAGGTGCAACAAGCGGTCGTGAAGTTTTTGTTCCTGAAGGTACTAATATTATTGCAGAAGAACCGGGCTTCACTTCAGAATTACCGGGACTACTTGATCAAGTTGACCAGTTTGCTGATGGGATTGGTCAAGATGGTGCTGACCCCAATGACATATACTTTGTTTGGATGAATGGTAATGATTTTCAACTTCTAAATTCGAGTTTAAGTTTAAATTCGGGTTCAAATTCAAGTTTAAATTTAAATTCAAATCTAACTTCAAATAATGTTTCAGAAATTCAAGCAGCAATCGCACAATATGCTAGTAATATCTCCGCAGCAGTCACACGATTAGCGAACTTGGGTGCAGAAAAAATTGCAATACCAAACATATCTAATTTTGGTTTGTTACCAAAAGCAGTTGAAAGTGGTGCTTCCTTACAAGGAACTCTCACAACACTTGCGATAAATTATGCTTTGGCTGACACCATTAACAATTTAGAGCGCAATTTAGGACTAGATATCATTGAAATTGATGTATTTGGATTTACCCAAGCGATCGTATCTTCTCCCCAGGAATTTGGTTTTTCGAACATTTCCGACCCTTTAATTGAAGAAACTAGCCCAGAAAACCCAGATGAATTTCTTTTTTGGGATGGAGTTCATTTTACGACCCAAGCTCAAGGATTATTTGCAGATCTGTTTAAAGATGCAATTACTACTTTCTCAACTAATACTTCTTTAAAATCTGAAAGCTTCTCTCGAAGTACTTGTATATCTAGTGACGAGTATATAAATCAAGTTAAACCCGGATGTATACCTGGTAGCAGTATGTCAAGCGTTTTTACAGGTATTTTTGATATTAATGAATTAGGCGTTCGCAACACGCCAGACTTCTACTACGAGCGGGGGCTTTCGCACTAAAGGGACTTAGACATTTTTTGCTCAAAAAACAGCCTTGTCTCCGATCAATCCAGTGACGTGCCACTCGGAACTCCAGTTTTAATTCTAATTTAGGAAAAGGAACTGAATTTTTGATTGAATTACCTATCTCATCATGAGTAAATTAAAGAATTTCCAATTGATAAACAAATTTTAGTTGTGACTTAGGTTTTTTAGTTGATGCGATCATTTTGGGTACACTTGCGATTGAATTGCTTAAAGACTACGCTTCCCCCTCTTGACAATGTAACGGGTTTCTTTAGTATTAGACTCATCCAACCAACGATTTGTCAGATTAACCACCCAATCAGGTTGTGATTTTGCTGCATCATTGAGCCAATTCGCCACTGAATTCTGAACATATCTTGCAGAATCTGACTTCAAAGGTTCCAATAATGGTAAACCTAACTCTGGAGATTCTTTCAATTTGGGTATATGACTGCACCAGACACCACGGGGACGAGTAGATTCTGTGGAGAATCGACGGATATTTTCACTATCGCTGACTGTCCAAGGGATAAGTGCTTGAATACTTTGTTCGATATCATTGGCAATATGCTCTCGCATTAGCAACCATACAGTTTCCCGAGTACCAGAATTAGGATCGTCAGCAAGGGGTTTTATTAAGTTGAGTCGTTCCTCAATGGAAAGATTGGGAATTAAAGCAACAACCCCAGAAACCCAACCGCGAACGTTATCAGAAGTATGTGCTAAAAGCGTATCAATAATCGATGCTCCAAAACACTCGTAGATCAGTTTGGATGCAAGTCGAGTTCTGTTCATCCAACCAAGCTCAGATGCAGCTTTCATTTGTGCGATCGCATCTTCGATGCACATTCCGTACGCAGGGTTGTTAATATCTGGTAGAGCATAACTCATCAATTTTGCAAAATCGAGCGCCAGACATTCGGTAAGATTAACTGTTTCGATTTCTCCCCGATTTATTTGCTCGAGAATATCAGGGGGAATATCAACTATTCGGCGCGCACCTTTACGTTTTACTTGCATTTTTCAAGGTAAGAGGGAATGGGAAACAGAAAACAAATAGCTAATTGTACTAATCCGCCAACAAATACCCAATCCCCAATATCCAGTCGCCAATTGCTACACCACCGCAGCCTCATTCACCACCACACCTTGCATCTTATTGAAAGCATCAATTAAGGTATCCAACTGTTTTGCAGCTTTAACCACTCCTAAACCCCGCACTGTAACTTTCCCAGGAGAATAAACAAAACGGTTTTTAAGAATTGCTGGTAAATTATCCGCCAATAAATTCCAAGCTGGTTCTTCCATTGGTGTTTCTAAGACAATATGCTGTTTTCCATCGGGTTTAATGCGACTAAAACCTAACTTTTTCCCCATTTGTTTTAATTCCATTACCCGGATCAGTTGATTTGCTGTTGAAGGAATAGTTCCATAACGATCCGTCCAAGCTGCAGCTACTTGCTGTAATTCTTCGCTGGTTTTGGCTGTAGCAAGCGCCCGATATGCGCTCATCTTCTGGTCGATGTCAGTAATATAATCTGAGGGAATAAATGCAGTGAGGCTGAGGTCGATTTGAGTTTCTTCCACCTGGGGAATTTCTTGTCCGCGAATTTCATTGATGGCGTTTTCTAACATTTCCATGTATAAATCGAAGCCAATCACATCTAATTTTCCGGACTGTTCCGCACCAAGTAAGTTACCAACTCCGCGAATTTCCATATCTCGCATTGCTAATTGATATCCGGAACCTAACTGAGTAAATTCTTGAATTGCTCGCAGTCGTTTGCGGGCTGCTTCCGATAATTCTCTTTGTTTGGGATAGAATAACCAGGCGTGGGCTTGAATTCCGGCTCGTCCCACCCGTCCGCGCAATTGATATAACTGTGCTAAACCGAAACGGTGAGCATCTTCAATCAAAATTGTGTTTACGCGGGGAATATCCAAACCAGATTCAATAATTGTGGTACAAACCAGGATATCTGCTTCCCCATTACTAAATGAAAGCATGGTCGCTTCTAGTTCGCTTTCATTCATTTGACCGTGAGCGATCGCAATTCTTACCCCTGGTAACATTTCTCGGATTCCAGCGGATTTATCTTCAATTCCTTCCACCCGAGGAACGACGTAGAAAACCTGTCCACCCCGGTCAAGTTCTTGACGGATGGCACTACGCATGGTTTCTCCATTCATTGGCGAGAGGTGGGTTTTAATCGGACGTCGGGATGGTGGGGGTGTTGTAATTAAACTCATTTCCCGAATCCCCGACAGGGACATATATAAAGTTCGGGGGATGGGAGTCGCTGAAAGTGTTAATACGTCAACTTGAGTTTTCAGACTTTTGATTTTTTCTTTTTGATTTACCCCAAACCGTTGTTCTTCATCTACCACCAACAGTCCCAATTCTTTAAAATTAACGCTTTTACTTAACAGTTGATGGGTTCCCACAACCACATCTAATTCCCCCGTCACCAGTCGCTTTTGAATCTTGCGGCGTTCTTCAGCAGTACGGAAGCGATTAAGCAAACCAACATTGATGGGATAAGGGGCAAAACGTTCTTTAATTGTATGGTAATGCTGCTGGGTGAGAATAGTAGTTGGCGCTAATAATGCTACTTGCTTACCTGCAGTTACAGCTTTAAAAATTGCCCGAATTGCAACTTCAGTTTTACCAAAACCAACATCACCGCATACCAACCGATCCATTGGGCGATCGCATTCCATATCCCGTTTCACATCCTGCACAGCTTTTAACTGGTCGATTGTTGGTTGATAAGGGAAAGAATCTTCCAATTCCTGCTGCCATGGCATATCCTCAGGGTAAGCGAACCCTTGTCTTTGACTTCTGGAAGCATAAAGCTTGAGTAAATCCACAGCCAATTTTTTAATTGCTCTGCGGACCTTATTCTTGGTATTTTCCCAAGCTTTGGAAGTCATCTTATGGAGTTGAGGCGGTTTACCGTCTTTCTTCCTAAAGCGAGACAATGACCCTACTTGGTCTGATGGTACCCGCAAAACACCGTCAGCATACTGTACCACCAAGTAATCCCGAGTTTCATCATTAATGGTTAAACTTTCCAGCTTGAGAAATTTACCGATCCCATGGTTTCTATGGACGACGTAATTACCCGGACGTAACTTATTAACATCAACTTGGTTAGAAGCAGCTTTACGCCGTTTGCGCACGTAGCTGGGAGTAGCTAAAGAATGTTGACCGTAAAATTCTCGGTCAGTAATTACTGCAATCCGGAATGTCGGTAAAATAAAGCCTTCTAATTCTGCTAAACCCGAATATTTTAAAGCTACAGGGGTATGACTAACTTGTAATTTATCAATTGCTTGATAGTCCCGGGGATTAGGAATAAACTGCGCCGGACAATCATGTTCCTGTAACAGCGACACTGAACGGGAAGGCTGTGCTGAAATTAACCACACAGCAAATTTGCGATCGCGTTCCTGTCTCACAGTTTCAGCGATTTTAGCAAACTGATGTGGCGTTACCGGTACGGGACGAGCAGCAAGATTTAATCCTGCATTTTCAATTCCTTCTCCCGACTCGTCAACAACAGTTTCAGTAATTTCCGATAAATATATTTTCTTAAATTTAACTGTATCTTCTAAGGATTCATCAAAGGAGCGATGGATTTTCGGTAAGTTGATTTGAGGTGAATCAATTTCGCGATCACTTAAAGGAGGTTCGCTATTTCCATCATCGCCATCCAGTTCGGTCAGTTCTCCACCATGTACTAGATACTGCCATTGTTCTTCAGCATTTTCCACCCAACGCTCGCTGTGGGCGTGACATTGTTCTGACTCATCAATTGCAATAAAAGTATTTGCTGGCAAATAATCCAGCAACGAAGCTGGTTTTTCATACGCCAAACCCAACAAACGACGACTACCCTCAAAAATCTCTGCTGCTTCCTCTGTACCAGAATCAGAATCAAAATTCCACTGAGCTTTCAATTCATCAAAATCAGGTCTAGCGGACAAAGCTTCGGTAAACATTGGGACAAAGCTAGTGGGAGTTAACACCATTTCCTCAATGCGATCGAGAGCAGAGCGCTGGGTAGATGGATCGAATTCCCGGATCTGTTCGATTTCATCCCCAAACCATTCTAAACGTACCGGTAACTCAGAAGATACGGGAAATAAATCCACAATATCCCCCCTTCGACTCCACTGACCTTCCATTTCTACCATTGGTACTCGCTCGTAACCCAAAGTAGTCACTTTGCGACTAAACTCACCTAGGTCAAATTCCATTCCCCGTTTCAGAGTTAAGCATGATGGTGCAAAAGCTTCCACCGGGGGTAGGTGGGGTTGTAAAGATGCATGAGTCGCCACAACAGCAATCCCAGAAACTCTCCTATCTTCAGTTCCCGATCCCCTGTCGCTAGTCGCCAATCTTCTATCCCCAACCAAATCCGCCAAAACCTGCATTTGTCCCCAGGTCATTTCAATTTCGGGATCGAAGGGTTCATAAGGAGAAGCTTCTGAGGTTGGGTAAAAATGTACCGTTTGCCAACCCATCATCTCAAGTTGTGCCGTCCACCTTCCAGCTTCTTCCAAAGTGGAACAAACCACAAATAAATTATATTCTTGGGCTTGCGCCAATGCTGATGCGACCAAGCCCTTTGGTAAGCGGGGAATTCCATTTAAAAATAATTCTTTTTGTCGCTCTATTCTAGAAAGAAGCTCGCCACTTAAAGACGACCGTCCTAAAGTCCGCACAATGGAAGAAAAAGCCATAAATCCCTAACAAAATATGCCTAACAAAATGATGGAAGTATTTATGTTTATGTATTTTGATATGTAGTTTGAGAATTAGAAGTAAGTTTAGAACTCTTACCTCAATAATTTTAAATGTGTCAAGAGTTTGATAACTCCTACTCTAGAACTAATAGTTCCTAGCTAGTACAATTACCACTGTCTAATCTTTGGTTAAATTAAACATTGCAGAAAAATTATCTATGACAATTAAAATACCACTTTCATCGGAGATCGAATCCAAGGATCGAAATTTAGCAGCAAAAAATAGATTTTCTTTAATTGCACTCAAGAATAACTTCAATACCTGGGATTATAAAAATTGGAATTCTAAGGATTGGCATTTCAAGATTGGTAACCCAATCATTGGGAAATTCCCATTCCAATCGTTTTACTTTTGGAGGGAATACAGAATAATAAACTATCATCCCATACTATTAATTTGGTTTGCGGCAATTTTGTTAGCAGTGCATTATATTTTCACATCGAGACACCAGAATAATGGAATCTTTAGCAAAATAGAATATTTGAAAGTGAAATATTTAATTTAGTAGTTTAATTTACTGAAAATCCCCAAACTCACACAAATAAAGGAAATACTTCAGCTATATGTTCGTCTACGTCAAATATAAAGCACTAATACCTCATTTTTTGCCAATATCCTGATTTAGAGATCATAAACTGGTTTTTGTTGTCCAACCTTAAAATTCGACCAAATTTTCCTCTGTCGAAAGTGTATTTATCAAACTTAATTGATATTAAATCTGAATATTAACACCCAAACCTACTAAAAAAAATTTGCCGATTCGCTCGGCAATATTAGAAATGTCGTCAACCACCGAAATTCTAATCCTTTTCTTACTTATTTTCGTCAACTCAATATTTGTAATGTCAGAGTTGGCAATAGTTTCAGCGCGCAAAGCTCGCTTACAGCAACTCGTCAATCGAGGAAGCAAAAAAGCTCGTACTGCCTTGAAGCTAGCATCTTCCCCCAATCAATTTTTGGCAACAGTCCAGATCGGTATTACCGCATTAGCAATCATTTCTGGTGCTTTTGGAGAGTCAGTCATCTCCAAAAAAATTATTCCTATACTAAATTCAATATTAAAATTTATTCCAGGAATTTCTTCTTATACAGAAGCAATAGCTTCGATTGTTGCAGTAATTTTGATTACATATTTTACTCTCGTTCTAGGAGAACTAGTACCAAAGCGGCTTGCTTTAAACCATCCTGAAGCTATTGCTAACATTATTGCAATTCCCATGGAAATGTTAGCTAAGTTTGCTCTACCAGTGGTTTGTATCTTAAGTGTTTCTACTGACACAGTATTACGTTTTTTAGGTGTTAGACCTGCAACTGGACCGCAAGTTACAGAAGAAGAAATCAAAGTTTTAATCGAGCAAGGAACCGAAGAAGGAACCTTCGAAGAAGCCGAGCAAGATATGGTGGAACGGGTATTTCGCTTAGGTGACATTCCTGTCGGTGCAATGATGACACCCAGACCTGATATTGAGTGGTTAGATCTAGGGGACGATATTAGTAAAAACCGGCGCAAAATCATTGATAATGGTTATTCTCGATATCCAGTATGTCGAGAAGAACTCGATAACGTCCTAGGAATTATTCCTGTAACGGACTTATTAGCCCGAAGTTTGTGTGGGGAATCAATAGATTTGACCATAGGGTTAAGGCAAGCATTATTTGTGCCAGAAAATACCAGTGGTTTAAAGGTTTTAGAACTATTTAAACAAACAGGTACCCATATGGCGCTAGTAGTAGATGAATATGGTGTTATTCAGGGATTGGTCACCCTTAATGATGTCATGGTCGAAATAGTGGGAGATGTTCCGGCTTTCGACGATGATGATGAGCCTCAAGCAGTGCAAAGGGAAGATGGTACTTGGTTATTAGATGGAATGCTATCAATAGATGATTTTTGCCACCTATTTGACGTTAGAGAATTTTCTTCAGAAGATCGAGGAAATTATCAAACTTTAGGTGGCTTTGTCATGACCCAACTTGGTCGAATTCCCATAGCCACCGATAATTTTGAATGGCAAGGAATGAGATTTGAAGTAATGGATATGGATGGTAATCGGGTTGATAAGGTTTTGCTAGAACCAAAAAATGATACATCTCCAGAAAATGAAGAAAATTAAATAAATGGAGGTAATGATAATAAACAATAACCATTACCAATTAGCCATTACTCCTGTAAAGACGTAGCAGAGGCTATAACTACGTTACCTTTGGATCCGCCGACGCCAAAGGCTCTGCTACGTCTCTACCTTCTTACTCATTATTCATTACTCATTACTCATTACTCATTACTCATTACTCATTACTCATTACTCATTACTCATTACTCATTACTCATTACCCATTAC
>NZ_JASJDK010000068.1 GCF_030065675.1 Mastigocoleus sp. MO_188.B34 | reverse complement strand
ATTTTACTCATAGTATTAGAAAATAAAACTCCAAACCCAGTCTCTGTTTAAGGTTAAGAAATTGTCTGAGATTTTTACTTCACCAGAGTGATGGAAGAGCGATATTTTTGGGAAAATATTATTTTTTTTCTTTCCCTTTTCCCCTTTTTATATTCCTCTTAACCTAAATATTAAGTTCCGTATCACAGATGCTTAGGATAACGAAATCTACATTCGGTTGGAATTTAAGGATTATCAAGTTGGCGGCGTTTTTGTTGTACCCATTCATCATCAGATCTGGGATATAACTTAACATCCTGATTTTCTCCCGGTACAAGATAGCCTTTTGTCCAATCGGGTCGCGGTGGTAACTTTCCTTGTTTGATGTCCTCTCGCCACTGGGAATCAGATTTCCGGACTATTTCAGGCATTTCGAATTCGTAATGGCTCATCATTGGTCCTGCATAAATCATTCGATCTTTGCCGTTATCTACTGCAATCATCAGTAAATCAACATTGCCAACACCCTGATGCAGCACGCTACCTGAGCCTGACTGATTAGGATTAGTGTGGACATCAGCAACTAGAGCATCCCACTTTCCAGAATCATCACGACTACTGTAAAATAGACTGGGGTACCAGCCATTGTATTGAATTTGCCCAATGTAGTCTCTCTTAATCTCAACAACTTCTTTAAGAAATTTAGTTTCCGTTTCCGTAACTGGTTGTTGGGCAAGTTCCTTCACTGCAATACCCTTAAGAACAGACAATTTCTGAGCGAATTGCTGAAAAAATTCCACCTGTCTATCCTGGATATTTCGGAGTTGTATCTGATAATCAACGCCTGATAGCTTGACTTTGCGATTTGGAAAAGGAGTTTTCTTAATCTGCTCTGCCGCTAGCAGAGCCATTTGCTCAAAGCGTTCCCAAAATTCCGGTCTTGGCTCTACGAAACCCGCTGGATATTCACAAAGAAGACCACCGTAGGAAGGTTTGGCGTAAAGAATTGTGTCATGACGTAATTGAGTCCATGAAGCTAATTGCGTGTTGAGTGTCTTCCGAGCCCAAGCTTGGGTCCGCATAGTTTCCGGATATTTTGAATCTGTGGTTGGTGCTGACAACTGGCGCAATGTTGCTAGCCAATTCATATAAATATTTTCTTGCCAAACAGATGGATTTTGTTGATCGATAACGTTCCTTACTGCCGCCAAGTTATGTTGATAGTTTAAACCGTCATTTTTGATACGGGCGACTAATTTTGGTACTACCTGATTGTTCCCCAGCGCAGCGAAGGCTACATCCAAGCTTGTTGGTACAAAACGCCGAACTTTCTTGTCGTCCCAGAGAATGTCATCAAATACTACCTTAGACATGACCCAGCTATCCAATACAAACTTTTGACCAAGTACTGTGAATGACTTTGGCAACTGGGCTTTTTCTGTTCCTAAAGGTGACTTGTAAACATCACCACGAATGTCTTGAACGCCGATTTTGTCATTAAGGATATCAGATTGCAGCGTTGCTAAAGTTGCTAAATCTTTGATATCGACTGGAGATTTAATTGCAGCTTTATTTAAAACGTCACCAAGTTGAGCAAAAGTCATAGAATCAGTTCTGCCCACAAAAGTTTGGATCGTCCGATCAAACTGCTGCCATTGTGGAAATTTACCTGATTGTTGCAGCAGGTCATAGAGAACTATCGCTCCCGCAAGTTCCCGTGGAGAGCTTGTTTCAGGGATACCAGCGATGCGGAAGTCTATTCTGCCACACCACATCATCGCCCGGAAATATCTTTTTAGTTCTTTAGAACTTTCATAATGACCGCGTACTTTAAATTGAGAAAAATCCACCAAGCGCTCATTCCCAAACAGATTGATTTTCTGTGGTTTGTGAGTATCTATAGCAGCAAGAGTTGTAGCAACTCGTTCATCCTGATTTAAATAAGTTTTCACGGTCTTTCCTGCAAGTAAAGAACGCGCTACTGCCAGGAAGTAATCAGCATCTTTTAAGCTTGAACTTAAATCTCCATTTCCATACTTGTTTGCAGCTTCAGGAATCTTCTGAGCCATGCCTTGGAGAATTTCATCCAATGATTGAGCTATATAAGTTTCTTCTAGTTCTTTAAGCATGGCATCGTATGACTTATGCCACGCATGAAGTATTGAATCAGTCGAAACAAATACTGGTAAATCATTAGTGTAAATGCGATAGTACATCTCGGCAAAACTCTCTGCCCCCAAGCGCTCACTCACTACAAACCCGTTTTTCTTGAAAACGGCTAGTTCGTCTGCATTAAGGCGAAAATCGTTGTGACGTAATTTTTTCCGTTGAGGATTCTTGTTATTCTCATTCGGATTGAGGTTGAATTCCTTCCAGAATTTAGCCTTGGTCGGATCCCAAGTGATTTGAGGTAAATACTGAGTGTTAGTATTATACTGTTGAGCAAATTTCTGTAGTGATATCTGCCCAATTTTATCTAATTCCTGTTTGAATACAGTTGTATAACCAAATACGTCAGCAGGCGTTTCTGCCGTAGCCCTAATTGAATCGTTTTGATAAAATCGTTCACATCCTATTACAATTATCCAGGTTGCTAAATAGATAATTAGCAGTTTTTTTAAGGAATTCATAATATTCGTAATCGTGACTATAGATGAATTTTGCATATGGGAATCAGCACCTGCATTTCATCTGGGTGCAACGCTGCGGAAGGTGATATCTAATTTTGATTGTCAATTATTGCTGTAAATTATCAATAAACTAAATCAAAATTAGTGACTTATCCTTGATATTACATAGTGTTCACCAAATAATGAAGTTATTTAAATGACATCATAATGCTTTGGTCTTGCAAATATCACTTTTCCGCTTTGCTCCCTACTAGTATTATCTTCATGAGACGTACTCTCCATTTCGTATATATTAATACCAATTTCATTTAGTGAGGCTACACTTATGAAACTCAATTACAAGATATGATTTTATTCCTGGCATACCATCTGTAGCTTGAATTTAGGAAATTGGTATAAGAAGAAAGTATTTTGGAATAGTAGTTATTTTTTGACCTCATGTTATGGAGTCACTATTTCAACTTTATTTCCTGGAATTGTTTATTTTATTTTTGAAGTATTTTATTCGCAAATATAAAACCTTGAAAGTCACCCTGGACAACAGTTCACTTTTTTTTACTTGGGAGAAATTTCAGATTAATTTGTCAGCGTACACCTAAACATGATATTTCTCTTCTAAGCTTCTGCGATAAATCATAAAACCTGACTCAGGAATTCTTTTGTCCTTTCATGTTTGGGGTTGCTAAAAAATTCAACGGGTGCAGCACTTTCAACAATTACACCACGATCCATAAAATGAATATTATCAGCGACTTCCCTTGCAAAACCCATTTCATGGGTTACCAACAAACAAGTCATCCCTTCTTCTGCTAATTCCCGAATTGTAATTAAAACTTCTTTAACTGTTTCCGGGTCGAGAGCTGCTGTCACTTCATCGAATAACATAACTTGTGGTTTCATTGCTAGAGAACGCGCGATCGCAACTCGTTGTTGTTGTCCCCCAGAAAGTTCTGCGGGGTAATTTTTTTCTTTACCTTGGAGTCTAACTTTTTTGAGTAATTGGTAAGCGCGCTCTTCTACTTCCTTAGGGTCTTGTTTAAGAACATGGATTGGTGCCATCATCACATTTTCTAAAGCTGTGCGATGGGGAAATAAATTGTACTGTTGAAAAACCATTGAAACTATACGTCGCAGGCGGATTTTTTCCCTGTCAGACTTCAATTGGTGAACGAAAAAATCTCCGACGCGAATAAAACCATTATTAATCTCAACTAAACCATTAATACAGCGAAGAATTGTTGATTTACCCGAACCTGAGGGTCCAATAATACAGATAATTTCTCCCTGGTTTACATCAAAGGAAATCCCTTTTAAGACTTCAACTTTACCAAAGGATTTATGTACATCACGGAGGGATACTAATGTTTCTGTCATAGATTGGGTATTGGGGATCAGCGACTGGCGTTAGCGAAGCGTGACGCGACAGCGTCATATGGAAATTAGCGACTGGGGATTAGTTACTCATTACTGTGCGCAATACCTAGAGCCTGCAGCGACGGCATTCGCCGTAAGGCGCGTCTTTGCCTCTAGCTGTGCTACCTGCGGTTAAGCCTTACGGCAGCGCTAACGGCGCAAGCCGCGTGCAATCCGGTACGCCCTTAGCCTGCGGCGTCGGCAAAGCCTCTGACTAACGTCACGCAGGGCGCGCTTACACGAGCTGCTAACCGCTAGGCGCTAACATTACTCATTACTTCTTACTTCTTACTTCTTACTCATTACTTCTTACTTCACTCCACGAGTCGTTGTTCTAATTTTCTTGTCCACCAAGCAATTGGGTAACAGTATAAGAAAAACAACAACATTAAAATAGTGTAAAGTGGTATGGCAAAACGCTCTCCTTCAAGTTCTAAAACTTGACGCACACTTGTTAATCCTTCCGGTACGCCAACTAAGTTTGTAAGGGTAGTACCCATTGTTAAAATTGCATACCAATTCATCCAAGGAGGAATCATACGCTTGAAAGCTTGGGGAAAAATTACTAATCGTAAAATCTGATTGTTAGTATAACCCATAGCTTTTGCTGCTTCCCATTGTTCTGAAGGGATTGATTGAATAGCACCCCGGACAATTTCTGAAATATTGGCTGCGACCACTAAAGATAAACCGACAATTGATTTTGCAACTGGGGAAAACTCAACACTAACAAAACCCAGATTTATTTGGAATGGAAACAAGTAAAGCACAACATAAAGAATGACTAGCCAAGGAGAATTGCGAAAAAATTGGGTCAGAAACCAAGCCAACCATCGAACAACTCGCTGTGAAGATATCTGACTTAATCCTAGGATTACACCTAAAATAGTGCTAATTATCATACAAGCAAGACTAATAATTATATTCAGTGCAAAACCACCTTTGACAGCCCAGTTTTCTTGATTACCAATTAATATATAAGGCAAACGGCGGAGGAGAGTTTGCCATTCTTCTATAGTTAATAAATTTACTTTTAAAGTACTAATAGTTACTACTAATAAAATAGTCGCTAGGGTGAAACCCAGAAGTGATTTCCAAGTCAGCTTAATGTTTTTACTTGTATTGGTATTTTTATCTTTAATTTCCATAGCCCGGTATGTGCAGTTTTAATTCTAACCAATGCATCAGGGCAAGTAATATTCCGACTAAAGTAACGTATATTACCCAAATAAATAACATCACCTCTAAGGTCGCAAAATTATCGGCATATATCTGTCCGGCGAAATAAAGTAATTCCGGTGTTGCGATCGCAGAAGCAAGGGTAGTAGTTTTAATCAGATTAACTAAATTGTTGTTTAACGCCGGAAGAGATATTCGAAAAGCTAGGGGTAAGATTACCAAGAAAAAACTTTGAGTTCGAGAAAAACCCAAGCTTTCACATGCTTCTACCATTGTTTTCGGTACGGCTTCAATTCCAGAGCGGAAAATTTCAATATTAAATGCACCAGCAAATAGAGAAAGTGCGATCGCTGCACTGCTAAAAGAATTAAGAATCGGTCTTTCTCCTCCTGTTGTGGGGTCGTAAACCTTTGGTAGAAGAGCAGCTAAAACAAAAAATAGAAAAAATAACTGTACTAAAGGGGGGGTGTTACGAAAAATCTGGATATAGATTTGGATCGCCCCACGCACCCATTTAATAGGTAGATCTTGTAACCAAACCCCAATTATACCAATTAGTAAGGAAGAAAAAACACAAACAGTAGATAGGAAAATAGTAGTAAAAATACCTTCTCTAAGCCAATTTTGGTAAGTGGGGTCACTTAACCAAGAGAAGTCAAGGTTGAAAAACATTTTTCATGATTGGATAGTGAAATACAAGTAAATTTAGCTGGTGATTGGTAACTGGTAACTGGTAATTGGTAACTGGTAATTGGTAATTGGTAATTTACTACTCATTACTCATTACTGTGCGCTTACGCGCCCCGCTGCGCTAACATTACTCATTACTTATTACTTCTTACTTCTTACTCCTTACTTTTGACTTTGTGCTTTTTTCATGCGTTGTTTAGCGTGTTCTGTTGGCGGAATTTTCCACTTCTTCTCACCATCAACAATAAATCCTTCCGCTTCCATTTTAGTAATGGCTGCATTTACAGCATCCAAGAATGGTTGATTGTTTTTGCGTATTCCCATACCCCAAGGCTTCTCAAAAATCACAGGTAAAGGTTGATGCCAATTTTTACCCCATGATGGATCTAACAATTTTCCTACTAAAGCTGAATCATCATAAGCCAAACCGATACAACGTTTTTCCTCCAGCGCCTTGTATGCTTCAGCTGTTCCCGGAAAATTCACCATTTGAATTCCTTTCTCTGCAAGTGCTTTATTGTAGAAAGAACCTTGAATCCCGCAGACTTTCTTTCCTCGCAGATTGTCCCATGACTTTACTCCACTATACTTATGAGTCAAAAGCCCAGTACCAGCGGAATAGTATTCCTCAGAGAAATCAATAATTTTTTCCCTTTCCGGAGTTTTGGTCATTGTTGCAATAACTAAATCTATTTTCCCTTGTTTGAGAAATTCAATTCTGTTGGATGCCACTACAGATACAAATTCTACTTTTTCTTGGGAACCTAGTAGTTCATTAGTAATATATTTTGCAATATCAATTTCTAACCCTGCATTTTTACCATTTTTATCTATAAAACCATAAGGAGTATTATCAGTTTTGACTCCAATTATAATTTTGTTACGCTTCTTAATAGTATCTAATGTATTTCCTGTTGTTTTTTCTTCTCCACCACTGGAACAAGCACTCATGAGCAAACTAATGGCAAGTGCGACACATGTTAAAGTTTTCTTGAATTTTACTTTATTAGTTGCAATTGTATTCACTTGTATATTTTCCTCAATAGGATAAAAACGAAAGTATTTTGCTTTCAAATTATTTTTGTGACATTAGTATAACTATTTTTTTACGTCAATAATTAATTTTTGTATTTTTTACTATAATTAGTATTTTTGACTATAAGAATGATGAATATTATCATCAAATAAAAAGATTTTTGAAATCAATCAATAATGGAAATAGTTGACTACAACTTTGGAGGTTTTTAAAGTGTAGCCAACATCACATTACTACAAGCTATTGTGCTATATCTTAGGGAATATTTTATCTTCCGAAAACGATTAAAAAAATTGCTAACGCGTACATGGTTTTCAAATAATAACCAACACTTGTATTCGCTCGCCTATTTTACGTGGGAGGATATTTAAATTTTTATATTCCCCAATATTCTCTAATATTCGTCAATATTTGGGGTTTGCGTAACAAAATATTCGCTATTATCCTGAAAATGGAACCATATCACCAATTAATTCCACCTACGTGTTAGCTTCTATGTGGGAATTTAGATGAGTCCTGAAAAATCTCTAATAGCTAAAGCCCGTAGAACGGTGCCATTAGCTATAGACTATTAACTATAAACTGTTAAATAATTATTCTTGATTGATAATTTTTGGAACTTTAAAATATTCCCCTTCTTGTTCTGGCGCACCCTGGAGAATTTCTTCCCGATCCGGGTAGGGCTGGAGTCTATCTGGACGGGTAACGTTACTAACATCAATTGCTCGTGTTGTTGGTTTCACATTTTCAACATCTAATTCATTGAGCTGTTCAAAATAATCAAGAATACTCCCCAACTGGGTAGTAAACAGCTGTTCTTCTTCAGGAGTTAATTCTAAACGAGCTAGATGTGCTACTTTACGTACTTGTTCGCGGTCTATCATAGTTTGGTAATTTGTAAGTGTTAGCTACTAATTGCTTATTCTTGCTTTATTGACATGGGTTTTTGGAACAAACACATGTTATTATTAGCGTTATCTTTACTGTTAGTATTTAAGCAAAAAGAATATGGTCGTTAGTCATTACTGAATTAATTAATAAATAAAGTTAGCGACTAATGACCAATAAGATTAACGACAATGATTAAAAGAATACGTCAACTTGCATTCTACCAGTGGTTTTTAACCAGTTTTGGGCTTCAATATAGTTATTCGGTGCCATGCGTATGGCTCGAATCCAATAATCTGCAGCTTGGTCAAACAGTGCTTCTCCACCATCTTCATCACCAGCTTCTTTGGCTTTTTCGCCTTGGTAGTGATAGATGACAGCAATATTATTTAAAGCTTGAGGTAAGCGAGGATTATTTTCAAGCGCTTGGTGATATAGCTCCAAAGCTTTGTTATGTTCTCCATTACTTGCGTAAATTAATGCCATATTGTAATATATAAAGCCCCTGTCTTGAGAATCTTCTTCTAACAACAAAGCTTCTTCATAATTTTCTAGGGCTTCAGCATACTCACCTTCAGACTGTGCGGACATTCCATCCCGGTAGTAAGCAAAAGCTTTCTTAGCTTTATTATTAGTTGGCAGTATCTTTAAGATTAAGTCTGCCATCACAGTAAAGGATTTATCGATAAAATTATCGTTTTTCTGGGTTCTTGGCATATTCGCCTCTCTGA
This sequence comes from Mastigocoleus sp. MO_188.B34, assembly GCF_030065675.1. GTDB lineage: Bacteria > Cyanobacteriota > Cyanobacteriia > Cyanobacteriales > Nostocaceae > Mastigocoleus. The sequence continues at coordinate 34,755 of NZ_JASJDK010000068.1, read as the reverse complement.
GCTTCGGATAACTGCTTAATTGATGTTTGAATCAGTAGCTGAGATTGCTTAATTGTTAATGTAACTGATTTAAGTCCAATTTTTGAAATGGACATGGATCGTAATCTAGTTGACTGATTTCAAGTAAATTTTTTGCTAACTAAAATTTTTACTAACTCCAACTAAAAAATCTCCTGGTAATTCGCCATTTTAAGGGTTGCGAAACATCATATGCAGCTGTTTAAGCAACAGCTTCAATACATTGATGACTATTATGTTTAGGATTATTGACAAAAGAACTAACTTCATAGCTTTTCATCTCTTCAGAAGGATAAGGGGATAATAAATCCTGTAATAAAACGGGTGATTGTACTTGTGGGTCTAGCCATAATCCATAATCTTGTTGCTTCAGGAGTAATGGCATTCGATGATGAATAGGTTCCAATAGTCTGTTAGCTGTGGTTGTCAAAATCGTACAACTGTGTACCTCCTCTCCTTGGGGAGAAGTCCATTTTTCCCATAATCCAGCAAAAGCAAATGGGCGTTGATTTTGAAGTAGAAAATAAAAGGGTTGCTTTTTATCTTTTTGCTTTTTCCATTCAAAAAAACCATCAGCTACTACTAAACAACGTCGGCGCTTGTAAGCAGAACGAAAAGCAGGTTTTTCTGCGACTGTTTCTGACCTTGCATTGATTAGCCTAACACCGATGCTACAATCTTTTGCCCATGAAGGAATTAATCCCCAACGTAATTTTTTAAATTGACGCTGGAGAGTTTTCTCTTCATTTAGTACAGCTAGTACATTTTGTGTTGGCGCAACATTATATGTTGGTTGGAGAACGGAAAGATTTTTAACATCAAATTCTTCTGCTATGGCTTCTGGAGTCGCACTCAAAGTAAATCTTCCACACATATTTTATTTCCTCTAATAGCAATTTAATTTCTAAAAATTAAGCCATAGAAATTAAATAATGACACCCTGATTTAATTACATTAATTTTATGAAATAATGTTTTTAATTTCCATCATAATATTCTCAATAAATTTTATTGTATATATATTTTTTTTGCTCATAAATTGTTGTATTTTATTTGATCATTATTCAACAACTTGTTTACCCTATTTATGATGATGAACCGGCTACGTTTGTACGATTTCTTACCTTCTGGCAATGGATATAAGATACGTCTTTTATTAACACAGTTGGGAGTACCATTTGAAAGAACAGATATAAATATCTTGGCAGGAGAATCTCGAACATCAGAATTTCTGGATAAAAGTCCGAATGGAAAAATTCCTGTTTTAGAAATTGAGCCGAATAGATATTTGGCAGAATCTAATGCCATATTGATTCATTTAGCCGAGGGAACAGAATTTCTTCCTTATGACCGTTTTTTACGCGCACAGGTATTTCAGTGGTTATTTTTTGAGCAATATAGTCACGAACCATTTATTGCTACATCTAGATTTTGGATTTCTATCCTCAAAAAAGAAAAAGAGTATCAAGAGGAATTAAAGTCTAAGCAAGAAAAAGGTTATGCAGCTCTACAAGTAATGGAAGATCATTTACGTTCCCACTCTTTTTTCGTTGGAGAACGTTATACAATTGCTGATATCGCCTTATTTGCTTACACCCATGTTGCTGATGAAGGTGGTTTTGAACTGGGTGAATTTCCATCAATTCGAGCTTGGTTGGAACGCGTGAAATCCCAGCCGAGGTACATTTCTATAAAAGACACATTAGAATTTATTAACCAGAATTAGTGAATAAGTTTTTGACTTCGATAAACTATGCTTATTTAATAGGAGGTTGAATAATAATTCGTTATTAATGAAATAACGGATGCATATGAATTAAATATAGTTTCAATACAACTTTAAAGGTGTGCGTCTATTACTTTATAATGGTATGCTAGATATTAAGCTGAAAGTATAAAGAATCCACTCAAAAAATACGTCAAGAGTATAAGCTAAATAATAATTAAGTGGAGTAAAAAGGTAGAGTAATATTTTCGAGCACAATTTTTCCCTTTCATGTCACCTCTGCTAGGTAGAAGCTTTGCAAGGTATTAAGAATATTCATTGAGAGCGTTCAGTACTAAAACAGTAAATAATAAGTCGATGAGTTTGAATTTAATCAATTGTTTATTCATTTAGAACAGTCAATTTGTCTGTTCATAATCTAATAACAATATTTTCCTCTGTTCATTGACTACTACCATAAATTACTTCGTTTTGCAGTAATTATTGATAGTTTGAATGGTTACAATCATGATTTAAAATTATAGATCTAGCGTGACCTAATTAAAGAGGAACCCTTGAAGAATATTTTTGTTAAGCATGAGTGGTTTTCCAACATCAGGGGAGATTTGCTCGCGGGTGTGCTAGTAGGTTTGGCGCTAATTCCAGAAGCGATCGCCTTCTCCATTATTGCTGGAGTCGACCCGAAAGTAGGTCTATATGCCTCTTTTACAATGGCTGTAGTCATTGCTTTTCTTGGCGGTAGAATCGCCATGATTTCTGCTGCTACAGGTAGTATGTCGCTACTTGTCACTAACTTAGTAAAAGATTATCCCGAGTATGGCTTGCAATACCTATTTGCAGCCACAATTCTTGCAGGTATTTTCCAAATTCTGTGGGCTGCAATTAAAATTGATCGCCAAATGAAATATGTCTCCCGCGCTGTGATGGTGGGTTTTAGCAATGCTTTGGCAATTCTGATTTTTAACGCTCAATTACCCCAACTGCAGAATGTCCCTTGGCAAGTATATCCGATGGTCGCGGGAGGTCTGGCAATTATCTACCTATTACCTCGGGTCACCAAAGTATTACCCTCTCCCTTGGTTGCAATCATTTTTCTTACCATCATCTCCAATGGTTTGGGGATCGATGTCCCTACGGTCGGTGACATGGGAGAACTACCCAGACAACTACCAGTTTTTAGCATTCCCAAGATACCTTTCAGTCTAGAAAGTTTGCAGATTATTCTTCCCTATGCAGTGGCTCTATCAATGGTGGGTTTATTAGCTTCATTCTTAACAGCTAATGTCGTAGACGATTTGACCGATACACCCAGTAACAAAAATAGGGAAGCTCGCGGTCAGGGAATAGCAAATATTATTACGGGATTCTTTGGTGGAATGGCTGGTTGTGCAATGATTGGTCAGTCTGTAATTAATATCCAGTCAGGCGGTCGAAAACGTCTATCTACCTTCAGTGCAGGGATACTATTACTCTTTTTTATGTTGGCGTTAGGAAACTGGGTAGAGAAAATTCCGATGGCTGCTTTGGTCGCAGTAATGATTATGGTTTCCATCGGTACATTTAATTGGGCTTCTTTGAAAAATATTCGGATTTTTCCTAAAAGTGAGACTGCGGTAATGTTAACAACCGTATTTATCACTGTTATGACTAAGAATTTGGCTATGGGTGTATTAGTAGGAAGTGCGCTGAGTACAATCTTCTTTGCTCGTAAAATTGCCCAATTAGTTTTTGTTGATAGTTATCTCAATCCTGACGGTACTAGTAGAACCTATAGCGTAGCTGGACAAATCTTCTTTGTTTCTGTGACTGACTTTTTAAACGCTTTCGATTTTCGTGAAAATCTAGAGCATGTCAAAATCAACTTAACCAATGCTCACCTATGGGATCAATCAGCCATTGCTGCAATTGATAAAATTGCGCTTAAATTCCGGCGTCAAGGTACTGAAGTAGAATTATTTGGTCTAAACGAAGCAAGTTCTACCCTAATTGATAGGCTAGCTGTTCACGACAAGGTCAAAGACCTAGAAGACCTTGGAGCACAGAAATTAAGAACTCAGGAGTAAGGAGTGATAGAGACGCGACAGAGGCTAATGCCGACGCCGCAAGCTTTGTCGCGTCTCTACAGAAGTGATAAAAGCGTGGAATGCAAGTTCCATAAATTTCTTTATATCTGGATTTTACAAATTGTTCTATACTTAACTGACTCACACCTATTTCCCGCTTATGTAACTATTCCCCGCGTTTTTATATGAGGGCTTTGTTCCAACTGTATCAAAACACACTACTCTTAGGGGCGCACGTCGGTGCGCCCCTACCGTTAAAAAATATGGTGTGAATTATGGTCTGGATTATTTTTTGGAGTTCCCTAATTTAGCAAATATTTTCTCAGCATACTTTTTGTTATTAAATACTCAACAATATATCCAATAATGAAAAATATACTTCTTTGTACTGATGGTTCCAATTTTTCCCAAATCGGTTACGGGTATGCAGCATGGATCGCAAAACGTATGGATGCTTCCATTGAAGTCCTATATGTAACAGATATGCGCAAAAAAACATCTACTCAGGTAGAAAACTTCAGTGGTAGTATTGGTGTAAGTACTTACCACAGACTTCTCGAACAGCTAGTTGAACTAGAAAGTGAAGCAGCAAAAGTCAATAATCAAAGGGCAAAAATTATTCTTGAAGAAGCGAAACGTTTTTTAATTGAAAATGGAGTAAGTCAAGTTAACTCTACTCACCGTAAGGGTTTTTTAGTAGATTGTTTTCAAGAATTTGAAGCCAAAGTAGATTTAATTGTATTAGGTAAACGCGGTGAAACGGCAGGGTTTGCTGCGGAACATTTGGGAGCAAACTTGGAGAGAATAATTCGTACTTCTCATAAACCTTGTTTAGTAACCCCTAAAGATTATCATCCAATAAAACGAATTTTATTTGCTTACGATGGTGGTAAAAGCTGCGATAAAGCCCTAGATTTTTTAGTAGATTCACCCACATTTAAAGACTTAGAATTACATATAATTACAATTGCCAAAAACCACGATACAGACACTGCACAAAACTACCTGAATGCAGCAGAATTAAAAGCAATTAAAGGTGGTTTTAAGCCCATATGTCACATGTTGGATGGGGAACCTGAAAAACTAATGAGCGAGTGTATAGATAGGTATAAGATTGACTTTTTAATTATGGGTGCTTACGGACATAATCGGATTCGCCATTTAGTGATTGGTAGTACTACAGCCCAAATGCTTCGTAGATGTAATATCCCGATTTTGTTGTTTCGTTGATTTGTTATTTTGTGGATCTCAAATAACAATAAACGGGGAATTCGATTCCCCAACTTTTTTGCTAACAAATTACATAACATATAGGGCTATGCACAAGTCAAAATATGACCTGCGGTCATTATCTGCGAAGAAAACAGACTACGTAATAAAGTAAGTAAAAGTTTACCAGTTTACCATTCATAATTTTTAGATGAGTCAATGTCATAACCTAATTTAGTATTACTGTTAATCAATCTTCAATTTTCATTTAATTTCCCAGTGAGAGAGGCGATCGCCACAGCAATTTCAACTGGTTCTATTGGTTTAGTAAAAACTAATTTAAATCCTTTAGTAAAAGCACGACTGCGATCTGGAATTTCTATTAAAGCGATCATAGGAATTGATCGTCCTAATTCTGTTTCCAAGAGTTGAATTTGTTGCACAAGGGAACTCAAATCCTGTTCCCCCAAATCTACAACTACAACATCTGGTAGTATTTGCTGCAGGTTTTCGACTCTGGGGGTAACAGATTGAATTGTTAATTGAGCTTTTGCTGTTACCTCCAACTCCACACGAAGCAGATCGCAAAAATCAGCAACATCCGTCAGGATTAAAATGTGCAATCCTTCTAATTCTACGGGACAAAATTGAAATTCTGGTTTTTTAGCTTTACCCCAGTCACACATAACTTGCAAAATTGGACCCAGGGTTTCACCTTCAGGAGTAAGGTAATATTCAACTCTCCGCGGTTTTTCGTTATAAACTTTTCGCTCAATTAACCCATCTTTTTCCAGTTCCCGCAACTGTTGAGTTAAAACTTTTTGAGTGATTCTTGGTATTAACTGCATCAATTCACCAAATCTTTTCCCACCTCTTCTCAACCACCAGAGAATCGTACATTTCCATTTACCACAAATTAATTCCAGAGTCACTTCTACCGCGCAGCTATATCTGGTTTTTGAACTACTCATAACTCTAATTAGTATCTACTTGGTAACTATCACCCGTCGGTGATAAATTACCTCAAGTCAATCTAACAGATGTTTGTCAGCTGTAGCGTCTTTGCAATATAAGCAGGTTTGGAGGATCAAAAATGGGAAAAAGACGACAGCAATCTTTTGATTTAACCCAAGAGAAGTCTTTATCAACTATTTTCCCACGACAACCTTGGCTGACTAGTCACGAACTTGGGTGGGATGGAATTCAAGTTCAATGTCATCGACAACCTGCTTATGAATTTCCAGAGATGTCCTGTCAACAACATGCAATCTTGGTTGGTACGAATACGTCAGATTTAACCATGGACCACACAATACTTGGAAAACGTCAGATTTCCCAAGTTATGGATGGAGAAATTGCAACGATTCCAGCCAATGTAGATAACAAGGGTAATTGTATTAGCACTCGAGATTATGATTTCATAGTCCTATTACTCACACCTTTTCAATTTGCAAATATTGCTCGCGAAGCTTTAGATTGCGATTGCATCGAACTTATTCCTCATTTTCTCCAACCCGATCCTTTAATTCATGGTATTGCATTGGCGTTTAAGTCTGAGTTGGAATTACAAAAACAAGCAAACCAACTATATGTTGATTCTTTAACAACATCACTTTCAATTCATCTGATAAAGAATTACTCTACCTTCAAGCGATCGCTACAGGAATATGAAGGTGGATTATCTAGATATAAATTAAAAGAAGTTATTGAATATATCAATTCACATATAGACCGAGAAATAAAACTTGCCGAACTTGCCACAATGGTAGATATGAGTAAATACTATTTTTTGAGGTTATTTAAGCAATCAATGGGTGTTACACCTCACCAATATTTGATTCAGCAACGAATGGAAAAAGCTAAACAATTACTCAAACAAGAAAAACTATCCATAGTTGAAGTGGCTGCTGAATGTGGCTTTTCTAACCAAAGTCATTTTGCTAAAGTTTTTAATAAAAATACAGGTCTAACGCCAAGAGCTTATCGCAAAAATAGATGAGTTACGCCTAGAAGTGTTGACATTAGATTGACTCGTTATTTCACGATAAATTATATCTCCCTAGAGATTACCTCTAAAGATAGAAATTTTTCGGTTGGGAGTATCGGGTTAAAGCATGTAACACAATATATAATTTGTATTAACATGCTACATAGGTTTAATATTTTAGTACTCCTATTGTGCATTCCTTGTGGAGAATACTCTCAGGGTTGCATAATTAACCTGAACTAAAACAAATAGGTAGATATTAAATTTTAGATAGCTCCAAAATTAAATGCCTAGCAAAAGGTGAATTTAATGTCTTTAGAATTTAGATTGCCACATTCACTACCTACTATAGACGATTTATCATCTGTGTCACGTCAAAAGTCATTGGAATTAGATGCTATTGGCGTTAATTATTTATCCTGTGGTCCCACTTATTTTCTTTGCAAAGACAATCCTAGTCTCAAGATTGGTATACCTTTGACAGCTTCATCTTTATATGTGAAGTGGGAAACGAGCAATGGCAAACAAAAATATCAGTTTATTAAGGAAGGTAGTGTTTCCATTATTCCACCAAACCTAAATCACGAAGCTTGGCTAGAAAGTCAAATGGAAATAATGGTTTTTCAGTTAACACCAAATTTACTCGAGCAGATCGCTAAGGAATGTCAAGGATGTTCAATTGAAATTGAGGCAAAATGGTCAGTTTCCGATCCTTTAATTCGACAATTAGCTCTATCACTATTTAGAGAGTTTCAACATGGTGTACCAGGAAAATTATACGTGGAATCAGTGGGACATATATTAGCTACCCATGTGCTGAGACACTACAGCATCCAGGATAAAGTATCCAAACACAAACAAACAAACAAACTCTCAAAGCACAAATTTCAACAAGCAGTCGACTATATTAATGATAATTTATCTCAAGACATTACACTTGCTGAATTAGCAAATCTAGTTGACATGAATCAGTATCAATTTACTCGCGAGTTTAAGATTGTTATCGGTACTTCACCGCATAAATACTTACTGGAGCGCAGAATTGAGCAAGCAAAAGAACTATTATCTCGAACTCAAATATCAATTGCGGAAATCAGTTACAATATTGGTTTTTCCAGCCAAAGTCACTTTACCTCTACTTTTCGGCGTTTGACTGGTACAACACCTGCATTTTATCGAAAGTCTTATTGAAATCAAACTGTAACTTTATTTGCTTTGTGGTGTGGTGTGATGACTAAATGTAATAGCAATTCAATGGTATTATATTTTACATATTACTTCGCAAGTACTTCTTCAGTAAGAAGGTATAGATAAAAGTGGTATGGAAAAGTTTTTCAAAAAGAACCGGCAGAAATAATAGAAAAATATCATTAAAGTCAACACAACACCCCAGGCTGAGCCACACCTGTGGTGAGTGCTGATGTAATGTCCACTGTCTCTGCTTCTATTGAGTGAAATGTCAAATAATGTCTATACTTGTCTAAATTTCATATAGCAATCTCCATAAGTTTTGATAATGAATGTGGTAGATTACTAGTATTTTTATGGAAAACCATATTTATTATTAACAGCTATAACTAAGTAAGATTTTACGTGTAAAAATTTAGTTTTAGTGCCACCATAAAACACGGAGTATAAAGGATATGGGACTTTTTGACCAAATCATTAGTGCAGTTGGCAATCCTGAAACACAGGGTAGCATTGAGCAGATTGGTAATATTATGAACACCGTACAACAATTGAGCGGGAATGCAGGTGCGGATCAATCTACAATGCAGTCAGCAATGTCTGTTGTAGGTAGTTTTGTCCGTTCTTCCTTGCAAGAGAAACGTTCAGCCGAAGGAGATGAAGCGGTGCAATCATTAGTTAGCGAACATGCTGGTACTTCTCCGAGTCTACAAGCAGTATCTTCACTATTTTCACCTCAAATGCAACAGCAAGTCGCTGAAGCTGTTTCCCAGCGTACCGGTTTGGATATGAGTGCGATTCAAGGTATGTTACCAGTTTTAGTTCCTATGGTTTTAAATTTATTAAAAACAGGTGCAAGTTCCCAAAATTCTCAGCAAAGTAGTAATCCAGTCCTCAATAGTTTTTTAGATGCTGACGGTGATGGTGACGTAGATGTAGCAGACATGATGCAAATGGCTAGTCGCTATATGGGAGGTCAGTAGATATTAAATGGGTGATCGATCAGATAGTCGATAGGATTAGGATTATAAAATGACTGGAGACGTAGCATTGCTACGTCTTTGGGTCATTAAAATGATTTGACTACAGATTCGCATTGGGGTCTACTGCAATTCTAAAGCCATCTAAACTAATACGGTAAATTACAGACCTTTTTTGAATTTTTACGGTTACTTCCCAAGCATCAATAGGATTGAATTCGCGAGTGCAAATTTCACCAAAGTTAAAGATACAGGGATTTCCAAAGGTTTTGCGAGTCGCATCTTCGATTTTCAATCTTCTAACTGGTATCCCCGAACGTTTTGATGCATCCTGTAAAACTGCTGTAGCGAGATTTTTGGGTAATTTTGTAGATGATGTAAATTTCGCATTTGGATCTACAATAATTTGACTGCCGTCGAGGTTTGCGTGATAGAGGACTGGCTCTCCTCGAACTAGTACAGTTATTTCCCAACCCTCGATTGGATTGAATTCTCGAGTGCAAATTTCGCCGAATTTGAACACGCAGGGATTTCCAAATGTTTTGCGAGTCGCATTCTTAATGCTTAATCTTCTTGTTGGTATTCCAGAACGCTGTGAAGCATCACGTAAAACTTTTCTCCTAATTCTTCTTGGTAGTTTTTGTAATTGCTTAGGGGATGTTTGAGGTGACTGAGCGACAAACTGCGTTTCTAATTGGGTGCTTTCCGAGCGAGTGCTATCTATGACTGTTAATGAATTCGAGCCCACACTGACACTTCGATCACTTACTATGTCTAACGAACCGAAATAAGCATTTGTCCCGCGCGTGGTGGCGATAGGCGTAGCCGCCTGCGTACCGATCGCAGACTTGGTGAAAATTAAGCTAACCCCGCTGGATAATAAACTTGTAAAGAGTAGGCTAAATAAGATATTCCGTAAATATTTTGCCTTAGTCATGTATTTTGTAGTGAATTTGATTTGTGGTGGATTTGAAATCACGATGTAGATCAAACTACACATTCATTTCATAGTATTTCCGTTGTAATTTGTGCTTTGTCACAGAACTTAAGAGAAAGGAGTAGAAAAATCCTAAATTCCAGAGTCTGGAGGATTCAAATTCCTACCGTGATACAAAAGCTATAATCGGTAAAAAAGAAGTTAAAAAATCAGTGATATTAATTACCTAAATTTAAAAAATAATTGAGTAGAAATACATTATAAGTAGCAATTCTACTCCATCCTTGTGCCTATCGCAGGTTAAACTAGTTTCGTAAAAGCCGCGTAGTAATTTCTATTTGAGATTTTTATGGCAGCCAATGTACAACAGATTGCCACGTATCTAGACAAACTTGGTTGGGATTATCAAATCGAAGACGAAGACGATCGTATTGTTACTGGCGTAGAAGCTGAAAATTTAGAAAACTTTGTCATTGTCGTCCAATTAGACGAAGATGGGAGATTCTTTCGGTTATTTGCACCACACGTACTATCAGATTTGCCAGGACACCCCCACAAGGCTGCAATTTTGCAAACAATGCTTGCAATTTCTTGGGAAACCAAAATGTTACAATGGGAGTACGACCCATCTGATGGCGAGATCCGCGCGATTATTGAATTTCCTCTAGAAGATGCCAACTTGACAGAAAAACAATTTAATCGCTGTCTGAGTGGTTTAATTCAATTAGTTGATAGCGTAGCTATGCCTCGTTTACAAGAAGTAATGAAAACAGGTAACGATCCAGGCAATGTGGAACTTGGGGAACGAATGTTACTCAGTATTCAGGAACAAGCCCCAGGACTACTCGATCTTTTAGAGAAAGCTATGGAAGCTCGCAAGAGACGAGGAAGTTTTCCTAATGAGTAAGGCAGATTATCATGGAAATCGTTATACTCACTTTTAGGATACCCTAACTTTTATTGATGTTTTCTAGGTTCCGATTAATATGACATCCTACGTAACCTCCTCTGCTAAAGCAGAAATGAGCGAACTCCGGCGGTTAAAAGGCTTACTACCGCCTGAGTTGCAGAGCTGGGTAACAGTAGAAGGTACAACCGAGGTAAATCCTCCCCTGATTCGCTGTGAAGAAATAGGTAAAGACCAGGTCGAAGTTCAAATTGACCTAGTAAAATGGGATACCTTAGCAATGGATCAGCGCAATCTACTGTTCTGGCATGAAGTTGCCCGCATTCAAAATGATACTATCCCTAAGGATGGTTGGGAAATGGCAGCCCTAGCAATTGGTTTAGGGGGTGCTGTAGGTGAGTTGTGGGTACAGGATGGGTTATTGTTGTTGCTGGCTTTAGCTTTATGTGGAGTTTCTGGCTGGCGACTATATCAAAAAAATAATGGCGAAAAGCGACTCAAAGAGTTAGTTGAAGCTGATGAAAAGGCAATATCATTGGCGACCCGCTTCGGTTACAGTCTTCCCAATGCTTATAAAAGCTTGGGTAGTGCCTTAAAAACTCTAATTGATATTACTCCTAGCAAGCGTCAGCGTTCTGCTTATGAAGCGCGACTGTCTGCCCTTAAAAAGAGTGCCAATAAAGCAAAATCTAAATCCCGCTCGATGAATGACGATTACTAAATAACAGGTTATCTAAATACTTGAAATATTACTGCACAAATCAACAAATTGTTATCTCGATTAACATTTGATTTGTGCAGATATTTTATTATTTTTTATACATATAGGACTTACGCAACCGGCACATTTTTCTTGTGGGGTGTGTGACACTCAGAGTTAGCTCAAACGTATTAATAAAGTTTTTAGTGTCACGCACCACTGGTGTATTATGACAATTGTGTAAGTCCTGATATAGCAATAAAAGTATTTTTTATTACACTATATTTATCTTGAAAGGGAATAGGGAACAGGGAATAAAAAATAATATTAAACTTAACCAAATAATCCAAAAAGAATTATGTCTTATATTCACAAAACTTAATTGTTATAAATATTTACTTAAATAGCAGAATTTATATATAAATTTAACAAGCTTTCATTGGTAAACTCAAATTGATACCTTAATATTCAGTGATTAAGTATATAGTGAAGAATTTTAGAAGCAGGTAAACAAGGTTAACAGATTCTAAAATTAATAGATTTTATTATTTCCTGTTGATTCTATGTCTTCAAAAGAAACCTTATTTTTATAAAGGCTGATGCGAGTCTCAGAAAACTAATTTTATATTAATGCTTTAAAGTTAATGCACAATTCTCATTCTCAGCAATTACCAATTATTTATGTTTGCGGATACGCTAGCACACAACAAGATGTTGAAAGTAGAGTTAGCGATCCATTTTATGGCTTTAACACTGGTTCAGCTCATATCCGAGTTGGCGATCAAGGGATCCCCAAGAAATTTTTCTTTGAAAGCCCATTAATTCGTTTGATGACCGATTATGAGTATCTACCAATATTGGATTATCAACAATTTGTTAATGGAGAATTTGAAAATAGAGATGCTCAGTACCTTAATCAACGAGTTAAAAAATTAAAAGATCCTCTCAAGAGTATTTGGATTTATCGATTCTATGATGTCACTTCAGAAAGTTTTGGTTCCAACAATCCAGTTCGTTTGGAAATAGAACAAATTGCTGATGGTTTGAAGAAACTCATTACAGATGTTAAGCAAGCGACAAAAGCTAACAAAGTTTATCTTGTCGCATACTCTATGGGGGGTTTAATCTGTCGTTCTTTAATACAGAAGGTTTATCCTGAAAACAATGAAAAGGCAGAAGACCACATTGATAAATTTTTTACTTATGGAACACCTCATGGTGGAATTAATTCTCAAATTGCAGGTGCATTCTTCGAGCAATTAACTAACTTTTTAGAGTGGAATAATATCGATGACTTTAATCCTCAAAGAATGTTCAAGTATTTTACACCAGCGAAGCAATTGAGTAATCCTGCACAACAGAATTCTGAGAATTTCAACCCCCAAAGTCTTGATGAAACGTTTCCTGTAGATCGAGTTTTCTCACTCATTGGTACTAATGCAAAAGATTATGAACCGGGTCTTGGTATTTCACAAAAACTTGTAGGTCTTCAGAGTGATGGTCTAGTTCAAATTGATAAAGCTTACGTCAAAGGTTCCCATCGTGCTTATATTTATCGCACCCACGGTGGACGTTACGGAATGGTTAATTCTGAATCAGGTTTTGAAAATCTGCAACGTTTTCTTTTTGGTAATATCAAAGCTAAAATTTCTTTGATTAATGTAGATAGGGAGTTATTAAATCGAGAAGATACCTTTTATCAAATGGAAGTGCGATTTTCAATTCGTGGTCTTCCAGTCGCGATTCACGAGCAAACAATAGAACATAATAGTCCCATCACCATTAAAACTGAAGATTTACAAAAAAAGCACATTCCCCTGTTTACTGCATTTTTCATGTCTGATAGGTCTGCGACGGGTGATGATACCTGTCGATACCTTTTACACACGTGCTTTCATTCTTTTAGTAAGCGTCAAGACTGGTTATTTAAAGAACATATAGAAAATATGCCCATTTGGTCTGATCGTTTACTGGTAGATACCAAAATAATTGATGGTAAGCAGACTGCTACCTATAGTTGGCGATCGGTTGATTTAGAACCGAAACATAAATTTACTAAAGAAATTCCCTTACCAAGAAATGGACAAAAAGAATTGGGACAGCAAGCAGCAATTCACCTGGATATTTCTCAATGGGACTAATGAGTAATGAGTGATAAGTAATGAGTGATAAGTAATGAGTGATAAGTAATGAGTGATAAGTAATGAGTAATGAGTAATACCAAAAAATAATTTATACCATTATTAACGTACAGTAGGGGCGTAATAATTTGCCCCTAGGAGAATATTATAGTTTTTAATCGTAAATCTTTTCATCAATCACCAATTACCTATTACCAATTAGCAATTACCCAAAAGCAACATATCTTCCCCTAAAATGTGAACTGTAATTATTACCGGGTGAAGTAATGGCAGAAATTCAGGTAGCGGTCGCAGGTAAAGATGCAGTTTCTGCGACTGAGAAGTTACTAAGAATTCCGGGGGTTTCGGGAAATTATCAAGTATGGGAAGAAGTTAAGAAAGAGGGAGTAAGCGCCACAATTGCAAAGATAATCAGTGTAGCGGATGAAAATATTGCAGTCGGAGAAGAAATTTGTAAGTGGTATGTGGAATATAAAGAGAATAATTCAGGCAAGAATGTTGTTAAAGTACTAATGATAGGTCAAAAAGGTCAAAAGTTGCTTTTAGAAGGCGCAACAGTTGAACAAATCCAACAATTTTTGCAGTGATTTGACTTTACAATAATTTGATTCTAAAGTAACCAATCAGATTTTATAGCAATTATCGTAACAGAAAAACTACCAGTTCGAAATTGTAGAGACGTAGCATGCTACGTCTCTATTAATCTCATGCTACGTCTCTATTAGTCTCATGCTACGTCTCTATTAGCCTATGGTTATTTCAGAACATTATGATTCTGTAATTTACCCAGCTTTTAAGCTTAAGCTGCAGGATCTAATAACTGAATATTAGAGAAAATAATTTCTTGAGTAGAAGATGGATTTTCTGTCTCAGTTGTTATAACTCTACGATTAAGGATGAAGTAATTACCTACTTTTTCATACTCATCTTCAAATTCATTTCTACCACCTTTCTGTTCGCCAGTTTTGGGATCGTGGTATACAGAATCATAACGATGGGAAAGGTATCCCTCTCCAGTATCGTGGGTACTGAAGGTGTTGATTGTAACTACAATACCGTGGATATGACGGTGAACTAAAACAACTTCATTGTCGCGAAGTTTGTATTTATCTCCTGATGATTTACCACCGACAATAATTTCAACTGCACCGGTTTCGTCAGTTTCACCTAAGGAAAAAGTATTATTACCGTGGCTTTCTTCAAACTCACGACGAATGCGGTGGATTGCAATTTCCCACAATTGGTTAGCAATTACTTTGTTTGCTTCTTCATCTTCAATTTCAGATGCTTCTGCTTTGAGATTGGCGTTAACGCGAACTTTACCTGTTACAGTTTTATCACCATAATTATAGGTTACATCTGCTGTATATCCGGGGAAGTTACGATCCCAAGTGTAACGATTTTCATAAGCAGAACGCATTAAATCTCTAGCAGATGCTTGTGTTGCAGTCATGCCTTTCTCCTGTCCGAATAATAGTTATATTAGCTTTTAAGCCCTACAATTATTAGGATAGAGGTATTTGGGAGACCAGCATAGTCCTCAACTGGGTACACTTTTATGGCTAATTGTCTACATTCTCTTTTCCAGGAGATTGCTGAAGCAACTAACGAGCAAGAATTACGACTAGCTGTGATAAATACAGTTGGCGAACATTTTGATGTCCAAAGTTGGGGTCTTTATCTGCTTGACGATAATTGTCAGGAAGACAATTCTCAAGCAAATAATTCTCAAGCAAATAATTCTCAAGCAAATAATCCCCAGGAAGGTAATTTTCGACAACATGATTATCAAGAAGATGATTCTCAGAAAAATATTGAATTTGAGACAATTCCCGATGTTTGCTTGAAAGGTAATCCTGTGGGTCAGTATGTATTTGAACGTCATGCTCCCGCTCATGAGGAACTAGTATTGTCACCGGGAGACTGGCAAAAATTTTGTCGTCGAAATGACCATGCTCATGTAATGAGTGGACCAATTATTACTGATGGACGTGTGGTGGGAACATTGAATCTGACCCGTAGTGATGATGCTAAGGCTTTTGATACTCACGATTTAGCGGATCTTAGTGCTTTGTGTTTGCATTTGTCAGCTAAACTAGCTACTATCCGAGCGGGATCGGCAAATTCAAACTTGAATTCAAATTCAATAGAATCTAAATCAAAAACTTCTGCTGTAACAACTTCCGAGCCAACAATTTCTGAATCTAGAAAATCTAAATTAGTATTAACAAATTCTCTTACTCCACGGGAACAGCAAATTGCTGAGTTGGTAGCTAAGGGATTAACCAATGCTGAAATTGGTAAACAATTATGGATCACCCAAAATTCTGTTAAACAAGCTTTGAAGCGAATGTTCAGAAAGTTAGGGGTTTCTGCGCGGACTGAAATGGTAGCAAAGGTGTTTTCTCAGGTTCCATAATCTGGACAAATAAGTAGCAACTGTCTTGAATTTCAAGTGCAATAAGTTTATGTGTAAATTTTACATGTATAAATTTTATGTTAAAGCATATATTATTGATTTGTTGATCTTAACCACCTGTACAAAGCTTTGCATTCAGAATCAATATCCTCCACACAAGTATAATAATATTCTTCCCAACCGAATTCTGGTAGTCCGGCAAACAACATAAGATTGAGTGGATAATATTCACTATCAGTACATCTACGAAAATCATCTCGAAACAAGAAAATAGCTTTATTGAGTGCTATTGCAATACCTAATTCCACCATTACACCTTCATCAGGAGGTGTACCGTTAACGATCGCAAATATACCATCACAGTTTTTGACATCATTCAAATCTGCTTGAGCAATATTGTAAGCCCAACCCAATTTTGAGAAGTCCACTTGGTTATTTCGTTCAAATGGTTCCCAAACTTCCGCTCCCAAATATTCCAACTTTTTGATAATGGGAGAAAGTAACAGTTCTTTCTGTTGTTTAGAAAATCCATAAGGATTAGCTAAGTAAATTTTTTTGTTCATATTTTTTTGATATTACGATGCACTTTTTGGATATTATTTAGTAAACAAATTGTAAGCTAGAGATAGCTAATACAAGAACATATAGTAACAATAATAGGACTTACACAATGGTATTTATTCTAAAATTTACTTCTAATAATATAGGTATTATTAATATCCTTAAAGATAGCTAAATCTATTTAATTTATAGATAAAAATATGCGTTATACATAGATATTAACTTTTACTTCAAACTATTTTTTTAGTAGTTTTGATAATTTTAAATATTCTAAATTTAAAATTTATATATCTGAAATATGTTTAGGATAAAATCTCAAGAATCATTATAAGATAAACTCTTTTGAAACACCCTCTAATAAATTTTTATCGTAAAACCAAAAATTATTTCCTAACAATCAAGAAAATCTTATGAGAAGCAATCAAAAATATGAGATGGAGGAATAATTAAACCTCTTTCTCATATATTGTAGCCAAATCTGGTATTAACTAACGAAAACCCAAAATCTCTGATAAAGCTCCTACTATATCAAGATAAAAGTTACCTTGTACTTGGCGAAATAACTCAAATTTATCATCAGGTGAGCCAAAAAATGGTCTGAGGAACCAACCCAATTGCATTCCTACCAAAGCATACAGAACTAACCAAAATCTTAGAATCGCTGTACGAGTTTTTTTCCCAATCTCATCTTGTTGAGATAGTAATTGCATTCCTTCATAAAGAAATCTGACACCAAAAAATCCAGTTACACCGAAGATGAGAACATTCAATATTTTAAAAAACTGATAGGAATTAGGTGTAGTAATTAAGAAGAATAGAGATATTGGTGCAAAGCTAAATAGCAACACGCTGATGACAGATACAGCAGTTAATAAAATTACAAAATGCTGTTGAAAGCTACTACGAGAGCCAAATAAAACATTAAAGAAAAATAAAGTGGGAAAACAAATTATTAATGTAAGTAAATAGAATGCCGGTAATTTTATTCCACTAGATAGAGCTTGCATCCAGCTATTAGAAGCGCCAATAATTACTCCATAAATAGCAAAGCATATGGAACTTGAAACCAGTAAAGAACTAATTTTTCTGTTTAGTCTGACTCCTAGACTAATTTCTTCAAGAAAATTTTGTCTATCTCGTAATAAAGAAATTAGGACATTAAAATGTTTTATCCCTTGGGGTTGTGATTTTTTTTGTAGCATGTAAGAGGTGGGGGTAAAATTTACTATATGAATTTTTGGTAATAGGTAATGGGTAATAATTAACAGAAAAGAAAATAAATTAAATTTAATTTGCGCAGCACGTACAAATTACGTTCGTCCGTCAGAATGCGTCTCACTACGAACTACGAATTATAAATTATGTATTCCAAAGAGATATGCTAAAGCTTTGATAATGCTGAGATAAAAATTTCCTTCCTTTTCACGGAATAATTGAAATGGAGAACCTGGATTACCAAAAAATGGTCTCAATGTCCAACCTAATTGACTCCCAACAAATGCATAAAGAAATAACCAGTATTGAATTATTTTACTGCGGGTATTACTTCCTTCTCCTTCCTGTTCTATAACTATTTTTGCCGCTTTGTATAAAAACAATATGCCGATCAATCCAGTAATTGCAAATAGAATTACATTTAACAAGATTAGAAATTGGTAATTACTGGTGCTAATCATAAAAAACAGCGTTATTGGTGCAAAACTAAATAGCAACACGCTAGTGATTGCGATCGCAGTCATTACCAAAGCAAAGTATTGACCAAAGCTTCGTTTAGAGCCAAAAATAATATTGGCAAAAAATAAAGTAGGCAAACAAATTATTAAAGTAATCAAATACAATGCGGGTAATTTTACTGCTGATGCTAATGCTTGCATCCAACTATGATAAGCTCCAATAATTCCACCATATATAGCTAAAAATAAGGAACTACAAACTAACAAAGAAGTGATTTTAATTGTTAATCTGTGTCCCTGACGAATTTCTTCTAAGAAACCTTGACGTTCTCGCAATAAACCAGTTAATACTGCAAAATATTTTATTCCTTGAGATTCTTTTTCTGCCATTTTATTTTCTTGTTTTTTATATTTATAGGCTAACTATGAGAATATTGCAGTAATGTTTTGATGAATTTTTACATCTTTATTGCCTATATATCTTTGCAAAGATAGTTAACCTAATTGTGAATCATTTATTCTCTAAATGATAATCACTTCCCGAGCCATATTTCCAAGCATCAAACCAACGATTCAAGTAATATTTAGGGACTTCTGGTAAACCATTTAACAAGGGTTTTAGCATCAAACTTAATTTAAATAGAACCGAATAAATGCCTAAATTGATATAATGTATTATCCAATGTAATAAAGCTCCTAAGCCCACTTGAGGGAAAATTTGCAATACCAACTTAGGATGAAATATCCCGATAGTAAGTAAACTTTTCGTAAGGGCACTAAACTGGACTATATCTTGTAAAAAAGGTTTGAGTACAGATTCACCTAGTTCTTCCATTCTTTGGAAAACAACTGACAGTAATTGGTTAATTTGTTCGGGATTAATTTTTTGATTTATACCCACACTCATTGCTTTTTGAAATAACCAAGTTACTGTTAAACTCGGTTGATAAGGTTGCAATAAGTTCAAACCTTCAGCTGATAGTTGTTCCGTCTGCAGTGCTTCTTCAATCCCTGAAGCTAAGCGCGGTAGATGACGTACCATAGCTCCAAACCCCCCAAAACTCAAGGGTGATTGACTTCCACTACTATCCCCTATCGGTAAAATTCGATCCCAAGGTGTTCTGAGGGGACTTTGACGATAGGAAGGGAAAAAGCCAAATAGCACCCGCTTAAATTTCAATTGCGACAATTCCACACTCTGATATTCTGGCATCAGGCGCAGATAATCTTCATACAGCGTCTCTAAACTTTGACGTTGGGGATTTGTATCCATATAGGTAAACATATAGGTCGTTCTACCATCCTTTGCTGGAAAAGCTTCCCAAAAGTACTGACACTGTTTTTGTACGGGGGTAAAAGATACAAACAAGTCGCCGGTTTTGTTTTCCGGAAAACCTTCAGCACAACTTCCCACAACTAAACACATTGCATCAGCTTTCTTCCCCTTGCGAGCTTGCTGTGCAATAGGTGAAAAATGTCCCATGGCATCTATCAATAGCCTGGTTGTAAATTGGTTATTAACATTGACGCCATTGGGATGAACTACAGCATCGACAAAAGATGTATTTTCAAATAATTTTCCTCCAGCCTTTAAAAACTTTTGTTTTAAGGTTTCTAGTAAGTAAACCGGGTAAACGCCAATATTAAGAACCCCTTCAACCCAAATATCTGGACTACCTTGAAAACCAACCCTTGCTGGATTGTATTCAGTAACGATAGCCGTTTCTAGTTCTTCTTTACTGAGTAAATTTAATTGTAAAAATACTTCTAACTCTTGGCGAGATATATTCCATTCCTGTTCTCTACCTTGTAAAATACCGCGTTCAATAATGGCTACCCGCCAACCTTGCATAACTAAAGCACTACCGATTAAAATGCCTAATGTGCCACCAGAAATCACAACATCCCAGTTTACTTGTTCTAAGGGATGTGGATTTTCCTTCACTACCATTGGCACGGGTGCGCTACCTTCCCTGATGGATTTTAATATGCGATCGCCTTGGCGTAACTTTCCTAGAATATCGCCTGGCAAAGTCTTGAGAACTTCTTCTGTTAAAGTCATGTTGATTTTTGTTAAGTATAGTTTACTTATTTTTATCCTACGCTAACTAAATGTTCTAACTGAAACATCTGTCAATATAAATGTTATTTTTCAACTAAAATAAAAAGTAATATCAATATTAAATATCAATCAAATTACCTGATATAATTCCTCTGGCGTCCAAACTTGAGAATGTATAAGCAGTTAAAGAAAGAATGAGCCAGCGATACATTCCAAGCAAATTACTTTGGTCAAAACTGTGGACGCCAAAACGGTGCTTTGCGGTCTTTTAACAGAACGCTTTGGTGGTGGTTTTCCCTATGGTACTTTTTTTCAATTTGACGGGATGTTTGATTTTTGACTTGAACTGCTAGTTGGGTTTTTTGGCGATAATTGTTCGATGTCGGGGATCGCTGGGAACTGTTACTGGCTCTTCAAAGCCAATTGAGTGTAATGTTTCCTCAATATCAAAGGTGTAATAATCGTCGCTCCAAGGTTCTGTACTTTTCATTAAGGTAAACAGTACCGGTGGAAGGTTTTGAATCACGGGAGATTTGGGATTATTATCCACCAAAGCAATGCAACCACCCGGACGCAACAAACGTAAAACTTCTTGGAAAATTTGCTTGCTAGCAGTTCCAGGGAGTTCGTGGGTGACAAATTGTAGAGTTACTAAATCAAACGAATTATCTGGAAGTCCTGTGTTTTCTGCTTGGGCATGCAACCATTGAGATACTTCACCTTTAACATCTATTTCTTTAGCAACAGCAAGCATATAAGGGGATAGGTCTAAACCAACTGTACGAACGGGATCGGTTTGTTTATCTTGATAGTAGCGATGTAACGTCACAGTCGAAATACCCACCGAACAGCCAATATCTAAAATATCTTTAACTTGCGGGGGATGATATTTTGAATTTGCTAGAACCTGATGGAAACTAGATCTCAATCGGTCTTGAGCAACTTCCCAAGTCAAATCTTTTTCTTTCGGCCAAACCCTCAATCCCATGGAATAAGTGGCGCTGGGAGCTTCAAAAGCAGCTTTCCAACATAAATTACCTTCAGGATAAGCATGGAAAGGTACTTGATAATAATCCGGGTAAACTATATCTGGGTTGGTAACTTCCCCTAACTTTTCTTTGATTCCCGATGCTTGGAATTTTTCGTAGTTTTCCCGCCAGGGAATACCCTTCTTCTCGGCAGTTTTTATTATTACTTGCCTTGCTTGATGTTTCATCAGGGCATAGATTGGTTTGGTCTGGATCATTAAGTTGACGCAGCGCGATAGTAAATCTTCACCAGCCCAGTCAGGTTTGAGTTTTGCGTTCATCAATTAAATCGTAACAGCAAGACAACTCCCTTATTTTAAGATCGAGATTTATGGGAATATTCAAATAACAATTGAAAAAATAATTTTTTACCTGTAGGGGCGCACCGACGTGCGCCCTAATGATTAAAATGCTTCTAATTCTAATTTTGAACCTTCAGGAGATTTGCGAACCTTCACTTGAGGTAATCGCTCTCCTAATTCTTTTACATGGGTAATGATGCCAATTAATTTATCTTGCTGTCGCAAAGATTCTAAAATTTGGTGAACTGTTTCTAATGTTTCTCCATCTAAAGTACCAAATCCCTCATCTAAAAATAAGCTACCTAATTCTGCATCCGTGGAAAGTTTTTCTGAAAGTGCTAGCGCCATAGATAAGGAGGTTGCAAAAGTTTCACCACCAGAGAGGGTTTGTACTCGTCTCGATTCACCACCATTCCAATTGTCTTCAACAAAGTACTCTCCATCTTTAGAAGTGAGAATGTAGCGAGAGTCAGTAAGGTCTTGCAATACATCTGTCGCGCGAGTTACTAGTTTTGTTTCTAGATGTTCCAAAATATAAGCTTGAAATTTATCAGATTGCAGATTTTGGGCAAGAGTAGAATAAGTTTCTGCTTGTTCTTTAACTTTGAATAAGTCTGCTTTTAGTTTCTGTGCTTGTTTTTGTTTGGATTTTACTTCTTCGATCCAAACTTTGAAATTTGTCAGTCGATTTTGTCTTTCTTGGAGTTTTTGCTCGGTGATTATCTTGGTATTGCGCAGAGAATTGAGAGTTGATTCATCGGTTGTAGAATCGCCAACTTGAGTTTTAACTTCTTCAACTTGTGTTTCTAGTTTAAGTTTTTGATTACTATAGTCGGTAATTTGTTTTTGCCAAGTTTTTTGATGTTTGGAATTATCCAGAGCATGCTTAAAACTTTCTTCAGTAAATTCAGAACTGACAAGTGCAACTTGCCAATTTTGTTCTAATTTTGACTTTTTACTAGCTGTTTCTTCAGCAAGTTTATGAGCTTCTTTGTTTTGTGTTTCGTACTGAATTACTGTTTTATCAGCAGCTTGATAAGACTCGTTAGCTTGCTGTAGTTGTTTTTCAAGCTTTTGTTTATCTTTTTCTAATTCAGCTTTTAAGTCCGCACAAGTCTTACCACCGGTAAGCTCGTGAAGTTTGATTTCAAATTCCTGTAATTGTTTTTCCCAGCGTTTGACTTCCGCGATCGCGTCGTCATATTCCAATGATGCTGTTTTATGAGCATTTCTGTGAGCTTCTAAAACTTGTTCGGTTTGGATAACTATTGCTGCTAGGTCTTTTTTTTTCGTCAAGCTTTCGTGATATTTTTTATCGCTCTCTTGCAATAACTTAAATTCTTTATTGATTTCGTCAATTTCCCAAGTTTCACTTTTTAAAATAATGTTAATTTGTTGTTGTAGGTTTGCAAGCTGATTTTCAATTTCTTGTAATTCTTGTTGAGATTCTAATTCTTTTTGTTTAGAATTTTCTAAATAATTTTTTGCTCGGTCCACAACTTTTTCAGCAGTTTTATAATCTTCTTCTGCAGCTTCTTTCTGCGTGCGTAATTCTGTTGTATCAACTAACTCGATTTCTAATAAAGCTGGTAACTTGTTTTTTTGATAAATACCACTACAAACTGGACAATTATCACCATCGTGGAGAATTGAACGTAAAGCTGCAGCATGATTATTTTGAACTGCTAAATTATTAGTATTTTCTGCATTATGTAGCAATTTCTGCTTTTCTTGTAGTATAGACTGTAATTTTTCTAAGTTTACAACTGCTTTTTGATAATTCTGCTGATATTCTTCTTTCTTTGAAACTATTGTTTCTAGCTTTTGGCGATTTTTACAAGTTTGTTCGTCTACTAATTTCCAATTACTTAATAAAGGTAAAACTTCTTGAAGTTGTTCTAAGCGCTTACCTCCTGGTGAATATTGGTTAAGTGCTAATTCAGCTTGTTCGGCTTGTTTTTGAGCATCTTTTAATTTAATTTCAGTCTGTTTTAATGATTTCTCTAGTTTGAATAAATTTTCTTGTCTCGTTGACTGATTTTTCTTATTCCTTTCTAGTTCTCCCTGATATTGTTGTAGTTGTTGTTCGTAATTTTCGGCAGATTTGAGAGCTTCTTCTCGTATTTTTATTTGAGGTGCTATTTCTTGCTCATGAGCTTTTATTTGTTCCAGTTTTTGATTGTGTTTTTCTAATTCCTGTTGTGCTTGCTTTAAGTGTTTTTTTGCTGATATAACAGCAGCTTGAGCTTTTTTATCCCCATCTATTGCTGCTTTTAGCAAAGCATAATTATCCTTAATTTGGTCAGCTGCTTGCACTTGTTGTAACTGCAATATCAAATTTTCAATTTCTCCATCTTTAGCATGCAGTTTACTTAAATCATTTTGTAATTGAGACAGACGTTTAATATTTTCAAATAATTTCTCTGCTCGCTCTAATTCCTGTTGTGCTTTTAAAACTTCTTTTGTTAACAAAGGTATTTCCTTTTCAATTGCTATTAACTTCTGCTTTTTCTCTGTAATTTCAGAATCGCTAGGTATTTCTAAATCATTTTGCTGATTTTCGAGGATTTCATATTTACTTTTAAATATTTTTGCTTTTTCGCTAGCTTGCTTTCGCATCCTTTCAAAAATTTCAAAACCAGCTAATTCTCGTAATATTGCACGACGCTTGTCTTTTCTTCCTTTGATAAACTCATCAAACTTACCTTGGGGTAATAAAATTATCCGTGTGAACTTTTCAAAGTCCATTCCCAAGATTTCTTCCACTCGCTTGGTGACAGCTTTTTCTTTAGTCTCTAACTTTTCCCACTTGTCATGATTTAGTTTCTCCAACACAACATCATTTCTTGCGGTTTTACCGCAGTTACGCCAAGTTCGAGTGACTCTATATTCTACCCCTCGCACCTCAAATCGAAAACTAACTTTAAGATTATCCCTACCTTGACTCACTATTTGACTGGCTTTTGCATCCTTACCGAAACGCGGTACATTACCGTAAAGTGCAAAGGTAATAGCATCTAGTAGGGAAGTTTTACCCGCACCCGTCGGTCCTGTAATCGCAAATAAATCCAGTTTGGAAAAATCTAAGGTTTGATGAGAACGAAAACTGGTGAAATTTTCTAATTCTAATTCAAGCGATCGCATCGTTCATCTCCTGATGTAATTGTTTAAATGCTTCTAAAATTGCTGTTGGTACTTCTTCTATCCCTTTGGTATGGGAATAATAATTCTGGAATTCTTTAACAGCATCGAATTGATAGTCTTCTTGCAACTCAACGCGTTTTTTTGGTTCGACGTTTGGATACTTTGGTTCAACAATCAAAGCTTGGGGACAAATCTTGCGCACCGTTTCTGCTAAACCTATTTTGGAGGTATTTATTTTTACAACTACTTTTAAAAATCCTGGATGTTCTCGTTGTGCTGCTAAAGTTTCTTCTAAATTAGCTTCATTACATTCAATGACTTTTAAAGGTTTCTGACAAGGAATAGATATAAATTCAACTTTAGCCGGACGTCCGGGTTCTACTTCAACTAAATTAAATCCTTTTTCTTCTTCTGCTTCGCCAAAATCTACTTGAATCAAAGAACCGGAATAATAAGTTGGTACGGAATTAGAAACTTGCTGGGGTTTATGAATATGACCCAAAGCAATATATTGAGCTACATTTGGTAGCATTTGTCCCGGTATAACGTAGCTGTCTTGGGTACAAAAATCTACTTCCGAATGGGCACGTTGAATACCTTCAATGGTCATATGTGCCATTATTACGTTAACGCGATCGCCTTTAAATTCCCTAGCTAATCGATTCAAAAATGTCTTCACGCGATCGCGATAATACAGACGTTGTTCTAAGTCATCTTTTGACCATAAATCCTCATATTTAAGCAATCTTTTTTCTGAAGCAAATGGCATTGCTGCTATACATAATTTTCCCGCAGAAGTGTCAATATTAATTACTCCACCGTTTTCGGCTTTTTGAGGTCTACCTAATGCTTGAACTCCCACATAGGGTAAAATTTTTGCTGCACTATCAAAACGTAAATGGGAATCATGATTACCAGCAATAATTATTGCTGGAATATTGGCTTCTTTGAGTTTTGCAAAAAAACTATAAGCAACTTGTTCGGCTTCAGCAGGTGGATTTGGACGGTCATAAATATCACCTGCTACTAATACCGCATCGACTTTTAAATCCTTGGCTCGATTCAATAATTCATCAAGTGCTGCAGCAATTTCAGGTGTACGGTCTTCGCCTTTAAGTTTTCTTCCTAAGTGCCAATCTGATGTATGAATTAAACGCATATATATTAGTT
Organism: Mastigocoleus sp. MO_188.B34; assembly: GCF_030065675.1. GTDB lineage: Bacteria > Cyanobacteriota > Cyanobacteriia > Cyanobacteriales > Nostocaceae > Mastigocoleus. The sequence goes on along the minus strand of NZ_JASJDK010000068.1, from coordinate 8,541 downwards.
ATTTTACTTAAGGTTTGATTTGAGATTTGATTTGAGATTTAATTTGAAGTTTTACTTGCAATTTTCAACTTGAAATCTTCAACTTGAAATCTTCGAGGATGTGACTAAAATTCAATGTCATCATCATCCATTTCATCGATCGCAACTTCACTTTCACGAGTTGCGTAGGGAGGGAAAGGAAAATTAACGAGAATCGGTGAAGGGACTTCCGGTTGGTGAATGAACATGCTACCGGATTTAAGCAGTAGCGATCGCTTGCGACAAGCACCTGTAAGAAAGTTATATTCGGGTCTTTCTGCTTCTGCGGAGTCAAGTCTACCCACAACCCGAATTGCAGCTTGTCCCACAACTCGACGCTCAACCTCTGAAGCTGTTTGTTGGGCTCCAACTAATATAATTCCTAAGGAACGACCTCGTTCCGCAATTTCTACCAATAAGTTTTTGATTGGACTGCGTCCTTCACGGGGAGCATATTTGTTTAACTCATCCAGGACAATAAAAATTACTGGATATTGTCCTCGTTTCTCTTTCTCATAAAAAAGTTTTTTCAGTAAAACGCCAACTACAAATTTTTGAGCTTTTCCTCTTAATTTATTAATATCAACAACAGTTAACTGATATGCTGCAGCAAGAGGATCTAACTGATATTTAGCAAATTGCTCCGGCGATAAATCTCCACGAATTAAGTGACCGATTTCCTCGCGAATTCCCCACAAACGACGCATTAAAGCTTCTGCAGTTGAAGGTGCATTTCTCCCTAACCAACTATTATCGGTATTTTCTACTAATTTATCTTCCAGAAATTCTATTAATTCCCTAAAGGTTGTGATTTTAGTTTTATCCCGATCGCCAAAAGGTTCTACGTCTAAATGTACTCCCAAAACCTTTTTATCATTTCTATCGTTCTCTTCTGCTATGCGTGCTAACTTTTCCTCAAGGATAGATACTAAAAATCCTAAATTACTTCTTTCTAAATCGTCACCTGCAAACAAGAAACTAAAAAGACGTTCTCGACAAAATTCTCTAATGCTCCAAAGATAAACCGAAATATTATCAGCACGTTGGTCTAAATGGGGATCTACATTATGACTAGTTTTTCTCGGTGCAGCACAGAAACGTACATCCCTGAAAGGTTCTGCAGGTATTCCTAATGTTTGATATTTAGCTAAATTAGCTTCTGAAAGTTTATTATTTGGTTTATCCAAAAAGAATAAATCTTCACCTTTAACATTAAAAATTAAAGCTTTAGTATTTGCACGATAGGAACCTAAAGCTGCAGAATTAAAAATTCCATGGAGTAAAAATAAAGCATAAGATGTTTTAGTCGCGACACCGGAAACCCCAGAAATATTAATATGAGCCCCGTTTGTACCATCAATAAACTCAAAATTGAGATAAGCAGGACTACCCGATCGCATCATTCCTGCAGGTATGCGTTTTTCCATTCCATCGAAATGTAACGCACATTTTAAACCTTCATCAACAGCGATTTGCACCACATCACCCGGTTGTGGTGGTAAATATTCCTCAGGTTCAATTCGCGTTACTTGTATATGTGCAGCGTAAGAAACATTAACAGGTAAACTACCATTCTTAGCCAGGAAAGTATCCGTATCAAACTGAGTCCCCTCATGTAAAGTGCGGACATAATCCACAACCCCGAAGAACTTCACAACTCCATTTCCATCGGGTCGTTGAGACTGCACCTCTACCACATCATCAAGTCGTAAAACATTACCAGGTAACACTGCAACCCAAAACTCTAATGGTGTGGCTTCTTGCGTACCAAGTACATAACCAATAGAATTCATAACACAACTCCTATAGATCCCAGAAAATGCTGTAAGCGCCGACCCATGCGTCGTCCCAATTCTCGTTCCAATGCACCTACCGGTATAAGATTCTGGGGTGCGCGGGGGTCTTTATATGGATGGGAAGAATATTCGGGGATTAAATATGTTGTTTGGTCAGCAATCAGTTTTGCTTCTTCCAAATCAACTTCACTAGATAATTCCAAACGCACAATACCGTGCAAATCGTGATAACCCAATTTATGAGAAGATATCTGAGAATTACCTGATTTTAGATACCAACTCCAAAGAGGTTGATTCTTATCTTGAATTCCAAAAATAGGAGTTCTTTCCCCGGGTTGTAACTCCCATAACAGAGTTGCATGCTTACCATCCAAATAGTTTTTATGCATCGTTTTAACGTAACCCAAAGTTGATGGTGAAGAATTGTAAGATAATGGACCATCACGAACGATTAAAGTATTTTGCTCGCGAGCAAAGCTGTCTACCAAAATTGTCTCAGCCTTTAGCATTTCCGTTTGTACCAGCTTTCTGCGGATTTCTGGCTTATTATCCAAATGCGGCTTCACTGGTAGGTAAACTAATTCTGTTTTACTCCCCAACGGACAAGGAATAAATGTTTCTTCAGGTGCTTTTTGGTTACCTCCAAATCCCAAAATGCGATGAATCGTAATGCGATCGCATTTAGCAGTGTGTTTACTTCTATCTACAACTACCGCACCAACAGCAATGGTCCCAAAAACACCGTAGTTTATGGTATTTCCAGCACCACCAACTAAAGCTGCATCCATACGGCGACGACCATCAATAAAAACTAGTTTTTGTGGTAATTCAGGTGAAACTCTTTTTTGACTGATGAAATCACTCCAGTTTGTTTCCTCTACACCATGGTTGACCTCACTCTCAGATGAAGAAAGTTCCTGTATTTCAATGGGAGGTTGGTAGTCAGTACTCCAAGGTTCGAGTCGAAAGTTGTTTTCTCGCCAAAAATCAAGTGACAAGTCAGTTTTTGCCCCCTTTTCAAAACATTTAAAGTTTTATTGAACTAAAGTAATACGTATATTTACTACAGTTTATTTGCTGTATACATTTATCGTCAAATTATAATTAAAGTATTGTTGAGAATTTTAATTTCTTTTTCTATCTGTGAAGTTATGAGTTTTTTTGTATTTAATAATACTTAAAAGCATCGAAACATTATCAATATATAGTATTCCTTTAAGACTGCTTTGGGTTCTGTCGGCTACAATTACAAACGTTGGTGAAATGTTTGAAATATCAAGTTTTGGGTTGAGTGAAATCGTTTTGATTTTTTCTTTGTGTTGACTAATTTCTTTATGTTGACAATTTATGACTACAAGTTTAATCAAGCTATTTCAAAAATCTAAGGTTCTTAAATATGACACTTTAAAATGCAGAATATAAGATTTAATGGTTATCAATAGACATCTCCGAAAAAGAATATAAAAGCCTTATGTAGTCAGGGGTGATATCTCATTTCTGGAGATGTCTAATGATTATTAGTAATTATTGCCTGATAGAGAAGTAGTAAATATGTGTAACTCATCAAACTATCACAAATGAAAAAAATCGCAGTATTTGGTAAGCCAGGTGGTGGAAAATCAACATTAAGTAAAAACCTATCTGCAGCTACTGGTATTCCTTTGTACCAGTTAGATAAAATTGAGTACCTTGATGGAGGCGAAAAAGTTTCCGAAGATATTTACCTCCAAAAGTATAATGAGATTTTAAAATCTGAAGCTTGGATAATAGATGGTTTAGGTACGATTGCAACTTTTCGACAACGGTTATCTGAAGCTGAGACCTTAATTTATATCGATCTCCCCCTAAGGGTTCATTATTGGTGGGTAACAAAGAGATTATTTAAAAGTCCTCTTTTCAAGCCTGAAGGTTGGCCGGATAAAAGTCCAATGATACGAAGTACCATTACAAGTTGGATAAATCTGCAAAAGTCATCCAAGCTGTGGACGCCTGAATTTAGTAAAAAGCTTGCAGGATTTTCTGACCATAAGTCGGTATATCATATAACTTCAGTCAAAGAGCTTAATAGTTTTATTAGTGAACTGATTGATAGGAAAGCCAGCTTATAACAACTGTATTAATAGGTCGTTACTACAGGGGTGATTTTGTGCAAAAAACTAAAGCTCCTAATGTGACACTTTAAAATGCAGAATATGAAATTCAATAATTATTACTATTTGCACCTGACGGATAACTGGCAAGTATGTGTAATTTATAAAACTATCGCAAGCAAGAGATAATTTTTCTACTCCCTCCATTCAAGATAGAGATAATACCTCACGGAGAAATATAAAGAATATGTATTTTAACTTGTTTATTGGTTCCAGCCTGGGAATAGGGGTTTTAGTGTTGGTGGTTTTTGGCTTGTTACAATTATTGCATATACCTGCAGGTAATTTCCTTGACTGGGTAATTGGTGGTGCAAGTTTTTGGTGGTTATTAGTAATTGTTACTGTACCCTGGAACATACACTTTCAAGCGAAGAAAGTAATTGCTGAAGGAGAAATATCTATAGAACAAGGAATAACAGTTGATCCGAAAAAACTCAAATACGTCAATGTTTTAGTAAAACGCTCTTTATTAATTGCTATTGGTTTACATCTAATTTCAGCCATCGGTCTGTACATCCTCGCAGCAACGGGTATCAGTGCAGTGGGATATATAGGTTCTGGAGCTGCTTTATTATTGACGGGACTGCGTCCAGCTATCAGTGCTTATGAGTATTTGTATGCTCGTTTAAAGATGATTAGTCAAGAATGGAAATATCCCCGTGAAGATATTGTTGAATTGCGTAACCGTTTATATACCTTGGAAGAAAGCGTTAAAAATTTGGAAAGACTACTCAATCCCGAAGATTCTTCTTCTGTAATAGCGAAGCAAGAACAATACATTAAAGAAAATCGTCAAGCATTAGCGAAAATTACTGCTAATTTAGAAGAATTACGTGCCATAAATCAAACCGAGCACGAACATTTATCACGGGAAGCCAGACAAGTGATCGCCCAACTTTCCACTGACGGTCAATTTCTGGACCATATACGGGAGATAATTCGTTTCTTTAAAGATGCTTAGTTGACCGAAGGTCTTTCTCCCAACGGAGCCGTACCTTCCCTCTTCCTTCGCTGTGACAGAAATTACAACTAATTTATCGAACATGATATCAAACCAAAAGTAAAAAAATTATTGAATGGTAAATCTTGCTCAAGAGGATACTTTACAAATCTTCCTATCTAATAGGACGACAAGAATGTTAGAAAAATAAATTCATGAAACAGACAGATACCAAAACCCTAATTCTGGACGTAGCTCAAGAGCTAATACAACGCCTTGGCGTCAATTGCATGAGCTATCAAGATATTAGTAACAGTGTAGGAATTCGCAAGGCAAGTATCCACACACATTTCCCTCGAAAGAACGATTTGTTAGCTGCTTTGCTAGATCGTTATAGTGATCGCTTTCTACGGATGGTAGATGGTATTCTTGCTTTTAGCGATACACCTGAAGTTAAGTTGAAGTGGCAAAATTGACCTTAAACCCTACCCAAACCTACTGAATTGGATTGAGCGTATTAAAAGTCTATCCAACTATATTCCAATAACAGGAATCTAGAAAAATATATTTAATCCAAACAACTGGTTAATTTTCAGTTGATTATCAATAAAGATGGTAAGTAGGAAATATGAATAAATATAAGTTAATTAGCTGTAGCGCTTAAGTATATCTCCTTAAAATCTTCCACATAAATCAAATTGATAAATTTCACAAAGTGCATAAATGAGCAAATAAATAATCCTATTAAATTAATAAGGCAATACAGTTGATTTAAGGCTGAATCTCAAGATTGAAGTAGGTTGGGTTGCGCTGTCGCTTAACCCAACCTACGAGAATGCTTAATCCAACCGTATTGATTAATAAGGGGGTTCAAACCCCAAGTATAAAATAAATTCTACCAAGGTATATGAATGAGATAAATCACTTGTCAAGACTCATACCCAAATTACATTCTTTTATCTGTTAATTTGTAATCATTTTTTACAAAAAATTACTATTTAATACTGAGATGAGATTCTTGCTGTAAGCTCAATATCAAGTTAATTGTCACAATAAATTGTTATGAGAACAGACAGGTCAGGCAAAATACCTATTGATTCATACGAGAGTATTGTCAAAATTGATGCTTCTGAGCGAAAGGCAGGATTTACTCAAAAGTCAGTTTCAAAAGCAAAAGAATATCTGCAACAGACTTTCCCAAATTTAGATCGCCAGGGATATTTATTGAGTCAGCAAGATAAACAGATACAAGACCAACTTCTTGATTCAGTTTGTACGACTGACTCTTTTTCTTCTCAGAATCATGTAATTAATGGCTTAACTAATTCTCAGGAAGGAATATGTTTGAGGTGTTATGTATCCCACTTTATATTACGAGCTTGTCAAGAAAGGTTTATGCGTTTTAGTCTTGGAGGACAACTCTTTCAACTACGTGACTTGTTAAGTTTGGTTCTAAATGATGATGAAAGATTCTTGCCTACGTTCCAAGATCGGGAATGTTTTATTCCTTGTTCTTTTGAGATATTACAGGAATATCTTAAACTCAAACCCAGTTCTCGGAAAGGCTTGGATCGATGGACATTGATGAAGATAAAACACAGTGATGCGATCGAACAGTTTTTATTGGAATGTGGTGTCTGTACAGACAGTGATTGGGGAATACTTAACGCAACTAGCTACGGACAATTAGAAAGAATTTGTCGCGAATTTCATATTTTTTCTCCCAATGCGATTCAGCATCTAACTGAGTCGGAAATTCAACGTGCAAGAGCTATTTTGCAAGGCTTTCATGAAATTTATCGTGGCGATCGCCAAAAAAATCATCAATATGGACGGTGTCAACCACCAACAAAAATTCAATTACATCGCATGGTTGAATATTTGTGGATGACACACCAAGTTCAGATTACTTTGCAAAGATTAATGGACGAAATTAAAGCGATCGCTAGTCGTTTGCGAGATTATCGTTTAGTTAGTCATAACAGCATGGTTAAATGTCCATCTTTAGATGCTTCAGATTCTACAACTAGGACAAATCTTTATGAGGGAATTCCAGATCGAAATTCCCTAAATAACCTTAGGTCAGAAGATGAAGAAGATTTACGAAACTTGTTTTCAAAAGAACTGATTCCATGTTTGGATAAGGCTATAGATATAGGATTTTGCGATGTTATTAATTCTTTAAGTTCTAGGTGTGCTAATTTAGCTGATTATATAAAACCAGCTTTTTATTGTCTTTATTGTCAGGGAATGACTCAAAAAGAGACGGAATCGCGTATCAAAAAAATCACGCAGTCTCAAATCAGCAGAAATATCAAACCTTTAATTCCAAAACATCTTCAACAGGTTAAATTAAGAATTCAAGAACAGTTACTACAATTAATACTAAATAAAGTAAAGCATTGGTGTATAGTTAAAAACCCAGAAGAATTAGAGTATTTTAGCAATTTAGTATCTCAAATAGAGGTTTTTGTAGATAATGAAATTTTTTCATTTGTGAATCAAGAATCAGGTGGTAAAAAAACTGGAAATGTCAAAGCTAAACAAGTAAATAGTTTGTACTTTGAAAGAGTAAGTGTTTATTTATCCAAATATAAGGATGTATAATTATGAAAAATACTTTTATTGAAAGTGATAATTTCTTGCTAAATCTGCCATTAGAAGTTGTTCAACTTGAATCAGAAGATTTCGTACGATCAACAGAGATTAGCCATGAATTTATTGATGAAAGATTTATTGATGAAAGATTTATTGATGAAACCTTACGTTGGCAAAATCATCAGAATGCACTGGCGTTAATTGGTTTTGAAAAATGGCTTAAACAAAGAAAACCTGAACTACAAGTTAATAGAAATGAATGTTCAATTCTAAAACCACAATATTCTAGTAAAATTAATGCAGTATGTAATATCAAAGTAGGCGACTTAATTGTCTGTTTACTTAATACAGATAATTTGACTGGAGGATTTATTGCAGTAACAAAAACTGTTATTGATGTTCCAGAATTTGCGGCTAATTTTTACGTTTTAGTTGAGGTTTTAGAAGAACAAGGACAGGTAATGATTAAAGGTTTTTTACCTTACGACCAACTAAATTATTATTGTAAATCTGTAAATTTAGAAGCTTTGCAGAATGAATATTATCAATTGCCAGTATCATTATTTAAATTGGCACCAAATCAATTATTGTTATATTTGAGTTTTGTAGCACCCAGTGCGATTCCATTACCAATACCACAATCAGTAACAGCCACTTCAGGTATAAAACAAGTTTTAAATCGAGCAAATCAATCTATAGTGAAGTTGAGTAATTGGTTGCATGGTACTTTTGATATAGGTTGGGAAGCAACGGAAGCAATGTTAGCACCTTCTTTCCAAACTCAACCGGCTTTTAGATTTAGAGATGCTTTATCTTTGGTTGAACGAGGTAAGTTGCTTAATTTAGGTATAGAACAAGCAGGTGAATCCATAGCACTGGTAGTTGGTTTTCAAGCAGTAGAAGCACCTAAATATCAGGTTTCAGTGAAAGTATATCCTACAGAAAATCACATTTATCTACCTGAAAATTTACAATTGATGGTACTGGACTCAACAGGAAAAGCAGTAATGCAAGCTTTAGCCAGAAATACTAACAAAAA
>NZ_JASJDK010000010.1 GCF_030065675.1 Mastigocoleus sp. MO_188.B34 | reverse complement strand
AGTTCTGACTCCTGAATAACATTCGGTACTTTTTACGGAGTGCTATTAAACTATACCGTTTAGTTTGCCCCTAGACGCAGCTTCCGTAACATTACCCCAAATATCAGATTCATCAACGGATAGAAAGAAAAACCTCACCTTAAGATATAGATTTTCGATCCCAATGTATTTTGTGGAAATCAGAATACGCTTATATTTCTTATTGAAGATAGATTATTTCCCAAAGAAATAATATATAATGCTTTTAACAAACTTGAATCAAATCAGAATATTTTATCCAATGACTAGCAAATATCTACCTAAATAAGTTTTAGTAGTTACATTGTCATAAATTAAACTGCTTTGACAGGGATTCAGAACAGCAGACCTAAAAGTACAAGCATTTGAGAAGTGCCATGTATCATACTTATGGTAGATATCTGGCAAAGAACCTTATGAGACACCAGAAGGGATGAAAAATAAGCCGAATAAATCATTGGTATGGGATAATTCAATGAATTAGTATGATATATTGACGGTATCAATAAAGATACAGATTTAATTCTATTTCCAGATACACGCACATTTAATATCTGTTTAATTTGTGTCAAATGCTGTAACACAACTATGTGACTAGTTGTGGGATTTGTGCAAGCAATAGAAGTCATTCCTATCAATATACCTCACACTAATATATTTCATCTCAATAGCTACAGTTGCTTATGATTCAATCATTGATGATTGACGAGTAGTTCATAAAATTAAATGAGGAAAAACTATGAGACTGATGGTTTACTCTCACGATACATTCGGTCTCGGAAACATTCGCCGGATGTTAGCTATTTGTAATTATTTACTCGACTCAATCCCGGATATTTCCATTATTTTAGTGTCTGGTTCCCCAGCTATCCATAGCTTTCGATTACATCCGCGTCTTGATTACATCAAACTTCCTTGTATTGGGCGCGATCGAGAAGGTAAACTATCAGCTAAATATTTACGAACAAGTACGGAAAAAACCATAAGGTTACGCTCTGAATTAATTAAGACAACAGCCGTTCACTTTCAACCTGATTTATTACTTGTAGATAAAAAACCCTATGGTTTGCAAAGTGAGTTAAAGGAAACTCTGACCTATTTGAATACTCATAAACCTGAAACCAAGTTAGTTTTACTTTTGCGCGATATCTTAGACCGTTCAGAAGTTACGATATCCGAGTGGGAAAAGAATCAATACTACCAAGCTATTGAGTGGTTTTATGACAAAATATTGGTTGTTGGGATGCCGGAAGTATTTGATTTAGTTAAAGAGTATAATTTCTCTACAACAATTGTCAAAAAAGTAAATTTTTGCGGCTATATCCGTAGAGAACTAGGACTCAAGTCTGGTTCTACTATCCGTCAAGAATTGCAAATCAAACCATCAGAAAAATTGGTTCTTGTTACCCCTGGTGGAGGTGAGGATGGCTATCGTTTGATAGATACTTACCTCCAGAGTTTTATTTACCAGACTTCTGAGGTTTCCATCAAGAGTCTAATTGTTTCGGGTCCAGAAATGCCATCATCCCAAAGGGAAGCATTATCTCAGGTGGCTCAAAACAATCCAAATTTCAAGATTTGCGAATTCACGGATGATATTATTAGCTACATGGAAGCTGCTGATACCATTGTTTCAATGGCAGGTTATAACACTGTTTGTGAGATTTTATCTCTAAGTAAGAGAGCTGTGGTTGTTCCTCGTACCCAACCAGTTCAAGAACAATTAATTCGCGCTCAAAGAATGAGTAGCTTTGGTTTATTTAGATTTATTCATCCAGATAATTTAACTCCAGAGAATTTACTAGAAACTGTTATGGAACAACTTAACAGTACAAGTAAGCATTTTTCTCCTGTATCCCGTTTAGATTTAGATGCGCTACCAAGAATAGAACAAGAGCTTTCCCAACTATGTTTCGGTAAAATGGCGTGGGAATTGAGCCCAATGGAGCACAACGAAGAAGACTTACAGGATCTCATATTAGGAAGCGTAAAATAAATCTCATACTTTTTTACGAACTACTCTCACTTGTTGGTCACACGTGTCAAATTAGATGAAAAATTTCTCATAAAAGTTTCATTAAAAGTTCATTGATAAACAAGAAGCTGTAAAAAGAGACACTTGTGTAGTCTACCAGCGACTAACATAAACACTTTATGAAGGGAGGTTAGAGTGGAATGAAAAAGATTATGTTCTATTGCCAAAATCTTTTAGGTATGGGTCATCTGGTGCGGACTACAGAAATTATTCGCAATTTGGTTAAAGACTTCGAGGTTTGTTTGATCGATGGGGGACAAATTGTAGAAGGGTTTCAAATGCCAGACGGTGTAGAAGTTGTCCACCTTCCGGCAATTAAAGCAGAGGGTAAGCAGATAAAGGTAGTCAATAGTTCTCAGACCCTGGAAGAGGTACAAGAAATCCGTAAACGCAAGCTGATGAGAGTATTTGACGACTTTCAACCCGACTGTTTAGTGACCGAAGGATATCCTTTCAGTAAGAAAAAGAGCCTAGCATTTGAATTAGTTCCACTGCTTCAAAGAATAAAAGCATCAGGGCGAGACACCAAGATTGTTTGTAGTCTCCGAGATATTATCATGGTAAAGCAGTATGGAGACAGGGCAAAGGCGGAGAAAGAACGATGTGAACTGATGAACCAGTATTATGATATGTTGCTGATTCATTCAGACCCAAAACTTCATCGTTTGGAAGAAAACTTTTCTCTTACCGGAGAACTTGAGTGTCAAATTAATTACACTGGTTACGTAGCGCAATCATCGCCGAAAAATATAGAATTTACTCTGGAAGACATCGTTAATCTCAACCGTCAGGAACCAACGATATTGGTGAGTGTAGGTGGAGGTAGGTTGGGACATGACTTACTAGAATGTGTAATTGATTCCGCTTCAATTATTGATTCACATTTACCCCATCATATCCAAATTTTTGCCGGGCCTTTTATGCCTGAAGAAAAGTTTGTTTATTTCCAGAAGTTAGCTGCTGATAAGTCTAATGTCACTTTCCAGCGTTATACCCCTAATTTACTATCCTACATGGAAAGAGCTAGGCTTTCGATCAGTTTAGGGGGTTATAACACCACAATGAACGTCCTCAGAACAGGTGTCAATTCAATGATTTATCCCTCTAATAAAGATAGCGAACAGAGAATTAGAGCCGAAAAATTAGAGCAGTTAGGTATCCTGAGTGTAGTTCGCCCAGAAGACTTACAAGCTGATATCTTTGCAAGTAAAGTAATAGATCGTCTGCAAACATTACCTACAACCAGTGCTTTTGGACAATTAGAACTTCAAGGAGCCCAGAAAACAGCTCAAATATTGAAAGATGTAGTTCAGTCCAAAGTCGCGATCGCAGCTTAGTTTTTTCCGGAAATGGAAATATAGGGGAATTATTGGGAAGTCATTATTAGAAAGTATTGCAAATTAATATCGCACAAAATCAGACTGAAAGATGGAAGAAGACTGAATTCTAAAAACTGCTAAACTAACAATGAAATAGCAATGAAAAAAATAATGTTTTACTGTCAGAACCTGATGGGTATGGGTCATCTGGTTCGCAGTGCAGAAATTATTCGTAGTCTAGTCACACAATTTGAAGTTTGTTTGATTGATGGTGGACCTGTCGTCCAAAATTTTGAAATCCCCTGTTCCGTGAAAACTATCCGCATTCCAGCTTTGAGAGTTAGAAATCGCAATCTTGAGGTGGTAGATAATAACCTGAACTTGGAAGAAGTTAAAGAGATTCGCAAACATAGACTTTTGCAGATATTTGATGAGTTTCAACCTGATTGCTTGATTACAGAAGGGTATCCTTTTAGTAAAGGTAAACTTGCTTTTGAGCTAATTCCTCTCTTAGAAAAAGTCAAATCAAGTAGGGGACGTACTAAAGCAGTTTGCTGCGTTAGAGATATCGTTCTATCAAAAAATTATTATCAGGATAAAGCCAAATTAGAAATTAAAAAACGTGATTTAATTAATCGGTATTACGATCTGTTACTGGTTCATTCAGACCCAAAAATTCATAAATTAGAAGAAAATTTTTCCTTAACTGGGGAGATTAATTGTAATATTAACTACACGGGTTATGTTGCCCAATCACCTCCAAAGAATTTACCTCCTACAGCTGAAGATATTGCTGGTCTTAGCCGCAAAGAGCCAATGATTTTAGTTAGTATTGGTGGTGGTAGATTTGGACATGAACTGATTGAAAAAATCTTAGATGCAAGTATAATCTTAGAGAAGTTCTTGCCCCATAAAATTCAAATATTTACCGGACCTTTTATGCCGGAAGAAAAGTTTTTAGAATTGCAAAAATTAGCAACTAATAAGAATAATATTAACTTTAGAAGATACACAGCACATTTACTTTCTTATATGAGGAAAGCAGCGCTGTCAATTAGTTTAGGTGGCTACAACACGACAATGAATGTTCTAAGAACTGGTGTCAATGCCATGATTTATCCGTCAAACGACGGTAGCGAACAAAGAACTAGATCGGAAAAACTAGAAAGATTGGGTATTCTTGATGTTCTTCGTCCTGAAGATTTACCAAGCGAACGCCTAGCACAAAAGATTATTACTTCTCTTCATAAAAAAAGGGATATAGAAATTTCAAATTATGTAGAATTACAAGGCGCTCAAAACACCACGAGATTTATTCAAGAGCTATTAAAAGTTGATTCAGTTAATCCTGGTAAAGAAAGTAGCTTTAAATGGCAAACAGAGCATAGTCTATCTATTTAAAATTAATGACTGCAAAAGACTTTAATATTTGGCATTTATTGCTTTATTTTATTCTCAATTAATTTTGCGTTCGGCTCATACAAGAAAAATGGAATAAGGCTGGAGGGAAGTGGGGATTACATGAAAAAAAAGATTTTATTTTATTGTCAATATCATTTGGGAATGGGACACCTGGTTAGGAGCTTGGAGATTTTACGCTCCCTAGCTAAAGATTTCCAAGTTTGTTTTGTAAAAGCTGGGTGGGAAGTAGAAGGTTTTGAAGCTCCTGCTGGAGTACAGGTGGTTACCCTTCCTTTGCTATTATCAGAAAATCGCCAGGTTAAAGTTGCAGATAGCTCCCAAGACCTTGAAGAAGTCAAACAGGTGCGTCAAGATAAGCTGTTACAGGTTTTTGAGGAATTTCAACCTGATTGCTTAATTACTGAGGGTTACCCTTTTAACAAACATCAGTTTGAATTTGAAGCTATTCCACTTTTGCAAAGAATCAAAGCAACGGGAAGAAAAACTAAAGTAGTTTCCAGTTTACGTGATATTGTGATGGCGAAACACTACGATAATCGAGAAGCTGTCACCGATAAAATTTGTAATTTAATGAACCAATATTTTGATTTACTTCTGGTTCATTCAGACCCAAAATTTCATAATCTAGCGGAAAGCTTTCCTCGAATTAAAGAAATTCAAAGTCAAATTAAATATACCGGTTATGTTGCTCAATCATCTCCAGAAAATCCGCTACTTACTGAGGAAGATTTAGCAACTCTTAATTTGAATCAACCAACTATTTTAGTTACTATTGGTGGGGGACAATTAGGGCACGATCTGTTAGAATCTATCCTGCAAGCTATTCCACTGATTAGTAAATCTTTACCACACCAAATAATTGCTTTTGCTGGTCCTTTCTTCCCAGCAGAAAAGTTTCTAAAACTACAAGAAACCGTAGCAAATCAAACTAATCTGACTTTGAGAAAGTATACTGCTAATTTAATTCCTTATATGGAAAAAGCAGAACTTTCCATCAGTTTGTGCGGTTATAACACCACAATGAATATTCTCAGAACAGGTGTTAATTCCATGATTTTCCCTTCTAATAAAGATTGGGAACAAAAAATCAGAGCAGAGAAGTTAGAAAAACTCGGACTTACTGAAATAATTCATCCTGCGGATTTGAATCCCGAGTCTTTGAGTCAAAAGATTATCGCCAATCTGAATAAACAAGGTTCTGTGAATACCTGCGAACCAATCGAACTTGAGGGAGCACAGAAAACATCCAGTTTATTGCAAGAGTTTTTGGAGAACGCTGTTGTTGCTGTGTGATGTACCAGGTAACAACTTCAAGAACATCAAATTAAGTCAAATCTGATTGCTTTTGGTCGCTAAAAGACCTGGAAGAGCAAAAGTTATCAAAAAGGAGATTGAAAATGGAAGTATCTACCAATTCTAAGCCAAATGTAACCATTGTTGTAGTACCACGGGAGCGTTTTAGCTATACACGGGAATCTCTCGAAAGCATTTACCAAGATACAGCTTGTCCCTTTGAGTTAGTTTATGTTGATGGGGGTTCTCCAAAACATATTCGACGTTATTTACAAGCACAAGCACAAGAAAAACAATTTAAATTAATTAGAACCAATCACTATATCTCTCCCAATCGTGCCAGAAATATTGGACTGAGTGAAGTGAAAACTAAATATGTTGTTTTTATTGATAATGACGTTCTTGTTAAACGAGGTTGGTTAACTTCCTTGATAAAATCTGCGGAAGAGACAGATGCAATGGTAGTTGGTACCCTTACCTGTCTAGATAAACCTCTTCACGAAATAATTCACAATGGTGGTGGAGAAACTTATATAGATATAAGAGAAAATAATGGTAAGGTAACTCGCCATGGAGTACAAAATAGTTATCTCGAAGGAAGAAGGGTAAATAAAATACCCGAACAACTCAATCTCACCGAATGCGATTTTGTTGAATTACACTGCGCCTTAGTTCGTACTGAATTGTTTGAAAAAACCGGACCTTTTGATGAAAGGCTGCTCAGCACCCGCGAACATATTGACTTATGCTTAACAGCAACCCATAAAGCTGGTGGTAAAGTTTACTGCGATCGCCAAAGTATAGTAACCTATGTTACGGGACCCCATCTTGATTGGTCAGATGTAACTTATTTTATGTTACGTTGGAGTGATGCTTGGGATATGGCTAGCTTTGAGCATTTTCGTCAAAAATGGGACTTGGAAGAAGATTGGTATTTTGAAAAGCGCTATTATCGCCTAGGACGTCGTCGCTATCGGTCTTTGCTTCGGGCTGCAATTACTCGCTTTCCCTGGAAAGAGCACAAACCTTGGTTTGCTACTTGGCTCAAATCAACAGAAAGGATAGTCAACGGTTGGATGAGTGACATTTATGCTCTCAAGCACAGCTATGCTCGTCATAGTATTGGTTTGAGGAAAAAGCAAAAGGTTAAAGATACGGAAAATTTCAAGCCTTTAGTTACCTCGTCTTCAGTTTCCTAGATTGGGTTGAAAATACTCGCTATATCTACCTTCGGTAATTGGTTATGGGTAATCGGTGATAGCACTGCGTGCCCGCCGCAAGCGGCATATGGTGATTAGTGTGATTAGTGATTCGTAAAATGTGCTCTGTGTGCGCTTCAAAGTAAGTAATTACATAAACACAAGGCTTTGAGATATTTCAAATTCACACAGGTGGTTAATTTAAGTCCACCTTGATTAGTTAAGGAGAACATACCTATGCTTTGGGAATTGAATAAATTAAGAAGCGATTTAAAAACACAGAGCTTTTACGAAGGTACTCCTGGTACCCGTGTAATTCTGGTGCGTCACGGTCAAAGTACTTATAATGCTCAGGGTCGCCATCAGGGTAGCAGTGATGAATCTGTTTTAACACAAGCAGGTATTGACAGCGCCCAAAAAATAGGTGTTTCCTTAAGAGGGATAGCAATCGATGGTTTGTATGCAAGTCCTCTAAAACGAGCTCAAGAAACAGCCAGAGAAATATTGACTACTATGGGTCTTTGTGCTGATGATCTCAAATTAAATGCTCGTCCTTGGGATTTGCGAGAAATTGACTTGCACGGATGGCAAGGTTTACCGTTAAAGTACGTGCAAGAACAATTTGCTGATGATTATCGTTGCTGGAGACAACGACCCCATGAGTTTTGTATGAAAGTTATCCCCCATCAGTCTTCATCAGTTAAGACCAAGGAATATTGCTTTCCCGTCCTCGATTTGTATGAAAGGGCACAAAATTTTTGGGAAAACATACTACCCCATCATGTCGGTCAAACCCTGTTATTAGTGGGGCATTCTGGAATTAACCGTGCTTTAATCGCCACAGCGCTTGGTTTAACACCTGATCGCTATCATGCCATGCAACAGTCTAACTGTGGAATCAGTATCTTAAATTTTTCTGGTGACGACCGCCAACAAGCACAAATAGAAGCTTTAAATCTGACGACGCAACTGGGAGAAACTCTACCCAAACCCAAGGGAGATTCTCAAGGTCTCCGCTTGTTACTAGTTCCTTCAGGACATACTGAACCAAAAAATACTAATCCACAAAATATCAATTCACAAAATATCAATTCACAAAATATCAATCCACAAAATATTAATCCACAAAATACTAACCTACAACCAATTCAAAAGTTAGCTAAATTCCTAGAGAAAGTTTTCATCGACTTTAGCATTAGTGGAGATATTGGTAATTCCCAAATACTTGCAGAGCAGATTCTGCAATATCATCCAGCAACAGTGCAACTGCAAGTATTACGAGAAGATTTTCCCCGGATTTGGCAAAAAACTATTGAGGCTAATAATTCCGTATCAAGCTCAAAGTCTACAAGTTCAGACAGATTAGTAACTGGGTTAGTCGTTGCTCGCCCTTCCATTATTAAATCTCTAATTGGTCAAGTATTGGGTTTGGATTCAGATGAACTGTACAAGTTGCAAGTTCATCAAGAAAAAATTAGCGTCATCCATTATCCTTCCTCACAACAACGCGCACCAATGCTTCAAGCAATAAATATTTCCCCTGGAGAGCAAGCAATAACTTCAATACTTGATTCTTCAGTTTCCAGTTCTTCTTTTATAACTTCTAGCATACTCAATTGATCGAGGATTTGGAATTGGCGACTTGGGATTGGGGATTAGTAATTTTTCAATTGCGCTCGATCGGGTTGGGAAATTTTTATCTTCGTCAACCAGCAATTTAAAACTACAAAATTTAACTTAAAACTTAAAACAACAAAACTAAACAGTGGAGATATCGAAAATGACTCAACCAGAAGTAACTCTTGTTGTTGTACCACGGGAACGTTTCAGCTATACTCAGCAGTCTCTGGAAAGTATTTATGAAAATACCGACTATCCCTTTGAGTTAGTTTATGTTGATGTCTGCACTCCCAAACATATTCAACAGTACCTCCAAGAAAAATCTCAGGAAAAAAACTTTAAATTAGTTAGAACGCCATACTATGTTTCTCCCAACCAAGCAAGAAATGTAGGTTTGCGTCATGTCACAACTCAATATGTTGTCTTTATAGACAATGACGTAGTAGTTAAACGCGGTTGGTTGACAAAATTAGTTGAATGTGCAGAAGAAACCGGAGCCGCAGTCGTTGGACCCCTTACTTGTCTGGGACAACCAGAACACCAAGTAATTCATAATGCCGGTGGAGAAAACCGCATTAAAATTAAAGAAGTAGACGGCAAACCCCAAAGGTGTATACGTCAAAAGACTTATCTCACAGGGGAGCATGTTGTTAATGTACCCGACGAACTCAAACGAGTGCAATGTGAATACGTTGAATTTCACTGCATGCTAGTTCGTACAGAAATATTTGATGGTACCGTTCAAATTGATGAAGGAATGTTGGCGACACGCGAACACATTGATTTTTGTTTGATGGTATTAGAAGCTGGCGGTACCATTTATTGCGAACGAGATTCTGTGATTACCACCGATACTTTGGGAATTAGTAAGAATCAAAAAGGTTTGATGGCATTGACAGGAAGCATACAAATACCAGATTTTGAATGGTCAGATCTTCCCTATTTCATGTTACGGTGGAATGATGCTTGGGATTTAGCAAGCTTAACTCACTTACGTGGTAAGTGGAACCTTTATGAAGACAAGTATTTCCATAAGCGCTATAAGGGACTTGGAGGTCGAAGACGCGAGATTTTAATCAAACCATTAGTCCGTCGTCTAACTTTTGGCAAAGGTAGTCCTTGGTTAGAAAAAATCTTAAGTTCTTTAGAAACACGATTTAACCATTATTACTACAAACGTTATATCCAAAAACTACCCCAAGCAAAACAAGCTCAAGCAGCAGAAATGCTCCAGTCTGTGGAAGTGCTTCAGTCAGCTATGGTTTAGAGGTGATAGCACTGCGTGCCGCCGCCGCAAGCGGCATATGGGGATTGGTGATTAGGTAATGGGTAATGGGTCATTGGTATTAGTGATTTGTGACTCCTGTCTCCTGACTTCTGACTTCTGCTGTGCTTACGCCCAACTTACGTTAACGCCGTAGGCGCGGTCTGTCCTGACTCCTGACTTCTGACTTCTGACTCCTGTCTCCTGACTCCTGACTTCTGTCTCCTGACTCCCATCTTCTGATTTTTGATTTTTATGTATTTTTCCTTAGGAGCGATTATATATGCTTTACAGAGATTTTGGTAACACAGGTTTTAAAGTGTCTGCGATTGGTATGGGTACCTGGAATATTGGTAATCAATGGGGTAATATTGACGATGGTACGGCTTTAGCTACTATACGCAGTGCATTTGATAATGGAGTTAATCTATTCGATACTGCTGAAGCATATGGAATTCCACCAGGATTATCTGAAATACGCTTAGGACAGGCTTTAACAGGTATTCGTCAGCAAGTATATATAGTTTCTAAGATTGGTAGCTGGGGAAGACGCGAAGGTCATCCAATACCTAAGGATTCACCGGAAAATATTCGTCTGTGTGCCCATGCTTGCTTGTATCGCCTCCGTACAGATTGGATCGATGTAATGCTTTGTCATGAAGGTAGTATTGAAGATCCTAGCATTTACCTGGAAGGGTTTGAGATGCTCAAACAGCAAGGTCATATCCGAGCTTATGGTATTTCAACCAATGATTTAGAAGTACTGAAGAAGTTTAACGTCAATAATACTTGTCAAGTATTGGAAATTGACTATTCACTATTAAATCGCAAGCCAGATTCAGACATATTACCATACTGTCAAGAACATGGAATTGCGGTCATGATTCGGGGACCTCTCGCTAAAGGTTTACTTTCTGGTAAGTATTCAGCAGATACAGTTTTTACCGATACTATTCGTTCCAAATGGCATAAAAAAGAAAAAGCTCAACAAAAACTAGAAAAGAATATTGCTAAAGTAGATAAACTAAAAACTGTTTTCCCATCTCAACAAGAAATGGTGACAGGAGCTCTTCGCTACGTAATTTCTCACCCCGCACAACCTGTTGCAATTCCTGGAGCTAAATCTCCCGAACAAGCTGCAATTAATGCGATCGCAGGAGAAAAACTTTTGTCTACAGAAGAAAGAGAAAATCTACACAAATGCATGGAAAATACTTCTTCGGCATCATCTGACAGTGTGCCAGTTACAGCAGCGGCAGGATAAATCCATTGTAGGGTAATTTTATCAAATTCATCTCAGGTTTCTACAGATAAAATATACACCATTGGTTATAGTCATAAGGGCGCACATCGGTGCGCCCATACAATTTCTATATTGGATTATAATCAACTTATATCGCTTCACTTTGCTGTTTAAAGTTTGAAAAAATTGAAAAAATATCCCAAATTCAATCTAGCCCAGCCATTGAGTACATATTGAAACTTAATGACATATTAAAGTGTGTTTGTGTTGAGAGATTATATCGCCAGTCATTAATCAAAATACATAATCTATTTTTCATATGAGTCAGGTATTAGAGATAGCTCCAATCCTCAAAGAAAAAATTTTCACATCACCTGTAAAGATTGCAAAGATTGAATTATTGAAACTGGATTACAGAATCAGTGATCGAGAAATATACTTTGTTCGTAGTATTTCAAGTGATGGTGCAGTTGGGATTGCAATCGCTCATAAATACAAATATGTCCAGAATTTCTATCCCATCTTGCAAAATTTAGTTATTCCCTATTTTATTGGTAAAGATGCACGCGAGCTAGAATCATTGATTGATGGTGTTTATTTATTCCGTCGCAACTATAAGCTCGGCGGATTACCGTTTTGGTGCTGTGTTGCTTGGGTCGAGATGAGTTTGTTAGACCTGTTAGGAAAAGTTGCAAGTAAACCTGTTGGAGAACTTTTAGGTGGAGTACTTCGCTCGGAAATCCCCATATATCTCTCCAGTTTACGACGTGATACTACCCCAGAAAGAGAAGTTGCATTTGCACAAAAACGGATTGAGGAAACTGGAGCAAAAGCCATAAAATTCAAAATTGGTGGGCGAATGAGCAATAATTCTGATGCTGCTCCCGGACGTACGGAAAGTCTAATTTCCCTTGCTCGTAAAACCCTTGGTGATTCCATCGCAATTCATGCAGATGCTAACGGCTCCTACGATTCAAAAAAAGCGATCGAGGTGGGTAGAATGCTAGAAGCTCATAATGTTTCTTTTTTTGAGGAACCTTGTCCGTTTGAAGAACTAGAAGAAATTAAACATGTTACTGATGCTTTATCGATGTCAGTTGCAGCAGGGGAATTGGAAACCAGCTGGTCGCGGTTCAAATCCATGATTCGACAGCGTACTATTGACATTGTCCAACCAGATCTAATTTTTTATGGTGGGTTTATACGTACAATTAGAGTAGCATGTCAAGTCAAAAGTGCAGGTATTCTCACTACAATTCATAACCCAGAGCGAGGACCAGGAATAAATTATCCACTGCATTGTGCTTCATGTATTCCTAGTCCCTATAAATATCATGAATACAATGCTAAATCCCTTAAATATACAGATTGGTTTACCCCTGTACTCAAACCTGAAAATGGTGTAATTAAGGTTCCCCAAGAACCTGGTCTGGGAATGAGTTTCGATCCGAAGGTGCTAAGAGAAGCAAAAGCATTTTTATGAGTAATGAGTACAAGACCGATAGCATCAACTAAATATCAAAAAAATAGATTATTTACTTAAGGATACCTTGGAACCCTTTCTTAAATCTTCTAAAAATTGGAATATAGATTGTAATTCCGGTGAAAAGACATCCCATCCTGTAGATGCAAAAAAATCAGACAAATCTACTTGTCGTTGCTGCTCGTAAATACTTGCTTGTAAAAGCATCTCTAATCGGTCTAATTGCTGGACAAAATTAGCTTCTGCAGAAATACCTTGTTCGTATTCCTCCCATAGGTTAATCCACTTCCATCCATTAGGTAACTTATTAAATACTTGCAAAACCGATTTTTTTTCTAATTCAAACTTGTGATTCTTGTCAATTTTATCTTTGGGAGTAAAGTCACCGGCGTAGATTTCTCCTAAATCATGAATTAAAGCCATCCTCACAACTTTATTCACATCCAATTCTGGATATTGATCTGCTAGCAACAAACCTAATAAGGCGACACAAAATGAATGTTCAGCAACACTTTCACAATACTTTGGCTCAATACCATGTTGTAACCAACCTTGACGATACAGTTGCTTTAGATGATTGAATTCAAAATAAGCTTCAATAATTGGTAAAGTATTTTTACCATCTAAAATACTAATTGGTAAAGATGCTTTTGTATGCATGGTTCACAAAGATAAACTGTAGCGAAGAATCTCAAATTTAAAAACTCCATTTAAAAAGATTACCATTCTTCATGCATTAAATCTTTACAGATGTGCCAAAAAGTACTTTCATGTATACATGAACTTTGTTTAAAAATTTTATTCCTGTTCTTGTCAAAGTAGGATAATTTAATTACAAACACTTAAGTAAATTAATTTAATCAATAATTTTAATTAACCAATTTTTATAATTATTCCTTAAGATTTAACTTTCGATTAAACAAAATTCAGTGGTAGCTTATTTATATATTTAACATCTAATTAATATTTTAATTTCTTAATACTCCCAACTGTTAGTGCAAAATTTTGTTTGAAAATCGAAGGTAAATGTTTAATGAAAAATTACTCACTTAAAACTATAAAAATTACATTAAGAACTTTCATTTTAGGTGCGTGTATATCTGTAGGTAGTGTATTAGCTCAAACACTGCCGATTGCAGATAATTTAATTGGTTTCAATACAGATGAAGGGGAAAGTTTACTTGTAAAAAGTAAATCTAGAGAAGATTTTATCCCTCTGAGTATGCATTTTGTTACTCAAAAAAATCAAGCATACTGTGGTGTTGCTAGTATTGTCATGGTACTTAATGCTTTGGGTATTCCCGCACCAGAATCAGAAAAATATAAACCATATCGTGTATTTACTCAAGAAAATTTCTTCAGCAACAAAGCTGCTGTTAAAGTAATTGCTCCTGAGGTGGTTTCTCGTCAAGGAATGACAGTACAGGAATTAGGAAAACTATTAGGAAGTTACCAAGCCAAAGCCCGAGTTTATCATGCAGGTAATACGACTTTAGAAGAATTTCGCAAGCTTGCAACAAATAATTTAAAACAATCTGAAAACTTTATTATCATCAACTATTTACGTAGAGCAATGGGTCAAAAGCGAGGTGGACATATTTCACCTATAGCAGCTTATAACAAAGAAACAGATAGATTTTTAATATTAGATGTTTCTCGTTATAAATATCCTCCTGTTTGGGTGAAAACTGCAGATTTGTGGAAAGCCATGAATACAGTCGATCCAGTTTCAGGTAAAACACGTGGTTTTGTATTAGTCAGTAAAATTTAGCTTAAACGCCGTAAGCCCCACACCATAATCTTGATTTGGTGTGGGATAATCCGTGGGACAAAAATGACGTACCCTCCAAATAGACCAATCTTGTAATTGGGTGCTGCAGAGTAGCTTCATATTTGTTTTGCAAAATAAAGTAAAAGCAGATATGTTAAATCCTTCTTCATACATTTCTGCTGCTCGAAACATCTTCAGATCGAGCTTCATTAAATGAGCAGGAGGTGAATCATGTTACCAACTAATGTAACTTATTAGTGCAATCAAAGACGAAGCAAGAGAATGAGTAAAAAAGGAAGAGTTGACCGTCATCAGTCCATTTATATGTTATGCAAGTTTATTCCACCACGAGAATGGGTATTGAGCATCAAAATTCAAAATGTAGACACAAATGCTAGAAAATATAGTGCTATGCGCAAGTAAAAAGTCAAAATTCATTAGACATCTCCAGAAATGAGATATCACCCCTGACTACATAAGGCTTTTATATTCTTTTTCGGAGATGTCTATTAGTGCAGCGTGTCCGCAGGACATAAGTATACTGATTATAGGTTTCAGCATTCACCAATGTCCTAACCTAAATATGTAGTGCTATATATGTTGTTTTTCAAGCACAAGGGCGGCTTAAAACAAGAAAAATTTACCTAGGAGTCATATAGTACAATTACTAGAATATTTGATGACTCCTATTATTCATAATGATTATTGTTAGTAAATACCACCGTCTTACTTTTGCTTTTTTATTTTCAATGGTTGTATTTTATACTCAAGCAGTATCTGCAATCATTGTTAGACCTCTGCGTACAAAAAACGCAATGGTAGTTTCTGCACATCCTTTAGCAAGCGAAGCCGGATTAGAAATGTTGCGCAAAGATGGTAATGCTGTTGATGCTGCAGTTGCTACAACCCTAGCAATTTCTGTTGTAGAACCATTTTCAGCAGGGATTGGGGGTGGTGGTTTTTTATTATTTCGTAATGCTAAAACTGGAGAAATTAAAGCTTTAGATTTTCGCGAACGCGCACCCCTCAAAGCTACCAAAAATATGTATTTAGACGAAAATGGTAAGGTGCGTCGGGGTGCAAGTATTAATGGTTATTTAGCAGTAGGTACTCCCGGAACGATCGCTGGAATGTACGAAATTCACAGTCGCTATGGAAAACTACCTTGGTCTACTGTTGTTAAACCTGCTATTCGCCTTGCAAGAGATGGTTTTGTAGTCAAACAACAGTTTACCGAAGCTATTGAAGAACGCAAAGAAATGATTTTGCAAAACCCAGTAACGCGGAAAATTTTCACTCGTAATGGTGAATTTTATCAGCCGGGAGACCGCTTAATACAGCGCGATTTAGCCAAAACTCTGCAAGCAACTGCTATAAATCCGCGTAATTTTTACACTGGTAGAATCGCCCGTCTGATTACTGCAGACATGAAAAAAAATGGCGGGTTAATTACTTTAAAAGATTTGAGCAACTATAAACCAAAATGGCGATCGCCAGTATGTGGTAATTTTCGCACATCGCGGGTTTGTTCTATGCCACCACCATCATCGGGGGGTGTTCATTTATTACAAATGCTCAATATTATTGGCGATACAGATTTAAAATCATTAGGATGGCATCATCCCGATGCTTTACATTTACTTGCGGAAGCAATGCGAATTGCTTATGCAGACCGTTCAGAGCATTTAGGCGATCCAGACTTTGTGGAAGTTCCAGTTACACAACTTATAAATCCTGCGTATGCTAAATATCGGCGTCAGCAAATTAGCATGGACAAAGTTAAGCGTTCCAGTGAGGTTAAACCAGCAGATCGAAAAACCCTACAACGCTTTTCAAGTAATACTTCTTCAAGCAGATCTAAAAAACAATTATACTCTCAAGAATCAAACCTAAAATATTCAAATCAAAAACAATTAAATTTAAATAATCGCGAATCATCCGATACCAGTCATCTCACAGTTGTAGACAAAGAACGTAACGCTGTCAGTTTAACATTTACAGTTAACCTGAAATTTGGCGCTGGTATAGTTGTAGATAGCACGGGAATTGTACTTAATAACGAAATGGATGACTTTGCTACAGCACCGGGAGTACCTAATTATTTTGGTTTATTAGGTAATGAAGCTAATGCGATCGCGCCGAATAAAACTCCCCTTTCTAGCATGACCCCCACAATCGTCACCGAAAATGGAAAACTCCGTATGGCTGTAGGTAGTCCCGGAGGTAGCAAGATTATTACCCAAGTATTGCAAATAATTCTGAACGTATTGGAATATGATATGGATGCTGGTTCTGCAGTATCTGCGTCTAGAGTGCACCATCAGTGGTTTCCCGATGTGTTGCGAGTAGAAAAATTTGGTTTGGGTGCAATGACTTTAGAAGAACTAAGTCGTCGGGGACACAAAATTAAACAGACTAGATCTTGGGGAAATGCTAATACTATTGTTGTCACACCCGATAATACTTTAGAAGGTGCAGCAGACCCACGGGGTGAAGGTGAAGTAAGAGGTTTTTAAACTTAGAGACGTTCCATGGAAGGTATCTACATAAATAACCAAAAAACCCAGCCTTAACGACCGGGGTTTGGGGATGATTATAGAATTGGGAAATATTTCCCTTAGGTTAAATATAGAGCTTAAATATAAGTAGCTTACGCTAAGATTGACTACATAATCCTTCCCACTTGTTCCAGAAAATATCAAAAAATTTTTTTGAGTTATTTTACCCATCCAGGACAAGTGATACAAAATCAAAAACCCAGTCTTAATGACCGGGGTTTAGGGATAATCATAGAAGTGGGAATATATTTCCCGTGGGTTAAATATAGAGTTTAAATATAATTAGCTTACGCTGATATTGACTACATAATCCCTCCCACTTGTTCCAGAAAATATCAAAAAAATTTTCAGGTAAATTCTTCAACTACCTTCTTGACCCAACAGAGAAAATCAATCTGTTTCTGTTGTGAGATTTTGTTCGCTAATAATTTGAGAATTTTCTATTGACATTGCTGTTAACTTTTCATCCCTTAATTGTTTTAATCCATCTTGAATAAGAGATAGGATAATAATCCAAGAAACAAAACCAAGTGCAAAGTACTTCCCGTAAAATGGTAATTCGAGCGGGCTGTTCCACACCATATGAAGCACAACAGCAAAACCAAATACTCGTAGAAATCGAGGATCTTTCAACATTGTAAAGCTGAATTCTCGTTCCCCTTTGATTTTCCAAAGTACAGCAGCACTCATTCCACTCCAAACAATATGGCTAAATGGAGCTAACATTCCCCGCAGCATAATAAGACTCAACATTACATCGACGTTGTTGGAAAATAGACCCACCCGCAGAGCATAACCTGCTGACTCGAAAGCAGCAAAACCAGTACCAACTGCTGCTCCAAAGAGTAGTCCATTCAGGAGGTATCGATACTTAGAAATATTTATTACGAGTATCAGCGCCAATAATTTACCAGGTTCTTCAACGAGACCAGCTACAGAAGCACCGATCCAGTTAAGCGAAAGAGTACCGCTAACTTGAAATAAAAATAATGAAAATATCAGCGATAAAATCCCCCCTAGGAAAACTAATCGGATTACCTGATAAAGAGAAACATTTTTACGAGCATTTATTTCAAAGAAGAAGATTAATGTAGAAAATGGAACTACAAAAGAACCAACAATAATTAGACCTGGAATAAGGTTAATATTCTGAAATTCTTCCCAAGCTTGAATAAAACCCAAATATACAATTAAAGCACCACAAAGCGTCCGGAAAAAAACCCAAGGTTTTGGCCAATTCGTATCTACATCCATAATATTAGGAGTAGTGGTAGCAGTACCAACTGTGAAGTACTCTTCCACTTCATCTTCAGAGTGCTTTTTCAAGACCTCGGAAAACATTTGTTTCAGACTGAAACCTTGTATTTGTTCAACACCTGCTACCTTTGCAACTCCTTCAGCAACGCTTCCTATAATATTGTTGGAATCTAATTTCTGACTTTTTGCACCAGATTGAGATACTTTTTTACGACTTTGTTTATTTTTGCTAAGGTCGTCTTCTCTATAACCTTTTGGCTGTGGTTTCTGCTCATTCATAGAATGCTGACATTAATATTCTTATACCAACTATTTTGACTTTCAATTACTGACATAACACACCGAAATTTCTCTAATAAATTGGTTTTTAAGTAAAAGTATTTATGTAACTATTACTTTTTGAGAAATCCTACTCGAGCAGAAATATAATTATTGTTATGTAATAATTTCAGCAAAACAAAGATTATTTTACCAACAATGTTAAAAAATAAATCTTGAAATTCAATAAATTTGCTAATCTAAAATAAATTCTAATTTTAAAATCAATAACCAATAATCCAAAAACCCAGACATAATGACTGGGTTTTGATAACTATAAGTGGGTGGGAATATATTTCCCGTGGGTTAAATATAGAACTTAAATATAAGTTGCTTACGCTGATATTGACTACATACTCTTCCCCAATAGTTCCAGAAAATATAGAAAAATTTTTAATCGGTAATTACCCTACAAAATGACGAAATCTAAAAAAAAAACAAAAACCCAGTCATAATGACCGGGATTTTGGGATGACTATAGGGGGGTGGGAATATATTTCCCGTGGGTTAAATATAGAGCTTAAATATAAGTTGCTTACGCTGATATTGACTACATACTCTTCCCCAATAGTTCCAGAAAATATAGAAAAATTTTTTATAGTAATTTTTCTAACAAAATACAAATTCAGAACTCAGTTGATAGTTCGAAAAAACCTGCAGCAAGCAAGTCTTTAGAAACTTGGTATACATCAAATAAATATCAACTTATTGTATCTTATGTGTTCAGGATTATTTCTTGTAGATCGTCAGGTGTGCATTTACGACTATATTTATTAGTCCGAGTTTCTATTTA
Source organism: Mastigocoleus sp. MO_188.B34 (assembly GCF_030065675.1). Taxonomy (GTDB): domain Bacteria; phylum Cyanobacteriota; class Cyanobacteriia; order Cyanobacteriales; family Nostocaceae; genus Mastigocoleus. Next base: position 76,852 of record NZ_JASJDK010000010.1, on the reverse strand, counting down.
GATGGGGGTATAAAGGGAAGTACTATGACTAGCAGTGGCGATCATTCCATGCATCCCCAAAGGGGATATCACTCGAATAAAGAAGACCTTCTCGTGCAAATGTTTGAGGTTAATTAATGGCTGAGCATATGGAACTCGTTATTGTTATGAATCAAGCAATTGGAGATAAAGCTGCGATCGCATTTTCTGTTGGTTTTTATGAACATTTAACTCCTGTTCTCTACTCAAAACACTAGAAAAGCAAAGTGATTTAATATTCTAGAAAAAATCAATCATAGTTTGTCGGTAAGCATTTGGCATACCCGTATCAAAGCTTTTACCTTTAACAACATAACCGGTCATCCCCTCAGCAACTCGCACTCGATCCAAACAGGAAGTCAACTGAAATTCACCCCGCTCCCGAAAATTGTTGTTGATGTGTTCTTCCAAAAACTCAAAGATTTTTGGTGTTAGTGCATACAAACCAAAAATACAAAGAAATTCATCTTCTTCCATTCCTTCCACTCTTAAATTTTGACGAGCGTATTCAATAGTTGGTTTTTCATACACCTGAGTAACTTCAAGGACAGACTTGAACTCTCGCCATGTACCAGTAATACAACCAGCTTTTTGAATCGTTGGTACTGACATGGTGTCTAAACCAATTACACTGCAGTCACTTTGCTCGTAAACATCCAAAATTTGACGCGCACAAGATTTCTCAGTATTTGAAGAATAAACATGGTCGCCCAACATTAACAAAAATGGTTGACCGTCAACCCATTCCTTGGCACAAAACACGGCATGACCGTAACCCTCTTGCTCGGATTGGGTTAGGACTGTTATCTTACCACCTAATTCTTGAACATATTCACTGTATTCCCGATTTTGAGGTGACAACTTTTGGTAAAGTTCTTTGCTGGGAGGCTTTTGAAAAAAATCCCTAAAAACACCCGTATCTTCTGGTTGGGTAACAATACCAACTTCTTCAATTCCAGCAGCGATCGCTTCTTCCACGATCACTTGAATGACCGGTTTAACCTTACCATCCCGATCCATAATCGGAAAAAGTTCTTTCTTAACGACTTTAGTGGCAGGATATAAACGGGTACCAAAACCTGCAGCTGGAATTACGGCTTTTGTGATTTTACTATTGGGCATGAATTGTTAATTTCAAACACTGCATTTGAGGGAAATCTCGCTCGATGACTTCGATTAATTTTTGTTGACTTTCTTCATCTTTAGCAACAAATTGTGCTGCACCATCTCCTTGAGAACCAACACCCTTACCGCCCCAAATGTAAGGTTGAATTGGTTTATGTTTGAGTAATTCATGTAGTTTTGGCGCAGTTAGTTCCTCAGAACAAACAGGGATGAGATATTTGTCAAACTTAGCCTGGGCTTTTTGCATCAAATCGCCGATTTTTTCAGCATCTCCTTGTTCCAGAGCCTCAATTGCTGCTTGGGTAATTTTATGGCTCACGGAACCGAGGTATTTTTGCACGTCTGCTTGTATTTTGTTTTCGGGAGTAGGATAGCAGTCATTGAGTCGAGCAAGGATTGTTTGCGTGTTTTTCTGAGTTCCCAAATCCACGATTACAAAAAATAAATCTTGGGGTACCTTCAACTCTAAGACATCAAGGTGCTCTCCATCAAATACCATTGCAATTGGATTATTACCATAAGCACAGGCTTGATCCATTCTTCCGCAGCGAGAAGGAGTGGTAACCTCTCCAAGGTAGGCAAATTCCATTTCTCCCCGTACAGTCATCTTTAAGTCATAAATTTGATTAAATGCCTTTGCGACTAAAACACAGATTGCAGCACTGGAGGACAAGCCCTTTTTAATTGGCAAATCTGTTAAATAATTGTTAATTTCTAACCCACCCACATGAAACTGGGTCAATATTTGGTACGCGACACCAGCTGCATAGCTAAAAAAACCTCCTTTTTGAGCCACAGCTAGTAAAACAGGTCTAGACATGGGTAAAGTTAAAATTTGGGGCGTCTTCGTGCCTTGAGATACCCGGACAATGAATTGTTCGGAATGGGGTGTGACCTCAGCATACAACCCTTGATTGATACCCACCATTAGCGTCAATCCTTTTGCTATTTTTGGATTAACGCGACGGTAGCTACTAGCCCAATCGCTATGTTCGCCAAACAAACATAAACGTCCCGGAACAAATATTTCCATAATTCTCACCCACTATCATGCCGATATTTTACAGGGAGGATGGGGATTGGGAATTAGGGGATTAGGGAATGGGGATTGGCATTAGCCCCTCTAGTAAGTTATTACTAAAACTATTAGCATGCAGCTATACCACATTGGCACTGGGGTCAAGCAGAATTTCACTACAAAATAGGTTGATTTACCAAAAAATATTCCCCTCTTTCACTAGTGTCAGTTGACAAACTGTCACTCACCCGATTCCCCGTTATAACCCAGAAAAGATATTCTGTATTTGTGCAAGGAGTGATACCACTTCACCATATGTTTGCCACAGGTTAATTTCGTAATCCCTTTGTATAAGGGGAAACAGCGATTATAAAATGTTGCATCAAACTAGTGATTTGGTATACATATATACGGGGGAGCGCTTGGGTGAGCAAAAATCTCAAGCGCTTTTTTATGTTCGTAATGAGTCATCGGTAGTAGTCAATTACCGTCCCCACTTCGAAGAAAAATATTTAATTAAGACTGATTGTAACTCTTGCTACTAATAGCTTCAGAAATATACCTTCTATGAGATAGAAAAATGTACCTCAAGTGAATTTATTTGGGTGTTTTGTGGGTGGATTATTGAATGAGGGTATTTCGCCCTGTAAGCTTTGAAGGGCTTTATTCATCTAATGCTGTATAACTACCCTCCGCTCGAAGGATAGATATCTGTTTACCTTAACCTTTATATAAAGAATGCTCTCGGATAAAATCCACAATTTACGCGAAAAGCAGTTACATCTTCCGCGATTTATCGGTTAAGAAGCGAATCAAAAATATATTCAACGCACAAAGTAATTTGCGCGAAGCTCAAATTTTGTAATTAATGTTAACTAATCATCCGTAACCAGGAGGTCCTCCTCTGCCGTTACCACCAAATATGTGGCTTACTGTGCGCCACAGGTAAGGAGCCAGCAGAGGAAAATCCGGAGGGGGTTCTTCAGGTTGTACGGATAATTTAGTGGACATCGTATTAGTGTGTTTATGTGAGAAAGTGTGATTCGGGGTAATTTAACCGACGACAAAGTTAACTAATTTGCCGGGGACAACAATTACCTTTTTAATTTGTTTGTCTTCGATATACCGCCTAGCAACTTCTGATTCCCGGGCGTATTTCTCCAAGCCAGCTTTATCGAGTTGTGCTGAGACTTGTAATTCACCGCGTTTTTTACCATTGATCTGAATTACCAAGGTTATTTCATCAACAACTAAGGCTTCAGGATCGACAGTTGGCCAGCTTTGATCTCCAACAGAAGCAGTATACCCCAATTGATGCCACAATTCTTCTGCAATATGTGGTGCAAATGGTGTTAGTAGTTTAACTAAAATACGAACGCCTTCTGCATAAACAAAAGAATCTTTACAACTAGCATCGCTCAGAGCGTTACTTAACTTCATTAATTCCGAAATTGCGGTATTAAATTGGTAGTCACCAATCAAATCCTCTGTGACTTCTTTAATGGCAGTGTGAATTGCCCGTCGCAAGTCTTTTTCGGGTTTAGTTAATTTCCCTTGCTTGCTTGCCAACGAAGGATACTTGGGGGCAAAATCTGTGACTATACGCCAGACTCGGTTCAAGAAGCGGAATTGTCCTTCCACATCTGTATCTTCCCATTCTAAGTCTTTTTCTGGCGGAGCTTTAAACAGAATGAACATTCTTGCTGTATCTGCCCCATATTTGCTAATAACTTCCTCTGGTTTGATGCCATTGTATTTTGACTTGGACATCTTTTCGTAAAAGACTTGCAGGGGTTCGCCGGTGTCCGGATCCTTCGGATCACTCGGATCTATCTTAGAAGCAGGAACGTATTTATTAGTTACAGGATTTTTATAAGTTAAACTTTGTACCATTCCTTGAGTCAAAAGACGTTGGAAGGGTTCGTCAAAGTTCAGTAAACCGCGATCGCGCAATACTTTGGTAAAAAACCGTGAATACAGCAGGTGCAAAATAGCATGTTCAATTCCACCTACATATTGATCCACCGGCATCCAATCGTTGGTTTTGGCTGAGTCAAAAACTTTCTGCTCGTTTTTGGCATCGGGATAACGTAAGAAATACCACGAGGAATCAATAAAGGTATCCATGGTATCTGTTTCTCTCTTAGCCGAGGTTCCACAATTTGGACAAGGTACATTGACCCAGTCTTCTAGCTTGGCTAAGGGTGATGGACCACGCCCAGAAAAATCAACGTTTTCCGGTAACTGCACCGGTAAATCTTCATCTGGTACTGGAACTACGCCACAATCAGGACAGTGAATTACTGGAATTGGCGTACCCCAATATCTTTGTCGAGAAATTAGCCAATCCCGCAAGCGGTATTGTACTCGTGCTTTTCCAAAGCCTTTATCTTGGGCGTAATCAATAATTGCTTGTTTTGCTGACTCGGAGGACATTCCAGTAAATTGACCGGAATTTATGACTATTCCTGCTTCGGTATAGGCTTCTGTGGATTCCACCTGAATAACTTGGTCGCCGTCATCTGGTGATGGGGAAATATCTTGCTCGCCAACTGCTTTGGGATCTGCTATTACAAACTCAATTGGTAAATCATAATTATTCGCAAACTTAAAATCTCGAGCATCATGTGCGGGTACCCCCATTACTGCACCAGTACCATATTCGTACAGCACGTAGTCAGCGATCCAAATGGGTACTTCTTCCCCATTAAATGGGTTAATAGCTTTACCGCCAGTGGCAATTCCTTTTTTTGGTTTGTCTTCAGCAGTACGTTCTAACTCACTTTGGTTTGCAACTTCTTGGACAAATGTTTCTACCGCAGGTCTTCTTTCTTTAGTTGCAACTTTCTCGGTCAAAGGATGTTCTGGTGCGAGTACGACATAGCTAACTCCATAAACCGTATCTGGTCGGGTTGTATAAACACCGATTTTTTCTTCCATTCCCACAATTGGAAATTCCAAATATGCCCCAGTTGATTTACCAATCCAGTTTGCCTGCATTAATTTGACCCGTTCGGGCCATCCTGTTAATTTATCAAGATCGTTAAGTAACTCCTCTGCATAGTCAGTAATCTTGAAAAACCACTGTCGCAATAATTTTCTTTCTACTTGGGCTCCGCTACGCCAAGAACGACCTTGATTATCTACTTGTTCATTCGCCAATACTGTTTGGTCAATTGGATCCCAATTCACTGCTGATTCTTTCTGGTAAGCTAAACCTGCTTCTAAGAATTGCAAAAATATCCATTGGGTCCACTTGTAGTAATCCGGGGAGCAGGTAGCTACCTCACAATCCCAATTAATTGATAAACCCAAAGGCTCCAGTTGCGATCGCATTTGGGCAATATTTTCATAAGTCCATTTCGAGGGATGAACGCCCCGATCTATCGCAGCATTTTCCGCAGGCAAACCAAACGCATCCCACCCCATCGGATGTAATACTCGATATCCTTGCATGCGTTTGAAACGACCAATCACATCAGTAATTGTATAGTTACGGACGTGACCCATATGTAGGTTACCCGATGGATAAGGAAACATAGAGGTGGCGTAAAACTTTGGCTTCTTAAGGTCTGTATCAGTTTTATGTAAGCCAGTTTCTACCCATTTCTTTTGCCACTTTGCCTCAATTTCTGCTGGTCTGTATCGGGAATCCACCAAAAAACTCCTACTGGATATATAATTTTGATTTTGCCTGCCTAAATATTCTAAACGCTAGGCAAAGTAATGTGCTGACTAAACAACTCATGCCTGAATCAGAAGGAAAAATCATAACATCCATCAGAGTTTTTGTCTACGGCACCCTTAAGCCTGGTGAAAATAACTATTCTAAGTATTGCGCAAAGAAATTAGATGGTTGTCACAATAGAGCATTACCGGCTTACACTATGGGGGAATTATTTGACCTAGGCGTAGGTTATCCGGGTATGACTATGGGATCGCGTTTAGTTTATGGATATTTACTGAGCTTTCAGAAATTCGGGATATTGGAAGAATTAGACGAATTGGAAGATTATCTCCCTGGGCGAGTTCCTTCACAAAATCTTTATAACCGCCACCAAGTTGAAATTTTTGCTCTCCAAGGAAAAAGTCTTGGTTTAGCCTGGGTCTATTTTATGAGTCCAGATAAAATAACCAGTTTTAACGGTGTACTGCTGCTACCAAATGGATGGTGGAGTGGATGCGGTTTAAAAATGGAAGATTGTTTTGTTGTTTCTTGACGCTGAAATCAGGATTGAGTTCTTTTTAAGAATGGGAGGAAATACGGTTCAGATAAGCCTAAATTTCTTTTGTAGAGACGCGACATGTCGCGTCTCTACAGTGTTATTTTTTTAAAAAAAGTCTTAACTGAACTGTATTGGAATGGGAGGGTGACCTATATCAGAAAACCGTCTTATAAAGGCGAGGCTTTAGACCCAAACTTTTCGGTAAAAAATCAAGGAGGCGCTGCATTACAACGCCTCCATTGGTCTATAAAAATATTGATTATTGATTTATCGATTTAAAAGTCTATCCCCACGGAAGTATTTAACGACGAGAAACTTTGACAGATTTAATTAAAATCATTATCTTTGATATCCACATCCCAACCACGGTTTAACACTTCCCCAACCGCTTTATCTGGAGATATTTCCGCTTTCGGTATGGGGAAGACCGGCGAGTTTATTGCAACCATTAAGGAGCTATCGCTTGATGTTGAAGATTGCTGCTGTGGCTCCCGGATTGCCATTTGTACTATCGCACCATCTCCACCGGAAAGCAAATTACCTACAGCACCAATTACACAAGCAGCAACTGCCGCGCTACCATAAATTATTGCTTGGCGATAACCGCGACTTATACGCTTTGTTACCTGCTTAATAGTCTCTTCTACGGGCTGTTGTTCTGGTACTGGAAGCCTTCGTAAACCTTGCCTCAGCTTAAGCAGACGGACATATAGACGTTGAACTTCAGGTTCATTATCCAACCATTGCTCGATGAGCCGACGTTCTGCTGCAGTTACTTCACCGTCGAGGTAAGCACTCAATAGTTCGAAGCGATCGCGCTTCAATATATCCATAGCGCCTGTTGATTGATTGGTATGTTTTTCCATTCCCTCTGACAATCCTTGAGATCGTGGCAAATTGGAACGGTCCTCAAACTGATACTCTGTATTCATATTAACATTACTACAAATTCATATACGGGTAAAGAAACCCAAAAGCATCAGAACTTAATCAATCTTTAGATGCGTTCGTGGAAGCACTCCAATTTACTAGGAACAATTTTTAACTTAAGTATTTATTTTGCTGACAATTAGAAAATCAAATAATCAGGAAATCAAATTGTTTGCAAATAAAAATTAAATTGCTGGCAGTAAAGATTTTGAAACATAATCCACATCGATAACTAGACAAATTATCTAGGGATAAACGATCTAGGCATCTAAGTATTTTTGTAATTGTGTTTGTAATCTAGCTCTGGCTCTTGCAATTCTTGATTTTACAGTTCCCAGAGAAACCCCTGTAATTTCTGCGATTTCTTCATATGGCATGCCTTCAATTTCTCGCAGGACAATAGTAGTTCTGAATACTTCTGGCAAATCTGAGATTGCATCCCGTAGTTGCTCGTAAAATTCGCGTGTGGTCAATTCTTCTTCTGGACCGGGGGTATCACCCGCGATTTCCCAATCCATTTCACCATCATCCACGGTGCGACGTGCATCCAAGGACAAAGGACTAACGACACGCTTCCGTTTGCGTAGCTCATCATAAAATAGATTAGTCGCAATTCGACTTAACCACCCCCGGAACTTAGCAGGTTCTTGCAAGCGATTAATATTGCGATACACTCTAATCCACACTTCTTGAGCTAAATCAGCCCTGTCAGACCAGTCTGGAGCCAAGTGATATAAAACTCGGTCTACTTGAGATTGATAGCGTTTTAGCAACTCTGCAAAGGCAACACGGTCGGGGCGCAGTCCTGTTTGACAACGCAGGATTAGATCGTGGTTTGAGAGTTGGTCAACTTGCACTGAGTTTTCCGGAACTTTGACGCCAACAGTTGACCAGGATACAGGAATTGATTGACTCATAGATTGCACTGGCTTTAAATCATCCCTATCAATTAGACACGTTATTTCAGAAGAAGTTCCAAACAAAAGTGACGGATTAATTACTGTAACACCGAAGTATATAAGTTTGATTTTACTTTGCGTAAATCTTATCTAAGGAATATGGCTGTATCCTTTAATAATCAACTTTCTAAGGCTGAATTCCTCTCACTAAATCTTCACCTTGATGCTACTTACGAGTATGCAATACTAATAACTGACCATTACCTATTGACATTTACATAACTACTTAGTACCCGTATCAATCTTTAAATCTTTGTACAAAAACATTTTCGTTAAAGGGTACCCCAGAAGGCTCATCAGCACCAGTATTATTTTTGTTAAATGTAGAAAGGTCAATTACAAAATTTAGAGAAAGTGTAATTATGAAAGCTAGAAAAAGTTTTTCAAACATGATTTTTCTCACACACACCACAAAAATACGATCGCGATAACTTAACCCAAGTTTTAATAATCCTGAAAATTAATAGTCCTGAAAATTAATAGTCCTGAAAATTAATAGTTCTGAAAATTAATAGTCCTGAAAATTAATAGTCCTGAAAATCAATAACCCCGAAAAGGGAAGAACATTTATATTAAATTCAGGTAAGTTCGCAATATCTACATCACTAGTGTGCCCGCGTATATCGGCAAATCCGTAAAAAAAATGATAAAAGAATGTAAAATTTCGGTATATTATCCTTCAGTAAATATAATTGAAAGTTAAATTCATTTGACATTCTTTTAAGAAATAGGGTTCGCACTGGTGAAGCAAAGAAGTAAGTAAAGATCGCGTAAATATTCGGATTTTGGGAAATCAAACTGGTAATGGCGATGGTAAGAAATGGATATATAGCTAAAACCTTAATATTCTTATGTTTTGGAACTGCAATTTTGTCTTTACTAACAAAATGCTACATTGACAGTTCGGCACAATCTAAAACAACCATGAATTCCTCCCGTGAAACATCATCACGGGTTAAGAATTCTGGAGCAAGAACAACAGGAATCGCACGAATCTCACCACAAAACCGGACAGTAGATAACCTGTTTGATTTATTTTCAATCCAAACAGTTCCCCAAAAACCAATAAAATCTAACCCCACTTCCGGATCTATCAAAGTAACGGTTGATTTAAGCGATCGTCGAGTTTATGTGTACCGTGGGAATACAACAATTGCCAGCTATCCCACCGGAATAGGTAAAAAAGGTTGGGAAACTCCTACAGGTTCTTTTCGAGTAAATCAAAAAGTTGTCAATCCTTCTTGGCGTCATCCAATTACTGATAAGGTTTTTCCTCCTGGACCTGATAGTCCCTTAGGACTGAGGTGGATTGGATTTTGGTCAGATGGTCGAAACTACATAGGTTTCCACGGTACGCCGAATTATGATGTGGTTGGTACGGCTGTATCCCATGGCTGTTTGAGAATGCGTAATGTAGATGTGTTGATGCTTTATAAGCAAGTTAGTATGGATACCCCCGTAGAAGTACGCCAATAATTGCTGTTCTTGTCTATCAAATTACCTGCTAGGTCATAACTCAATTTTAGGTAAGGCATATAAACAAAAATTTTTACTTGCGTATTTCTAGAAATTTCCAATAAAAACTTCCAAATCAAAATTTTGCAATACCTAAAGGCGCACTTCAGTGCGCCTTACGAGTAACAACTAAAAACTTTTGGCATGAATTATTTTTTGGACATGCTCATGTTTACTATTTTGTCACCTTTTGTTTCCGAGTAAATGTTTATTTTTGTTCAAAGTGAGGAGCATAGGCTTGAAGTAAAGTACTAACTTGACGCAATACTTCATTCCCACTGCTTTTAGCCATCACTGGAGTTCGATCATCGTTGGGTCGATCCAAGTTTCGAGCAATTGCTTCACTAATTTGCTGGGCGATTAATACTTGTAATTCTTCCTTTGCATGCTGACGTTGGTAATTAGCACCTTCCTCGGTTGTGGCATACAGAGGTGGTAACCGATTCAGAGCATAGGCTGCAATATCACCTACATCTAAACTACGCTCGCTAGTTGCTTCGATTTCTGCAACCCGCGCGATCGCTTCGGTCAAAACTAATTCTTCCATCACATTAATAAACTGTTTGCGAGGTACCGCCACTACCTCACCAGTTAGGAGCGCTCCCATTAATCTGTCTAGCGCCATATACTCTTCAATGGAAAGCTCCGAAGCATGGTCACAAATACGTCCGACCTCAGCTTCCATGACTGGGGTCAGATAACCATCCTGGAGAGCTTGTTCAACAATTTTTTCGATACTCATAACACTCATATTTTTAAGCCACCCGGGTAAGGAAAGGACGGTACCTATAGCTTGATTTTGCCTGCATAGTCTCCTTAAAAGGAGACTGTAACACAACAGACGTATTAATTACATCTGTATCATTTTATTGCATTATTTCGCCAGGTTACTGGATCGACAGCTTGTCCGTTTACATACAAACCCCAGTGTAAGTGGGGACCAGTAGAAGCGCCAGTGGAACCGATGGTACCAATCAGTTGACCTGGTTTTACCATGTCACCTTCCTTTACTTTTATGCCACTTAAATGCATAAAAATACTGGTTAAACCTTGACCATGGTCGATGCCAACAACATTTCCGTGGACTCGGAAACCTGCGGCTTCTTTACCAACCAAAGCGACGCGACCGCCAGCTGGGGCTACTACGGGAGAACCCTGTGCACCTGCGTAGTCAACGCCACGGTGGTAGTAATTATGTGCAAATTTGCCATTGTAGTAGCGACGTACACCATAGATAGTAGAAATACGTGCTTTACTTGGCCTGATAAAAGCACCATCCCAAAATTTATCTGGTGTTGTCAGTGATTTGAATTCCTTAACTCGTTGAAGTTCCATTTTTGTTGCTCTGGTACCTGCTTTTTTCTTTGGTAACCAGATACGTTGGGTGGGAAATCTACGATTACGTACCCATACAGCAAGATTTCGTGTCGGTCCATCACCATAAACCCGAACAACTCTTCTTCCAGGCTTTTGTAAGGGTGTAGTAGGAATAAAAGCCCGGTATTTATTAGGGGCGATGGGAAATACTGGGTAGGTTTTTCCATTACTAACTACCTTTAAATTTCCACCATTAGCTGAATTATCAGGAGTAATTTCAACAGAAATAGACTGACCCAATTTGGGCGAACTAGGGATAATTTCCACCTGCGCAGCTTGAACAGCTGAAGCAAAGGCTACAGGTAAAGCAGCAAAGATTCCTATGGCTGCACCTGCGAAAAATTCAAATTTCTTATTATTTGGTTGTTTGTTTGTTTTTTTGTAACATGAAGTAAATAAATGTTTCAAATAATTACTTGTGTGACTTTCAGCACTCATTGCTTGTATTAGTTTATTTGTCATTACTTCGATTGTTTTAACCTGGAACTGGAAAAAATTTTACGCCTCAAGTTTTAAAGATTCAAAGTAAGATGTTTTGTTTCAATTACGAATATGTCTTTTACAAATATTTTTTGAAGAACAACCACCAGAATAATAGAAGTCATTCTAGTATTCTGATAGCTGTAAGTTTTATGTAATACAAAGTATGTCGACTTTTTTGAGGATTGGCAGTAATAAAAGTTTAAAAATTTTGTGATTTATTTCAATTCGGATAAACCCAGAAAATGAGTTGACTAATCCTTGACTCTCTGACCAACCTGATTCAAATCCGGTGTGTTTTCAAGTCTTCCATCTTCCATATGAATAATGCGATCGGCAACATCAAGAATGCGGTTATCATGGGTAACTAGCAAGATAGTACAACCCTGTTCCTTTGCCAGTTTTTGCATTAGGTGAACCACATCTCGACCAGTTTTACTATCAAGAGCTGCAGTTGGTTCGTCTGCAAGTACTATTTTCGGATGACTTACTAAAGCACGAGCGATCGCTACCCGTTGTTTTTGTCCTCCAGACAGCTTTTCGGGATAGTAGTTAATATGATCTCCTAGTCCAACCATTTCTAGCATTTCGATTGATTTCTTTTTTATGTCTTCCGGTGAAATGTTTTCGTGTAATTCCAAACCCATTTTCACATTCTGAAGCGCAGTTAAACTTTCGTGAAGATTATGTGCTTGAAAAATGTAACCATTATTGCGTCGCATTAAAGTTAATTTTGCTCGGCTTGCACCACACAGTTCTTCTCCTAATACCTGCAAACTACCAGACTGAGCCGAACGCAAACCACCAACTAAGGTCAAAAGTGTAGTTTTACCCGAACCAGAAGGTCCGGTCATAAGAATAATTTCACCAGTTTTAATATCTAAATTAATATCAAATAATACCTGTTTCCGTAATTGACCTTGACCAAAAAAGTGATCGAGATGTTTGACTGATATTACAGTGTTTGTCATTGTTTATTTTCCCATGGGCTTTTTCGCACAAATCATACTTGTATCTGATTTGTGTTTTGCAAATCTGCTATATTCCCGTAACCCTAACCGCTATATGCTGCAAGACGATACGCAGTGCTTATGGCTAACGCCACGGTATCGCTACAATACCTAATCCCCAAATCTAAAACATATCTGCAGGATCTGCTGATTGAACTTTATGAGTAGCAATTATTCCAGAAATCATGCACATAATAAAAGTTAAGATTAATACTTGTATCGCTCGTAAACCAGTCATGAACAGAGGTAGATTGGTTGCTTGGCGAGTCAAAGCATAAAGCCCAATAGATATACCAGCACCAGGTATAAAGCCAGATATAACCAAAATAAAGGCTTCTTCAAACACTATTCCTAGCAAGTAGATATTTCGGTAACCCATGGCTTTGAATGTAGCGTATTCTTTAATATGAGCATTAACATCGGTAGAAAGAACTTGATAAACGATAATTACACCAACTGTAAATCCCATTGCTGTACCCAAGCCGAAAACAAAGCCAATGGGTGAAGCTTTTTGCCAATAACCTTTCTCGAAAGCTATAAATTCTTCTTTGGTTAAGATGTTGATATCATCTTGTGGTAGATGATTTTTAAGTGCATTCGTTACAACCTCAAGATCATGTCCAGGCTTGAGGTTAATTAAACCCAGACTAATGCTGGCGGCTTCTCTTCTGGGGAATAATCGGAGAAAATTCTGGTCGCTAGTCATCAAATGACCGTCCGACCCAAAGGAAGACCCAACGGTAAATAAACCACTGATAGTAACAGTTCGTCTTTCTACTTCAGTAGTGACAGTTTTTCCTTGTTGAATTTGAGAAATTACCTCTGTGTATTCACCTCTAGTTTTAGTATCAAGCAAGAGAGTATCTGGTAATTTAGTTTTCTGCAGTTGAGTGTTAATTTCGGGAATATTAAATACTTGTTGATCTGGATCAAAACCAACAATTAACAAATTATTTCGATTCCTTGTCAGTGGATTTTTCCACTTGATTGTATTAGTATAAATAGCGTCTACAGATTTTACTCCCGGCACATTCATTGCCTGGTAAAGCCGCCGTCGAGTAAAAGTAGACATATCTGTTAAGTTTCGGGCTTGGGTGCTAAAAATTACTATATCACCCTGTAATGACTTATGCAGACGTGTGGCGCTGTTGAACAAAGCACTTTGAAAACCCAATTGCATAAACATAAGTAAGTCTGCAAAAGCAACGCCAGATATTGCGACCAAAAAACGACCTTTATGACGAGATAATTGTAGCCATCCCAAAGGCATTCGTCGTCGAATTTTTCCAATAAATCCAATCATAGCTGAATCTCCACTCTGACTTGTAGATTAGTAAAGTTAGCGGCTTTCTTACTGGATTCTTCATCGAGTTTGACTCGAGTTTCTACTATTCTGGAATCAATATTGCTGGAGGGGTCGGCGTTAATTACATCCTGGCGTTTAACCTGCAAGCCAACTAGTTCGACAGTTCCAGCCAATTCACCATTGAGGGAGTCACTAAAAATTTTTACTTTTTGTCCTGGGCGAATTTTTCTAATATCACTTTGATATATTTCTGCTACAGCATACATTTGACTGTTTTGCCCAATTTCAATAATTCCGTTGTTTGACACAATTTCTCCAGGACGGGTATAAATTTCAAATACTTGACCATCTTGGGGAGAACGGACATATGATTGCCTTAAATTAGCTTTTGCCCTGACTAAAGAAGCTTTTACACGGTTGAGTTCTGCTTGGGCTGCAGCTACATCCACTGGACGAACTTCCGCAATTCTATCTAAAGTTGCCCGACTTTCTATAACTTGTTGTTTGCGTGATGTTTGAATGCGTTTTAAGTTGGCTTGGGCTTCGGTGAGTTGCTGCTGTTTTGATGACTCGATTCGTCTCAAGTTGGCTTTGGCTTCAGTTACTTGCTTTTGGACGGTTGCATATTCTAAACGTTTGCTGTCGCGGGAAGATGCTGATAATGCTCCCTGTTGGTAAAGGTATTGATTGCGTTGATATTCTGTTTTCGCGTTAGCTAATTGTGCTTCTAATCTCTCAATAGTTGCTTGTTGGGCTTGAATTTCTGTTTCTCTTTCGGCTTGAAGTCGATTAATAGTTGCTTGTTGGGCTTGAATTTCTGTTTCTCTTTCAGCTTGGAGTCGATTAATAGTTGCTTGTTGGGCTTGAATTTCCCCTTTTTTTGCACCAAGCTTTACTTTTTCCAGGTTTGCTTGGGCGATCACCACCTGATGCTTGGCTTCTTCTACTGTTGCTGCAAGTTGGTCTCGACTATCCAAAATCGCAACTACCTGTCCTGCTTTGATGCGATCGCCCCGTTTAACCAACAATTGCTCAACCCGATTTCCTTCAAACGATGCAGGTGCAGAAAGCTTAATTGCTTCTCCCTTTGGTTCTAACCTTCCTAAAGCATTAACTGTTTTAATTTCGACTTGAGTTGGGACAGTTTCCGAAGATATAGATGTGCTAGAAGCACGAAAACGCGCAATCCCATATATGCTTACCCCACCTGCAATTAAAACAGCTATGATGCTCGCGAGTATGGGTATATTTAATACCTTTCTAGCTGAAGAACTTTCGACATTTGAGTTTTGCAACATTAATTATTCCACCCTTCCAACTAAACGGTTTAGTTTTATATATAATATAACTAAACTAAACTGACTAGTTCAAATTTGCTCTTAGCAGTTTCAATTTGTGTAAAGACTTTGGGGCGCTTATGGGGTGTCCCCATTTTCCTTGACAGGTATCAGTACTTGGAATGATTAATTTATACAAAAACCATTAGGGTAAATTTAGTTGTACTGCATCTTAAGCTTTTGTTGGAAAAGTATTTAGAACAAAATTAAGTTGTTCGGAGTCCAGTTGTCTTTAATATGCTTTAAGAAGAAAGTTAAATAAAAATAATGGCACATATTCGAGTTCGAGATGTTGAAACAATAGGCTTAAGTAACAAGTCTGTAAAAATTCTTCAAGGGGCGATGCAAGAATTTTTAGCCCATGGTTATACTGGTGCGAGCATGGATCGGATTGCTTCTTCTGCTGGTGTTTCAAAGGCGACGGTATATAGCCACTTTCAAGGAAAAGAAGGTTTATTTAAAGCTTTAATAGAAAAAATGACGCAAGAAAAGTTTGTATCGGTGTTTGGTACAGAACCTTTAGAAGGGGAGCCAAAACTTGTCTTACGTCAGCTTACGACCAAAGCATTAGAAGAAATGACATCTGACAAGAAGTATCGGGATTTTAAGCGATTGTTGATTGGAGAGTCTGGTCGCTTTCCAGAGCTAGCCAAGGTTTGTGTTGATTGTATGGTGAAACCGGTACTTGAGACACTGACAAAATACTTGGCTTCCCACCCCGAATTGGATATTCCCGATCCGGAAGCAACAGCAAGAATTATGATCGGTACCCTCGTGCACTATGTAATGACCCAAGAGATGATGCACGCAAAGGACATTATTCCCATGGAAAAAGAACGTATTGTTGATGCTTTAATGCACCTTATTATTAAGTAATGAGTAATAAGTAATAAGTAATGAGCAATCTTAGCACAGCCAGTGTCAGCATACCGGATTGCACGCGTCTGACGACGTAAGCGCAGCCAGAGGCTTTGCCGTCGCCGTAGGCTCTAGGTATTGCGGGGCGCAACCTAGCGTAAGCGTACTGTAAGTATTGCGCACAGTAAGTAATGAGTAAAATCCCATCAACATTATCTGTGAACGGTGTAAATGTACCACATGCTCACCTATGATTAAAACATAAAAAATCAGTTCAATTAATAAATCCTCTAACTTCGGACAGAGGTTAATTAACAGTATTACTCAATTACTCATTACTCATTACTTGTTACTCATTACTCATTACTCATTACTCATTACTCATTACTCATTACTCATTACTTGTTACTCATCAATCATGGGATACTGTTAGCAGCATGATATTTTTTCAACACTAAAAATAAATTAATTATTAACGATCGCAAGATATTGTGTTGACTCGGTGTGTGGAGTGTTCCTATTGCTTGGGTAACAGTAACCGGGGTGGAAAGAAGGCTGATGAGTTCAAATAATAGAGATTTGGTGGCAGAAAATTCTTCTGTTTCATTTGTCCTGCAAGAAAATCAAGACATTTTGATAACAAATGTGGGATCAGTTACAGGACAAGGGGATCTCGCAATGCGTGCGGATGAAGCACGAAATACATTTGATGTAGATGGTAGTGGTGTAACCATAGGAGTATTGTCCGATAGTTTTAATACCTTAGGTGGAGCTAATGATGATATCGCTAGTGGCGATCTTCCCGGTGTTGGTAATCCTTTAGGTAATACGACTCCAGTAAATGTACTTGAGGAATTATCGTTTGCTGCTTCTGATGAAGGACGAGCGATGATTCAGTTAATTCATGATGTCGCTCCTGGTGCTGATTTTATTTTTCATACAGGAGTTTTCCTCGAGCAAGCTGATTTCGCCGATGCAGTTACTGAATTAGCAGAAGCCGGAGCAGATATTATAGTTGATGACATTCTTTATTTACGCGAACCGATGTTCCAAGATGGAGTAATTGCTCAAGCCGTAGATGAAGTAGTGGCTGATGGAGTAGCGTATTTTGCAGCAGCGGGAAGCACTGGTCGCGGTTCCTATGAAAGTGCTTTTAACCCCAGTGGTCAGTTTGAAGCAACATCGGGTGGTGAATTTCATGATTTCCAGTCCGGAGCAGTAGTAGATACTTTCCAAAGCATTAGTGTATTGGAAGGTCAAACAATTCGTATTTCCTTTCAATGGGATTCACCGTTTTTCTCAGTAAGTGGTGGATCTGGCTCTCCCAATGACTTGGATATTTTTCTCTATGACAGCACCGGTACCAATATATTAGCTTCAAGTACAGATAGTAATGTTGGTGGCGATCCTGTAGAAGTATTTAGCTTTACCAATGATGGTAGTTTTGGTACGAATCAATTCAATCTTGCTATTACCAAATCAGAGGGTCCCAATCCCGAATTAATGAAATATGTCCTGTTTGGGGGCGTGACCATTGATGAGTTTGATACAAATAGCAGCACGGTATATGGACATGCTAATGCTGCGGGAGCAGAAGCTGTGGGGGTAGCATTATATGAAGAAACCCCAGAGTTTGGAGTCGTACCACCAAATTTACAATCTTTTTCTTCTGCTGGTCCAACCCCGATTTTGTTTGAAACCGATGGAACGCGGACTTTTGAACTGCGTCAGAAACCGGAAATTATTGCTCCCCACGGAACTAATAATACTTTTTTTGGTAATGATACTGATGGTGATGGCTTACCTAATTTCTTTGGAACATCAGCCGGTGCTCCCCATGCAGCTGGGGTTGCGGCTCTGATGTTGGATGCAGTTCCCGATGCAACTCCTGCAGAAATTTACCAGGCTTTGGAAAGTACTGCTTTGGATATGGACGATCCATTTACTCCTGGGTTTGATTCTGGTTTTGATAATGGGAGTGGATTTGGCTTTATTCAAGCAGATTTAGCGATCGCTGAATTATTAGGAAGTGGAGAGGTAAGGAACGGGGGATTTGAGAATGGTGATTTTAATAGTTGGAAAGCTATTGGTAATGCTAGTATCCAAACGGCAGAATTTGAGGTTACTCCTACTGAAGGGGATTTTCAAGCTTTAATAACTACTGCTTTGGGTATTGTCAATGATACTGAAATCGAAGCTTTTTTGGGTTTAAATCTTGGAGAAATTGATTTAATCAGTAATGGAGATGCAACGGAAGGTTCTGCTTTACAAAAACAAGTGGTGGTTGAAGCTGGAGATATTTTAAGTTTTGATTTTAATCTATTGACAAATGAAACTGTGTCTGGAATTGACTCCGGTACATTTAATGATTTTGCTTTTGTTTCTGTCATCCCAAATACGAATCTTGAATCTAGTAGCAATAATTTTCAAATTGCAGACATCAGTAGCAACTTGGTTGTATCTCCGACAAGATTTGAGTTAGAAACTGGCTACGATACTTTTACTTATGAGTTTACCGAAGCTGGTACCTATAAGGTGGGAATTGGGATTGTGGATGCTGGAGATGGAGCTTTTGAGTCGGGTTTGTTGATGGATGATTTTAAAGTAGTTTCACAAGATGATGAGATTTTGTTACCTACAGATATGATGACTGTTTCAAGCTGATAATTTATTCTTGGCTCTTCCAGGATTTAGGTATAGGACTTAGGCAATTGTCATAATACACGGGTGCTGCATGACACTCACAGCCTTATTAATAGGCTCAAATTAACTTGCTTGTGTCACACACCCTTGTATATTAAGAATGTGCCAGCTGCGTAAGTCCTATTCATATTGAAATTTAACACACACAAAATGGGTGATAGCTATTGTCAGCCTTGCGCTCTGCAACTCCAGTGGGAAATAAAATGTAATATAATGCCCGTGAATGAAATTGATTTAAATCCGGAAACACTTCCCTGGTAAGGCTACAATTCTTTGCGAAGCCACGCTGACATGCCTGTTCGCTCTGCGTGTAAAAAATGCAACGCGCAGGACTGAAACTTATTCCTTGTTCCTCAAAGTATTAATTCCTTTTGCTTTCTCAAAATAAGCGAACGGACAGTTACAAATATCTATAAGTTAATTTCAATTACATCTATGAAATATACAGAAAGAAGATTTATATCTTTTTTGAACTAAATCTATTTGATATAGAGCGTATTGCAAGTTTATGAGCTACGTTCCAATAATACTTTTGTCAAGCAATTAGAAAGGAAGAAAAGGTGAATATCAATCTAGAAGAAGTTGGTGCTCGAGTGGGAATAGGTTCTGATGATAACTTACAACTAGGAATTTATTTACCCAATATTACAAATGGTAAAGGCTATGAGTTAAAAGCTCAAATTATCCATGAAAAGGACCAGTTTGATCCTTCAATACCAGCCAATGAGGTGTCCCTGACTTTTATTGGTGGTCTATACGGTCTGTGGCAGTATGAGGGTCGTCTGAGTTCTTTGCCTGCCATGGGACATATGGGGCAAACAGGAAAATATTGCTATCGGTATCAACTCTCACGACAAGGTGAAGTAGTTGTTCCCTGGTTTAGCGATCCCTTTGGTCGATACAGTGCCCAAGGGACACTTTCGGCATTTCATTACCCACCCCTCCCAGCATTTTCATGGCAAGATGGTGATTTTAAAGTTCCACTGCTTAAGGATTTGATTGTTTATGAGTTGATGGTAGATGAATTTAATCGAGATTTTGATGGGGTTATGGAATATCTTCCCTATCTTCAAGGACTGGGAATTAACTGTATCGAACTAATGCCGGTAACGAATATCCGCGAACCTTTTCGGTGGGGATATATGCCGATGAGTTACTTTGCCATTGAAGAGCGTTATGGAGGAGTAGAGAAACTCAAACTTTTGATCGATACCTGCCATCGATCAGGGATAGCTGTGATCCATGATGCGGTGTATGCCCATGCAAGTTGGGATTTTCCTTATAACAAAGTCTATAAATTATCTGGGGAGCCCAATCCAATGATGGGTCCCTTCGCGGAAGATATGTTTGGGGTCGGTCCAGATTATAATAAGGAGTTTGCGCGAGAGTACTTTGCCCAGGTTAACGATTATTTTATTAACGAACTGCATATTGATGGTTTTCGCTACGATTATGTACCTGGATTTTACGATGGGGCAACCGGCAAAGGATACGCCAAACTAGTATATGATACCTATAACAAGAGTAAAGCTATTCCGAGATTTTTTGATGGTTCGATTAGCCGGATTATCCAGGCAGCAGAATATTTGGATAAGCCGAGAGAAGTGTTGAGAGAGACTTTCTCCAGTTCTAGTAAACGCTGGTGGTTAATGCTCAAGGCTGAAGATATGGTGCAGAATCTTGACAACCCCTCTGTTTCTCAAGGATTTATTAATGATATTTTGTTGATTGATAGCAGTGGACTGAATTGGCTGGAAAAACATCCCAGTGATAACCCCGAGGAGCAATTTCCCACAGCACCATTACAATTTATCGAATCTCATGATCGCAGTCGTTTGATGTATCGGATGACGACAGCTTTTTTCCGGAGCATTGGTCGATTTGGACAGTCTGAGCAATGGCGAGAGGGAGGTTTGGATTTATTGAGTGATGACGATCGCAACGAGATCGCTGACCGATTCGATGAATGGCAACAGCGGTGGTTTAAGTTACAGCCCTTGGCGATCGCTCTGATGACCGGCGAAGGTGTACCTTTAATTTGGCAAGGGCAAGAATTTGGGGAATATTATGGTCTGCCAGACAGCGGTAATTTACGGGTTTTGGCACCTCGACCCTTACATTGGGATTTATTTTACGAGCCAGGTGGGCGAGCCTTAGTACGTTTATACCGAACCCTAGCCTCACTTCGTCACGCTTATCCAGCATTGAGAAGCCGAAAACACATTTTTTACGAAAGGGAATCGAGACTGGAACGAGGTTTAGTTGCATACCGACGCGATCCCGATGGTTTTGGCTCAAAAGTAATGGTACTGATAAATTTTGGTGCCGACGGGAGTGCGAACTTGGAGATTCCCTTTCTGGCAGGTCGTTGGACTGAACAGATTAATAGTCTTGAACCCTCGCAGACACCTGAAAGCTTCGATTTAAGCTCAGATAGCGTCGTTAAGATTGACGTACCCAGTTATTACGGCAAGATTTTTGTCTCTGATTCTTGACTTGCTGATGTTGTAGATGAGTTGAAATAGCTATATACAGCACTTTGCAAGTAGATGAGGTACATTTTCCCTGTTTCCTGTTCCCTATTCCCTGCATTATTAAAGATATGTGTACCTCACTTAAATGAAATCGGCTGTATCTACTTAAAATTGATATCTATCATTGCTCTTTCATTACTCCAGGCAGAGGAAAATAATAAATCTCCAAATTATGGCTAATGTGAATTAAATTCAACCTTGTAATATCAAGGGTTTCTAGAACCGGCTTAAATCATAACTAAGATGTACACGACTTTTCTAGTCACAAGTTCCTCAATTTCTTTTTCTACACTTTAGATAAGGGTAAGAAACGCGCTTGGTTCAAAGCGTTAGTTTATTGCTTGTCAGTCAAGTAAAAACTAGACAGACAATATGAGTAAAACAAAACTCAACGAAAAAAATAATCAATCCTTATTATCGAGGGGTTACACCGATATGGTACGTGCTTATCTACACGATATCGGTAAAGTACCCCTGCTGAGCCATTACGAAGAAATTATTTATAGTAAAAAAGTCCAACACATGATGTCTCTGTTAACAGAGAAAGAAAAGCTAGAGCAACAGTGTGGATCCTTTGTCAATCAGTTAGAGTGGGCTGACGCCGTTGGCTTGAGTGAAGACCAACTTAACCAGATTCTGGAGCAAGGACAACAAGCCAAAGACAAAATGATTGAAGCAAACTTGCGCTTAGTCGTTGCCATTGCCAAGAAATATCTTAAGCGGAATATGGAATTCCTTGATCTGATTCAAGAAGGAAGCCTAGGCTTAGAAAGAGCAGTAGAAAAGTTCGACCCCAGCAAAGGATATCGCTTTTCCACCTATGCCTATTGGTGGATTCGCCAAGGGATTACCAGAGCCATTGGTCAACAATCACGGACAATTCGCTTACCCGTTCACATCACTGAAAAGCTCAATAAAATCAAAAAAACCCAGCAACAACTTACTCAAAAGTTAGGTCGCCGTCCCACTACAAGTGAAATTGCTAAGGAGTTGGGTTTTGAATCTAATACTATTGGCGAGTATTTGCGCATCGCTCGTCGTCTTCTGTCTCTAGATCTACCCATCGGTGAAAATCAAGATACAGAACTGTGTGAGATGATTCAAGATGATCGGGCTTTGCCAGAAGATTACGCAACCCACGAGTTAATGAGGCAGGATGTGCTGGAGATGCTACAGGAACTTAACCCCAAAGAACGTGAAGTTCTTAAACTACACTTTGGTTTAAAAGATGGCAAAGAACTGTCTTTAGCTAAGATTGCAAAAAGATTAAATCTCAGCCGCGAGCGGGTTCGTCAAATAGAAGTTCGAGCACTTGCTCATCTTCGGAGAAAACATTCCTTAACTTTGCGGGAGTATCTCGTTAGTTAACATCTTGGTAATGTTATGGAGGTTAGTTAGTTTAATCCTTGTTCGTAAAATTAGATGTTTGCGTTCAATTGTCTGCATTTTTAATTTACTTACTTGTCTCTTCCCTGGTGGTAGATGGTGTTCATAAGTTTTCCATCCATCTGTATTTTTTGGTTTAATATCTACTTTAATTCCTGATATAGCACTACGAAGTTACGTTAGGACATATATTAATCCTAAAAGCCATACGTATTAGGCTTATGTCCTACGGACACGCTACGTTAGCGGAGCGTTAACGAAGTGAGACGTAAGTCTTGGCGATAGCCTTAGGCTGACTTTTTACTTTTTACTTGCGCGTAGCGCCATAGCATTCAGACCAGGAAAAATATTAGCATCTGTCAAATAAAAAAATTGTTTGATTAAGTATAATTTTGTAGATAAAAATTTACCGACCTCGACAATTCAATTCCATAGTAAATTGCCATAATTTAACCCAGACTAAATTAGGACTTACGCAACCGGCACATTTTTCTTGTAGGGTGCGTGACAAAAGCGAGTTGAACGTATTAATAAGGTTTTGAGTGTCACGCACCACCGGTGTATTGTGACAATTGCGTAATTCCTGTAAATAAAAAAACTAATTATATCAGAATCAAGCCTGAATTATCTCATAGTATTAAATACATAGGAAAAATATTATTTTGTATAACAAAACAAACTTTAATATAAACAACAAATTTAAATATAATTATGTACTTGTAAAATTTGTTTCCTGATGCCCATCCTTAATATCTCATCCCTATTCCCTAGCATCCACCTTCCAAGGTATATTAACCTATATTTCAGGTGGCTGAAAAATTTGCTATCTGGTATCAATTTCTCCGAATTCTACACAGGAGTACATAAAAGTTTGTAGAGTAAGGTTAATACCTCTTAACAGTTCTTAATTAAAATTGTCTTGTGCAGGAAGATTTTAGATTAATAGTCGATCTAGTCTCGGTGCTAGCTGTGGCGGCTAGTGGCGGACTTTTAGCATCATTGTTAAAACAACCAGTGTTGCTCGGATATCTCATTGGCGGGATGATTGTGGGTCCATCCGGCTTGGGATTAATTAAAGAAGTAATTCAAGTAGAGACATTAGCACAGTTTGGTGTTGCTTTTTTATTATTTGCTTTGGGAGTAGAATTTTCCCTGGCAGAATTGAAAAAGGTGAAAACAATTAGTTTGGGTGGTGGTGGACTACAAATAGTTTTAACTATCCTAGTTACGACCCTGATTTCCGTTGCGGTGGGATGGGTTGAATCCCCAGCCCAAGGTGTGTTTTTGGGTTCAATTTTGTCTTTGTCTTCAACTGCGGTTGTCCTCAAATGTTTGATGGAACGCAATGAGACGGAAACTCCCCACGGACAGGTGATGTTGGGGATTTTGGTGGTACAGGATTTAGCATTGGGATTGATGCTAGCAGTGTTACCTGCTCTGAACCAACCAGCGGAAACTATTTGGATCGCGGTGTTGTATGCGCTGTTGCGAATAGGTTTATTTGCTGCAGGTGCAGTTGCTGCAGGAATTTGGTTGATACCACCTTTGTTGCGGTTATTAGCCCGGACGGAAAGTCGAGAGTTATTTTTGTTGGGAGTTGTGGCGCTGTGTTTGGGAATTGCGCTACTCACCGAGAGATTAGGACTTTCGATTGAAATGGGGGCTTTTGTCGCCGGTTTGATGATTTCCGAGGTGGAATATGCAGATCAAACCCTGACCTATGTAGAACCATTGCGAGATATTTTTGCGAGTTTGTTTTTTGCTGCGATCGGGATGCTGATCGACCCGTTATTTCTGTGGCAAAATCTTGAATTAATTTTGGGGTTAGTAGCATTAGTACTCGTTGGTAAGTTCTTGATTGTTACCCCACTAGTAAAAGTATTTCGTTATCCGTTAAAAACTTCCTTAATAGTTGGTTTAGGGTTAGCTCAAATTGGGGAATTTTCCTTTGTTCTTGCGAGTGAAGGACAAGTTTTAGGGTTAGTTTCGCGCCGAGTATATTTACTGATTTTAGGAACAACAGCAGTAACATTGGTGGTAACGCCCTTTGTACTGCGTTTAATACCATTCTTATTTAACATCATTGAATCAATGCCGTGGCTCAAACCCTATTTTGACGGGGATGGAATGCCACAGGAAATGTCCGAAGAACTACCAATGAAAGATCATGTGGTGGTTTGTGGTTATGGGCGAGTTGGTAAAAATTTAGTTAAATTGTTACTCGCTCATGATTTACCTCTGGTTGTAATCGATCAGTCCGAAAGCCGAATTCAACAATTAAGAGACGCGGGAATACCCTACATATACGGTAATTGTGTCAGTTTCCACGTTTTGGAAGCAGCAGGAATTACCAATGCAAAAGGAATGGCGATCGCACTTCCCGATCCGATGAGTACCCGTCTTAGTCTGAAGCGTGCTTTGGAATTGGATCCGGATTTAAATGTGGTAGTACGATCTAATAACAACAAAAATATTGAAATTTTCTACCAATTAGGAGCGCGGGAGGTAGTACAACCGGAATTTGAAGCAAGTTTGGAAATGGTAACTTACCTGTTAGATGATGTAGGTATATCGCCTAATCTAGTGCAACGGGAAATTAAGCAAATTCGCAATCGTCATTATTTAGATTTGCGACCGGAACAATCTCCATCTGAGGTTTCTCGGGAGTTACGACAAGCAACCAGAGAAATGAACTCAAAATGGTATCCCCTACCTGCGGGTTCACCTCTAATTGGTATGAGCTTAGAACAAGCAGATATGCGCTATGTCACCGGAGTCAGTATCATGGCTATTCGGCGTAAAGGAGGGGAGGAAATAGATTTCCCTATACCACAAACCAGATTACAAGAAGGTGACAAACTATTGGTGGTGGGTTCTTCCCGAGAAATTGCAGGTTTTAATGAATTTGCAAAAGGTCAGGCGATTATTCCAGGAGAAAATAGTGCTTGTCAGTGGGTGATTGTCAGTGAGAATTGTCCCGTGACAGAAAAAACTTTAAATCATTTAGATCTGCGCAATCGATATAGTGTGGAAATACAAGCCATACGTCGTGGAAGTAAATTTATTCGCTTTCCCCACAGCAATACCAAGTTAAAAGAAAATGACCAAGTATTACTGTGTGGTAATTTATCAAGTCTGAGTCAGTTGGAAGAGTTACTTTCTCCTACCAGTCAACCGGAGTTGGTATCTATACCAATAGTCCAAGCGGGGGAAGCTGAAGCATTGCGGGATTATTTACCTTTGGATGATTTGCGGGAATAATTGGTAATCGGTAATTGGTAATTGGTAATTGGTAATCGTAATATTTTTTTGATCGCTGCTTCTAACCTCCAAATTCCCAATCTCCAATCCCCAATCCCCAATCCAATCGCCTAACCTTCCTTCATATAAACAATTGACTGTTTCCAAATCATAGTTTTTTGTGTATTTTCGCTTGTGAGGAAAACACAATATTGATCTTGCCATAATATTTTTCCGGCTAGTAAATCTCCTGTCACTAGCTTTAACTCTACCGGTTTTGCTTCTTTGATAGAATTCTGGAGTTGCTTAACGCTCGGTAATGAAGTATCTAATTCAGTAAGCATATTGGTAATGATATATGTATGTGGTTGGTTTATGTGGTTAGTGGTTTGGGGTTGTTAATCGACTAATAATTAACGGTTAACAATCAGTGACTAAAAATCAACAACTAACAATTTCACTACTGTGATAATTCATTAAAACGATAAATGGCAATCAAATTTACTAAGTATCAAGGACTAGGTAACGACTTTATTCTGGTTGATAACCGTTTAAATCCAGAACCTGTAGTAACTCCAGAGCAAGCAGTCAAGATGTGCGATCGCCATTTTGGCATTGGTGCTGACGGTGTAATTTTTGCTCTCCCGGGTGAAAATGGTAGTGATTACACGATGCGGATTTTTAATTCCGATGGTTCGGAACCGGAAATGTGTGGTAATGGTATTCGCTGTCTGGCTGCTTTTCTAGTGGATTTGGAAGGGGGTAATAGCAAAAGTAAATATCACATTAATACCTTAGCTGGGGAAATTATTCCTGAAATTATGCCGGATGGTCAAATCAAAGTAGATATGGGTTTCCCTCGATTACTTGCGGGTGAAATTCCCACAACTCTGGCTCTCAAAGATGAGAAAGTTGTAAATCGACCTTTGGAAGTAGCAGGAAAATCTTGGGATGTTACCTGTGTGAGTATGGGTAATCCCCACTGTATTACTTTTGTTGATGATGTTGCGGCGATTGAGTTAGAAAAAATTGGACCTCAATTTGAAACTCACTCAGCTTTTCCCCAGAAAACCAATACGGAATTTATTCAGGTGGTAAGTTCTGACTACGTAAAAATGCGAGTATGGGAACGAGGTGCAGGTATTACTTTAGCCTGCGGTACTGGAGCTTGTGCCACATTAGTCGCTGGAGTTTTAGCAGGAAAGTGCGGACGTAAAGCGACGGTAGAACTCCCAGGAGGATGTTTGCAAATTGAGTGGTCGGAGGTGGACCAAAAAGTTTATATGACTGGACCTGCGCAAAAGGTGTTTGCTGGGAATATCTAAGGATTTTTTGCTACCTGAAGTTCAATGTAGAGACCTACTAGAGGTTATATAAAGCTTATGACTGCGAATCTTCGAACTGATGTCAGTCACAGTCTCTGACTATGTCACTAGCAGATATAAATACTCTGGTAAGTCTCTACAAAAACTGTATTTCAGATTTTTATTATTATGAATAGAGAGAATTATTGAGGAATATTCTCCATTTTTCTTCTACTTTATTTAGGTTAGATTAATAACGCTACGCTAACGTAATGACAAGTGTTCAACGGGACACGATTTCAGTTGTAGTTTGCTCTTAATACAGGCAAATAATTTTTAGAAATTTTATAAGAAGATGTAATAATTTTCCCCTTGCATAGTTAAAGAATCGCATCCCAAATAGTTTTAGTATCTGCAAACATCCGAAAGCGACAAACTTTTCCATCACGTAGGTCGTAAATATGTGTAGCAGCAGCGCTCATAGATTTTCCAGTAACGCGATAGCGTCCACTATATTTCCCAATGACAACTATTGAGTGACCTGCGTCTAAAAACTCTTCAATATGATAAGCAAAGTTTTCCCAATTGTTGTCATTAGCTTTGAAAACTCCCTTAATCACTTCTGATGCACCTTGATATGTCGTACCACCGGGAAAACCTTGATTTTGAACCCATTCAATATCCTCGGTGCAAATTTTCAGAAATGCTTCATAATCCTTTTCGCGGAATGCTCGATATAGTTCTTGAATGACTTCGATATTGTTATTCATTATTAAATCTATTGAGGTTTAAAACCTGTTTTTATCCTGTGACGAGTTTCTTGAGGATTCCGGTATCAGAAAGATTGAACCCACCACAAATAAAATGCTTCCCGATAAATACAGTAAAGACGTAATTGAAAACTCATTGACAACTTGGAAAATTCCATCGAGTGCGAAGAAGGCTGAGCCAATGATAAATGACCAACTTGTTATCGATACATGCTTTTTCAATAGTTTCTCCTGTGTCGATAACTAAAGTTTAAAGAGATACCGGAGCAGAAGTATGTTCGTGGACGATCGCCCATTTCCCACTGTGCTTTTCCCATAGATCTGTTTGACGACCTTCGATTTCAATGGATTGACCCGAAGCAATAGTAAACACAGTACTAGCAGTAATGTGAAGTAACACATGGATAGAAAAATCCTCACTAAGTTCGATAAATCCATCCAACAGAAATATTAATGAGCCAATTAGAAATAACCAACTAATGAGGAAAGTGTTGTCGTTATTTTCTTCTGTAGTTTGTGTTGTAGTTAACTTCTCTGGATGAATAACCGTAACAAATTTACTTTTTTGCTTGTGAGTTTCAATCGCAATCTGTTTTTCTGTCAGCATGTGACATCTCCTAAAATTTGACTTCAATAAAATCCCTAACGCGATTCCCACATTTCCTAGAACCTTTGGGTCATTTATTTTGATTTATGGCTGGTACATTCACTAGCTTATTAATTTGAGCGCGAGCTGCAGCGATAGAATCAGCAAGCTTTTGACCGCCCAATTCATCATTTTCTACGCTAATAAAGGTGATATCTGTAATTCCAATAAAACCAAACGCTGTTTTTAAGTAAGGAGCTTGATGATTTAACTTTTCCAAGCGACCACCTGGAGCAAATCCTCCAGCCCCATGTGCTGTAATAATGAACATCTTCTTCCCATGTACCAGTGGTTTGTAGGGTGATTCCTTATCCTCGGGTTCAAAAGCATAGGTTCGCCCAACTCTGACAATTTGATCGATATAAGCTTTGAATCCGCTGGGAACATTAAAGTTATACATAGGAACACCGATGACATAGACATTTGCAGCCATCAATTCATCTACCAATTGTTCGCTCAATGCAATAGCTTCCCACATATCCGATGTTCGTTTTTCTGGTGATGTGAAACAGGCTGCGATCCAAGGTTCATCAACATGAGGAATAGAATTACGTCCTACATCTCGATAGGTAATGCTGTCTTCTAGATGAGAATCTTTCCATGCTTCAACGAAATATTTGCTCAAGGCGCGAGATTGGGAGCGCTCTCCCCTTGGACTAGTGTCTATATGTAGCAAATTAGCCATAATTTAAGAAATAATTCAAGAAACCTTTGCACTTATTAAGTTTTGTTCAGTAAATCGTTACAATTACAGAATAAGTAACTCAAATCTGAAGAGCTATTTAAATTTTGCGCAATTGTCAAAATCTTGCTGCGAGTTCTTAAAATAAGTAAAGCGTCTATGGTAAGTTTGCCCCATAAACCACTTGTCGAAATCCCATCATCGATTATTTCTAGTCAGGATCTGGGATGGGAATCTATTATTGTTGAAGAATTTCAGCAACCTCCAGGGGCAGAAGAATCTTGCTTTTGGAAAGAGCATGCTATTTGTTTAAGTTTGGCAACTCGCCCTAATCGTCTTTGGCAAACTATAGGCGATCACTCTTATGTGGGACTTTATAGGAAAGGCGATATTTCTATTACGCCAGCCGAACTTCCTTGTTCGTATAGAGCTTATAATAATGACCATTACTTACAAATAAGAATTCCCCCGCAGTTTGTCAGGAAAGTTGTTACAGAAACGGTCGATTCTGACCCCGACCTCAAACTAACTACAGAATTTCGCTGTCGCAATCCCCAAATTGAACAACTTGCAATGATGTTACGAACTGAGTTACATCAAGGTGGAGATGGATTTGGACAGCTTTATATAGAATCCTTGGCGAATGCAATGGTTGTGCATTTGCTACGAGATTATTCTGAAACTAAAACTCGCGTATCAGTCTATAAAGGGGGACTAGACGATCGCAAGCTTGTACAAGTTTCAGAGTACATCAACGCACACTTAGATCGAGATATTAAATTAGCCGATCTTGCATCCGTCGCAGGAGTTAGTCAATTTCACTTTAGTCGCCTTTTTAAACAATCCATGGGAATTTCACCCCACAAGTATTTGCTTAAAGAGCGGGTAGAAAGAGCAAAAAATTTATTGAAAAATTCTAAATTAGCGATCGCCGAAATCGCACTTCAGTGTGGTTTTAACAGTCAAAGTCATCTTGGGAAGTCTTTTCGAGAGCTAACGGGAGTCACCCCTGGTAGTTATCGCAGGGGTTAGAGTCGAGGATATACTGAGTCGCAAATGACTTCAACTATGCTTGCTTCAGATTAAATCTGCTGCTTACCAACCCAACTTACTCGCTTTTGAACACCAAAACCATCTTGAATCATATGGTCTGGATGGGAAGATACTCGTGACTGAACCACAATCCAGCACAAATCCTTATTATTTGAGGTGTTTCTCATACAGCGTTCCCCCTCAGGGTCTACTCGCACGACCGTTCCTTCAGCTACAGGAAATATGCAACCATCCACCTGAAACTCACCTTCACCACCAACAAAGATATAAATTTCCTCGTTCAAACGATGTTTGTGATAAAAAGGTACAGATTTCTTCGGGGGAAGGTTGTTAAACGAAATTTCGGCGCTTGAGAGATTCAAAATCTGTTTGAGAAATACCTTACCTTGTACTTTCATCGGAGCTTCTGGAGTTTCAAAGGTGAACTGTTGCAGTTCAGAAAATAACCCTAAATCAGTAACTGCAAAATTTTCCCCGGTTCTAGCAGTTGGCGTAATTTGATTCATTTTGATGTTGTTCAAATATTAAATTGCAAACTGCAAGTTAGTTTAGTCTGCATGACTTGTAAAATGCAAGTAACTTCTAAATTTAGTTCTAGTAATGAGCAAATCTCACCGTTCACACTGTCCAATCACCTGTTCCCTTGATTTAATTGGCGATCGTTGGACACTTCTGATTATTCGGGACATGATGTTTTTCAAAAAACAACGTTTTGAAGAATTCTTAGAATCTGCTGAAGGGATTTCAACTAATATTCTGGCTAATCGTCTTAAGTCTCTTGAGGAGATGAATTTAGTTGAAAAACTACCATACAGCAATCATTCTCGGCGTATGAACTATCAATTAACAGAACAAGGGAAAAGTCTTCGACCTGTACTAAAAGCAATGATTGCTTGGGGATTAAAGTATATTCCTGACACAAAAATTCCTGACGATGATGTGACGTACCAGTAGTGCAATCATCTTTTGATTTCCGTGAAGCGGTACTAGTACTAAAATCAAGATGTAGTTTCTTTTCAAGCCACATCATCCTGGGCAAAATCCCAACTCGTAGATTATATGTCTCAATTTGAAACAATTCTGGCTGCATACCAAAAATTTCCTGAAGAATTCCAAAGCTTAGTCATTTGTACCGTTGATAAAGATGGTATGCCTAATGCAAGTTATACTCCTTTCGTGATGGACAAGGAGAAAAATATTTATATATACGTCAGTGGGCTTTCCAGTCACACGCAAAATTTGCACGCATTACCTAAAGCCAGCATATTATTTGTCGAAGATGAGAGTAAAACCCAGCAAATATTTGCCCGTCGTCGTCTCAGTTTCGATTGTGATGCACAATTGATAGAACGAGATACTCATTTATGGTTGCAAATGGTTTCTCAATTTAAAACTCGTTTTGGTAACATCATTGAAATGCTTGAACAGTTACCAGACTTCCGGATATTTCAACTCAAACCCAAATCGGGCAGATTTGTCGTTGGCTTTGGTGCAGCTTACGAAGTAGATCCGAATAATTTTAATAATTTAATTCATGTTAAAGGCAAATAGTTAGGCACTTCCCATTCTTCCCAATGCTGACGCAAAGACCTACGTCGAGCATGCGGATACAAACACTACGTTAACGCTTCCGCTAACGGGGGAGGTTAGGAAGGAGTTTATTTTCCCGGAAGCTTAGTAGAGGATTTATTCTCGGGGAGGTTTATTTCTACGAAAGGTTAGTAGGAGATTTGCAATTGGTAAGGTTATGAGGGTTTCCCCATCGAAAAATCCGTAGTTGATTAGAACCAATACAGTTCTAAAATAGGAAACCAAGTATCTAGATAAAGAATTAATTAGCGATAATTTTTAATGTTATGACTTCTGCTGCTCCAGCCAAAACAGAATATGAAGCAATTATTGGTTTAGAAACTCACTGTCAATTGAGTACCCAAACCAAAATTTTCTCTGATAGCTCGACCAAATTTGGTGCTGACCCCAATACCAACATCGATCCAGTTTGTATGGGTTTACCCGGTGTACTACCAGTATTAAATGAAAAAGTATTGGAATATGCTGTTAAAGCGGGTTTAGCTCTGAATTGCTCTATTGCTAAATATAGTAAGTTCGATCGCAAGCAATACTTTTATCCCGACCTACCAAAAAATTATCAAATATCTCAGTTCGATCTGCCTATAGCTGAACATGGCTGGCTAGAAATTGAGTTAATTGACGGAGATGGTAACCCCGTTCGCAAAAAAATTGGTATTACTCGCCTGCATATGGAAGAAGATGCAGGTAAATTGGTTCACGCAGGGAGCGACCGCCTATCGGGTTCTACCTATTCTCTAGTAGATTACAACCGCGCAGGCGTACCACTAGTGGAAATTGTTTCCGAACCAGATTTACGTTCGGGACAAGAAGCAGCCGAATACGCTCAAGAATTACGCCGAATTATGCGTTATTTGGGTGTAAGTGATGGGAACATGCAAGAAGGTTCCCTCCGTTGTGACGTCAATATTTCTGTTCGTCCCGTAGGACAAAAGGAATTTGGGACTAAAGTCGAAATCAAAAATATGAATTCCTTTAGTGCAATTCAAAAAGCAATTGAATACGAAATCGAACGACAAATCGCTGCGGTTGAAGCTGGCGAAAAAATTATCCAAGAAACTCGTTTATGGGAAGAGGGTTCTCAAAAAACATTTAGCATGCGGGTTAAGGAAGGTTCTAGCGACTACCGTTATTTCCCCGAACCAGATTTAGGACCAATTGAGGTTTCTGAAGAACAATTAAGTTCTTGGCGTAGCGAACTTCCCGAACTTCCCGCAGATAAGCGTCACCGTTATGAAGAAACATTAAGTCTTTCTGCTTATGATGCTCGCGTCTTAACAGAAGAAGTCCCCACTTCTAAGTACTTTGAAGCGACCATCGCTGCTGGTGCAAGTGCTAAAGGTGCTGCTAATTGGATTATGGGTGATATTGCAGCTTACCTGAACAAACAAAAACTTAGTATTGATGAAATTGCTCTGACCCCAAAAAATCTTGCCAAAACAATTTCTCTGATCGAGAAAGGAACTATTAGCGGTAAAAAAGTTAAAGATAAGTTGACAGATTTATTAGCGGGTAAATCTCCCGATGATGTATTTAAAGGACAGGAGCAAATTTCCGATCCGGCTGTATTGATACCACTAGTCGAACAAGCGATCGCCAATAACCCCAAAGAATTAGAAAAATATCGTAGCGGTAAAACCAAATTATTGGGCTTTTTTGTCGGTCAAGTTTTAAAACAAACCGGAGGGCGTGCTGACCCCAAATTGACCAATAAACTAGTCACTGAAAAACTAAATGGATAATATTACACATTGTTACAAATAAAGTGTAATTTAAACTACTCGACTTCTTTATTGTTTATATTTTTAAGGCTATTTATTTAAAGCTAAAACTTTCAAGTTACGAACAATAAAGAAGCCGACTTTTTCCTGTAACTACGCGCAATCCCTGAGTTTAAGCTAGCAAAATTTAAGCAATAAGTATATTTACTTAAAGTTATTAATAATACATTTATAAAAAATAATTTATTAAGGGGTGTTGCCCCTCATCCCAAAAGTGCTATACTGTGCTTAGTAGATGCACCCTGATGATCTGGAGAGTTGCCCCAAGCGGCTCTCCATTTTTTTCTTTTCAGTGGGTACGTGTAAAATCTGTACTAGTTCATAAGAAATATCACCGTAAAATCAACACTACAGCTGCGATGGTGATATTCTCAAAGGTAGAAATACTAGTAAACAGCATAAAAAGTGTACACTAGAAGTTCAATCTGTGCTCGTCACCAGTTAAATTATTAACCAGGGCTGATGTTATGACTTGCGCATTCTTACCCTCTGGGCTTGCTGGTCAGCATCCGTCTGGATTTTAGATAGTAGGAGATAACTGTCGATGACTCGTGTCATCATTGTTCGTCACGGTCAAAGCACTTATAACATTGTTAGACGAATTCAAGGATGTACTGATGCATCCGAACTAACAGAAAAGGGCTGTAATGATGCTGCCAAAGTTGGTAAGGCTCTAAGTAATATTTATTTTGATGCGATTTACCATAGCCCTCTGACAAGAGCTACACAGACAGCGGAGATTATTAAATCTCAATTGGTTGCAGCGAATAAAGAACCCAATAAAATTTGTAGTTATGAAAAATTAATTGAGGTTCATTTACCTCTTTGGGAGGGGATGCTTAATAGTGAAGTAAGGGAAATTTTTGCCGAAGAATATCGCATCTGGAAAGAATATCCTCATGAGCTGTCAATGCGGATTCAAAAAGCAGGAAAAGAAGAAGAATATTTTCCTGTTTTGGCTTTATACGAGCAAGCAAAACAATTTTGGCAGGATATTCTCCCATTGTATCGGGGCGATCGCAACTTAATGATAGTTGCTCACAATGGAATCAATCGCGCTTTGATAAGCACGGCTGTGGGAATTTCTCCAGAACGTTACCACTCCATTCAACAATCAAACTGTGGTTTTAGCGTACTTAATTTTACTGGGGATTTAGAAGACTCTGTGGAACTAGAATCTTTAAATCAAACTCAGCACTTGGGAGAAGTTTGTCCTTCCTTACGACCTAATCATCAAGGTGTGAGGTTATTTTTAGTGCGTCATGGGGAAACCCAATGGAATAATCTCAACAAATTTCAGGGACAAATTGATGTACCTTTAAATGATCTGGGAAAATCGCAGGCTAATAAAACAGCAACATTTTTACAAACAGAAAATATTGATTTTGCCTGTAGCAGTTCCATGGAAAGAGCAAGGGAAACCGCAGAAATTATTTTGCAACACCACCAAAATGTAGAATTGGAATTACTTCAAGATTTAAAAGAGATTAATCATGGTTTGTGGCAAGGAAAAACTGAAGTAGAAATAGATAGAGAATATCCAGGAGAGTTACAACGCTGGCGAAAAGTTCCAGCAGAAGTACAAATGCCACAGGGAGAGAATCTGCAACAATTATGGCAGCGCAGTCATAACTGCTGGCTCTCAGTCGTAGAAACAGCATTGGACAAACAATATGCGAATGGAATTGTATTTGCCCACGGTGATATCAATCAAGCCTTAATTTGTCATATTCTAGGATTATTACCGGAGAAATTTTGGTCTATCAAAAATGACAATGCTGCTTTGAGTGTTATAGATTACCCTCGTGGATTGAATGGATTGCCGGTATTGCAAGCCATGAATATTAACGCTCATTTAGTTGAAGAAATCTAGTTATAAAAACTACATATTTTTTGTGGTTGCGATCGCTTACAATACCAAAAATTGCAGCATCAAAGATGGCTACGCAGCATTCAGACTCGAGCCTTGAATCATCTGACAATAATTTGCCAATCATCCTGCAACCCAGAAAAAAGTACAATTACTTACACAAAAGCCGAACTCTGAACTGCTGATAGCCAAAATGACAACAGAATTACTTCAACAAGTAAGGATTATCGATCCTGTTTCTCAAACTGATCGAGTTGCAGATGTATCGATCGTGGATGGTTATATTGAACATGTTTCTGACAGAATTTCAGATATTGCAATTGATACGAAAATACATGATGCTCGCGGATTAGTGCTTGGTACGGGTTTGGTAGATTTATATAGCCATTCTGGGGAACCCGGGCGAGAACAAAGAGATACCCTAAATTCACTTTTACTGGCTGCTGCTGCTGGGGGTTTTACCAGAGTTAGCATTCTACCGGATACATCTCCTCCCATTGATAATTCTGCTTTGGTGGGTCAACTACTGCAAAAAAGTAACGATTTGAACAGCCCCCTAAGTAGGAATCAATTGGAAAACAGATTTGTTGCTTCTTCCCTGCTTACTATGACCTCATTTCCTCGTCTGAATATTTGGGGTGCTTTAACTTTAGATGTTGCGGGTAAGCAAATGGTAGAAGTTGCAGATTTAGCTGCTATCGGGGTGGTAGGTTTTGCCGATGGTAAACCCTTAGAAAATTTAGGTTTACTACGAAGAATCCTAGAATACCTCAAGCCTATGAGCAAACCGATCGCAATTTGGCCCTGCGATCGCAATTTAGCATCTAGCGGGGTAATGCGGGAAGGAAAATATTCTATTCGCTTTGGTTTACCAGGAAATCCAGCCATTTCAGAAACTACTGCTTTAGCAGCTTTATTGGAATTAGTTGCTACAACGGGAACTCCGGTACATTTAATGCGTATATCAACAGCCCGAAGTGTTGAATTAATAGCTGCAGCGAAGCAAAAAGGCTTACCTGTTACTGCTAGTACAACTTGGATGCATCTTTTGCTCGATACATCATCTATTGAAAGTTATAATCAAAACTTACATTTAGAGCCACCTTTAGGGAACCCGGAGGATTTAATAGCTTTAAGACAAGGAGTAAGAACAGGTATCATTGATGGAATTGCGATCGACCATAGCCCTTACAGTTACGAGGAGAAAACTGTGTCATTTTCCGAAGCGCCTCCAGGAGCTATTGGTTTGGAATTAGCATTGGCTTTACTCTGGGAAAATTTAGTAGAAACTAATAAATTCACAGCCTTGGAATTGTGGAAAGCACTTTCTAAGGGTCCTGCAGAATGCTTAAACCAAGATTATTCAGCAATATTTCCCGGTCAAAAAGCTGAATTAACCTTATTTAATCCAGAAAAAATTTGGCAAGTAGACACTCCCAATCTTTATACTCTTTCTAAGAATACCCCTTGGCTCGGAAAAAACTTGAAAGGAAAGGTGATGCGAACTTGGTGTTAAGTTTTCAGGAGTCAGGAGTCAGAAGTCAGGAGTTAGAAGTCAAGAGTTAGAAGTCAGGAGTTAGGAGTCAGGACAGACCGCGCTCTAACGAGCGTTAACGCAGTGGGGCGTCAGCACAGCAGGAGTCAGGAGTCAGAAGTCAAGAGTTAGAAGTCAGTATATGACTTTGGTAACACAATTCAATTTCTTTTCCTTAAAAGTGTTGTAATTTATTCCCATACTTCCCACACTTCCCACACTTCCCACACCTCCTTGAAACAGGAGTCAAAACGAAAAAGAAAAATCATTATTAATCTAGGGTTGTCTCCAGTGGAACAGTAAAGTGAATTTGAGTTCCTTTATGCTTTCCTTCGGAAGAAGCCCAAATCTCTCCTCCCAAACTGTGTACTATGTAGCGACAAATTGCTAAACCAATACCAGTACCACCAACACTACGCCTTAAAGAATCTTCTTCTTGGTAAAAGTGATTAAATACAGCTTCTAAATTATCGGGTGCAATTCCTCTACCAGTGTCAGCTACAATTACTTCCAACATAGTTTTGGAATTACCTGTAACGGATTCACTATCATCAACTTTTGCTTGATTTATTTTGACTTGAATATTGATAATTCCATCGATATCTGTAAATTTATAGGCATTATCGATCAATTTAATCAACGCTTCAACGATTCGATCTCCATCAACTTGAATTTTTGGTAAGTTGGGTGGAATTTCTGCTGTCACTTGAGGTAAATGACACTCTTTTGCATTTGCTCTCAAGCTACTTAAAGCTATATCTATAACTTCTTGAAATTCAATAAAATCTGGACGATGGTAAAGTTGTCCATTTTCTAATCGTAGAAGAAGAAAAAAATCTTGAATTAACTGTCTTAAGCGTTCTATATCTCCAAGTGCAATTTCCAGCATTACTTGCTGATACTCTGGAGCCATAGTCGGTTCTCTAATCAAACTTTCCAAACAAATTTGAATAGTACATAAAGGAGTACGCAATTCATGACCGACAATTGCAATCAGATTTTTTCGAGTATGCTCTAAAATTTCTAAATCATCGCAGGAATTGGAATTTTGGAGCTCACCAGACGATTTATCCTTACTTAAGGCGCAGTATAAATCGATATTTTGTTCTAGGGTTAAAAATAGTTTGCATGGGTTTTGCTGTAATACTCTTGGTTGAGTGCGATCTAGAATATCTGCTAGTGCTATGGTTTTCCAACATGGGGAAGCATCTGCAAAATCTTTGGTTTCCTCGTGTTGCTCGATTGATTTTGATTCAAATTCAGAATCTGGTTCAAGTTCACAATCCTGTTTGGACTCCTCCAACTCAGAATCCTGTTCGGAATTTAAGTCGGAAATGGAAAGAGTTGTTTGGATCAAATGACGTAAGCACTCTACATCCTTAAATGCAGTTTCTAATATGATCTGTCTACAATCAGAAGGTATCAATTGCTCTTCAGCCAAACTTTCCAAACATACTTGGCTAGTTGATAAGGGAGTCCAAAACTCGTGACCAATGATGGTTAACAGATGACTCCTAATCCTTTGCAAAACTTCTAACTTCTGACTTAGCCCTACATCACAAACTTTTTGATTTGTCATGGGGAAAATACTTTTGTTGGTTAAATAATCATCTGCTGCGACATTTACTGACAGTGATTTTGTATTTTCACTTACAGAAAAGTCGTCTTAAAGTTAAATATTTTTCTTGAATTACTTAGAATATACTTGGAAAGTTATAAATCAAACTCGAATACCTTTGAAATTCCCCAAATTTAATCAAAAAAGAGTTTACCCTCCCTCCATACCTCACAAACATAAGGAATACATATAGATCGCATCAGTACGCCAAAAAGTAACCGTAGGCTGGGGCATTTGCCAAAGTGCTAGGAGACTTATATCTTTCCAGTGCTTCTAAAAAGAAGCAGACTTTACACAAGCCGAGTTATTAAAAGCTTCGATCGAACTTCAGAGTTTTTTAAGCTCAAGCTCATGAAACAATATTACACTAAAGTTAATAAAAATTAATAATTTATTATGTATATTGCAAACTAGTGGTTCGTCACGAGATTTTGACATGTAATTTCTTGGTCTGTAGTTGGTCTTCAGCCCTGTTTAATATATGTTTTATGCGCTAAAGCACAATTACAGACCTGTTTAATTATTTTTAATGGACGAACAAAGTTCGTAGTAGGCTTCAGATCTGTACTCAAGCTACTACGTATGAACTTCTAATAATTCACACTTTTTAATATATCCAGTGTCTGCTGAGGCTTTACTAGGGTATTGGCACACATAATTCCCGAAGCGGCGACGGCTGGAACTCCAATACCTGGCATTGTACTGTCACCGACTCGATATAAACCTTGAATGGGGGTTTGATTTCCAGGAAATGTTCCTTTTTCTGCAGAAATCGCCGGTCCATAGGTTCCTTGATATCTTCTTAAGTAATGGGCGTGGGTCAAAGGGGTACCAATTAATTCTAAAACTACGCGATCGCGGATATCGGGAATTACTCGTTCGAGTGCGCGATAAAGAGTTTGAGCTTTTTCTTGTTTTCGGGCTTGATAATCTCGATCGCGTTTCCAATCGGTGTAGGATTCCAAAGTATATGCATGGACGACGTGATGTCCTTCTGGCGCTAGATCGCCATCCCAAACGCTGGGAATTGATATCATACAGGTATTTCCCGGCGTACTTATATCTCGATTGGGATCGTGGACTACTACATGATGTCCAGTTAAGTTTTCTAAGCCTTGGGCGCGGATACCCAAATGCAAATGCATAAAGCTTTCAACTGCTGGTGTTGCTAAAGCAGTTTTTCGGAAAGAATTAGGTAAGTCTTCAGGGTTTAATAACTTAGTGTAGGTATCCCAAATACTGGCATTGGAAATTACTATCGGTGCTAAGAGAGTTTCACCATTTTTCAAGCGTACTCCTGAGGCTTTACCATTTTCCACTAAAATTTGTTCCACATGGCTTCCCAAACGTAACTGACCGCCCCAACGTTCCAAACCTCGTACCAAAGCATTTATAATTGCCTCACTTCCACCAACAGGGTACTCCACCCCAACACGGGAACGTTCTCCTAGCATAAATGCGACCTCTGGAGCAATAGTTCCGCGAGCTTTTAAACCAGATAACAAAAAACACTCTAAATCAATTAGTGTTCTGACCCATGGGTCTT
Organism: Mastigocoleus sp. MO_188.B34; assembly: GCF_030065675.1. GTDB lineage: Bacteria > Cyanobacteriota > Cyanobacteriia > Cyanobacteriales > Nostocaceae > Mastigocoleus. The sequence goes on along the minus strand of NZ_JASJDK010000010.1, from coordinate 36,436 downwards.
TGATTGTCCCATCCATTACATTACCCACAGAGGCTCTAACTAAAGATAGATAGGGCAGCATCTTAAACATGTATTCTGGATAACGCCCGAACAGAATTACAAATGACTGCCAATCTGAGCGTAATGCTAGGGCTGGAATTCCTTTCATCGCATCATATAAAGGTAAAAGACGCTGTTGAAAGTACTTTAATTCTTTTGCTCCTGAAGTAGTAATTTTAGCAACTTCTTCAAGATAAATATCTGAATCGCTGTATACAGGAAAAGTGCGATCGCCTAGGTGATAATGTCCCAAAGGATCGTAACTTATAGCAGTAAATGATTCTCCTAAAACATCAAGTATTTGTTTTACGGGGTTCAAACTTTTGGCGGTAGTTAAACCACAATAGAATGAAGGTCCGGAATCAAATTTAAATCCTTTTCGTCCAAAACAATGGGCTGCTCCACCAGCAATACTATGGCTTTCACACACTATTGTTTTTTTGCCATATCTAGCTAATAGAGATCCAGCACATAAACCACCAATTCCACTGCCAATAACTATGACATCGAAGTTTTGCATTTTTTACCTTTTTATTCTCTAGTCAGTTATTAGCTTTTCACTGTTAATTATGGTTTGAATAGTTACCATAAGTTACATATACCGGTACCAACAAAATTTATTTTCTCAATCTTCGATCTTAATTGCCAATTTTGGATTCAATCCAATATATGAAGGTTATAAGTAATGAGTAATGGGTAATGGGTAATGGGTAATGGGTAATGGGTAATGAGTGATGGGTAATGAGTGATGGGTAATGAGTAATGAGTAATGAGTAATGAGTAATGAGTGATGGGTAATGAGTAATGAGTGATGAGTAATGAGTAATGAGTAATGAGTAATGAGTGATGGGTAATGAGTAATGAGTGATGAGTAATGAGTAATGAGTAATGAGTAATGGGTAATGGGTAATGGGTAATGGGTAATGGGTAATGAGTAATGGGTAATGGGTAATTGCTTAAAAAAACCATTTTATGGCGCTACGCGCAATTAATCAGCCTAACAAAGGTTAAAAGCTTACAAATCTAGCTTTTGGGATTTACCGATTTCCTAACTTTAATTATGTAGTGCTAAAAATCCAAAAACACTTAGAAAGCAGGGGGAATTAATCGTTTTTGTATCTTGAAGTCATTTTTGCAGTATTATTCGCAGAAGCCTGCTCGTTCGCAGCTAAACCAGTATACGGAAAATGCTACTTCAATCACGTAGAAGTAAACTGAGTCAGATTTGCCATCGATCCGACTTTCCGTAGAAAATTTACTGTTGAATAAATAAATGCTAACCGCCATTAACTACTAACCGATGAACGAACCGCTAATTGAATTAAAAGGTGTTTCTAAATCCTTTGGTAGCAATAAAGTTTTAGACCGTTTGGACTTAAAAATCTACCGAGGAGAAGCGCTAGGAATTATCGGTCCTAGTGGTACTGGTAAATCTACTATATTGAGATTGATTGCTGGACTCACAAATGTAGATGAAGGTGAGATCTATGTTCAAGGCGTTCGACGCCAAGGGCTGATAGAAGATACAAAAGATGATCCAGTTGGTATCGGGATGGTCTTTCAACAAGCAGCGTTATTTGATTCCTTAACCGTGGAAGAAAATATTGGTTTTTTGCTATACCAGCATTCTCAGTTATCACCCGAACGTATTCGTCAGTTGGTAAACAAAAAACTAGAAATGGTTGGTTTACCTGGAATTGGTAACCTTTATCCAGCAGAACTGTCTGGTGGAATGCGAAAACGAGTTAGTTTTGCTCGCGCCATTATGTCTAATCCAGATACTCCCCAAGAAGGAGCGGAAGTTTTGCTCTACGATGAGCCGACAGCTGGACTTGACCCAATTGCTTCAACAGTGATAGAAGATTTAATTCGGGATCTACAATCTATGCAGGGGGTTTGCAGTACTTATGCTATTGTGACCCACCAAGAAAGTACTATTCGTCGGACAGCCGATAGAATTATATTTCTATATCAGGGTAAAGTACAGTGGCAAGGTTCGGTTAGTGAGATCGACACAACGGATCATCCTTATATGAGACAGTTTATGAGTGGAAATATTGATGGTCCAATTCAAGTTGTGGGATAACTAACAATTTTGGATAAAAATTGAAAAATTTCAGGTTTAGAACTTTCAGGTTTAGAACTTTCAGATTTAGAACTTTCAGATTGACAACCTTTTGATTTAAAAATTCTAAATTTCAAACTTTTATATCTAAAACCTGTAGATTTAATACTTATAGATTTAGAAGTTTTAGACTTAGAAATTCTAGATTTGAAAATTTTATATTTGGATTTAGGTTTAGGATTGAAGAAATCAAACCTAACTGATATTTATTTTCATAAATCATCTCCTTTTATTAATCATCTCTTTTTATAAATCAATTTTAATTATGTGTAAATCCTAGGACTTTAGAGTCTGAAATCTAAAATCCCAGATCTTGAGGGGAGGAAAAATGCGAGGTAGTTCAATTAACAGCTTCGCTTCTACGCGAGCATTTCGAGAAGGTTCTGTAGGTTTACTACTCCTACTAGGGCTAGGTGTGTTTGGGATAGTTATCTTATGGTTGAACAGGTTAACTGCTGCTGGTAATTCTTACAAGGCGATTGTGGAATTTAAAAATGCTGGTGGAATGCAAAAAGGAGCTGTAGTTCGTTATCGAGGTGTCAAGGTTGGTAATATTGCTCAAGTACGCCCCGGACCAAATAATGTTGAAGTGGAAATTGAAATTAACGATCCAAACTTAATCATCCCCAAAAATTCTAAGATAGAAGCCAATCAGTCGGGGTTAATTAGCGAAAGCATTATAGACATAACACCTAACGCATCATTACCCGAAAATCAAAAGTTTGCCAAACCTTCGGAGAAAAGTTGTAATAAAACACTTATCGTTTGTAATGGTTCCCGTTTAAAGGGTGAGATTGGCGTTAATATTGACGAACTAATTCGTTCTAGTAGCGCGTTCACAAAACTTTATTCCCAACCAGGTGTTTATGCTAACGTCAATGATGCGTTACAAAATACTTCTAAAGCTGCAGAACAATTAACATTACTCAGTAAAGATGTTTCTAAATTAGTTAGAGAAAGCCAAAAAGATCTAAATACCTTTTCCTCTGCTGCAAGTTCGGTTGCAACTGCTTCCAAACAGGTTACTGCATCAACCAACGAAGCAATCAAGCAATTTGGGTCTACGGCTAACGAAATTGGTGCTGTTGCAAGAGAATTTAGTAACACCGCTAAAGATATTAGTTTGACAACAAAACAGGTTAATACTTTGTTGGCTAATGTAGACGATCTAGTGACGAATAATCGTTCTTCTTTAGTAACAGCGTTAGATAATGTAACCCAAACCAGTCAGCAGCTACGTCAAACAGTCGAGAGTCTTTCACCAACTATTAACCGCTTAACTCAAGGGGAATTGGTGCAAAATTTAGAAACTCTTTCAGCTAATGCTAGCCAAGCATCGGCAAATTTACGTGATGTTACTAAAACACTTAACGAGCCAAATAATCTGTTAGTTTTACAACAAACCTTAGATTCAGCAAGAGTTACATTTGAAAATACTCAGAAAATTACTTCTGATTTGGATGAATTGACGGGCGATCCAAAATTTCGACAAAATCTCAAGGAACTCGTTGGTGGTTTAAGTGGCTTGGTGTCCTCCACACAAACAATAGAGAAACAGGTTCAAGTGGCTTCACAATTGGAATCAGTGAAAACAACCTTAGAAAATTCTCAAAGTACTGTTTCTAAAATTGCATTAGAGCAAAATAAGGAGCTATCAGCCCCGTCAAAGTCAAAAATTCGTACTAAAACAATCAAGCCCCAAACAAGTAGTAAAGATAAAAATTCCACACCAGAAATTTCTTCATCTTCCTTAAAATCAGAAAAATCGGAAAAATCAGAAAATTTAAGGCAGAAACTCAAAAATTATCGGGAAACAGGTGTCACAAAAGAGAAGTAAATCATAGGGTCAATAGGAAATTACATTGGGAATTGGGAAGAAAAAACTAAATTCTTACTCATTATTCCTTACTCCTAATTCCAATCCTGTTCTTTCTTTTTTCCACGAAGTTCATATATTCCGGCTTTTTGATGAATAATACGAGTTTTTTCAAAAAGCTCCTCTTCTGTTAACCCCCACTGTTTCATGATCCCATCTAATTGTTCTTGAACATCCCTCGCGCCAGGAAAACCACAATAACGAATTCTTAATCTTGCCAACTCTGCTAAATTGTAGTCGGTTGCCTCTTGATTGAGTAAACTATCAACCAAGGGACGTTCGCGATTATAAAGTGGATGTTGCTGGTCTTTATTAGTTTGACTCATATTTAATTTTGGATTGTATACTTAGAATTTACTGTTGGGGATACGTAGTTAATTTATTGATTCTAAGCTGCAAAGTAGCGAACCAAGGGCGATTTTTGCCCAAAAGACGGCTACCACACCTGGGTGCTTACGGCTCTCCCCACTGTCAGCTTACTTTCAATAAAGTTACATTGTCCTTAAGAAAATACATAAACACAAATATTCAAGGTGAGGGTCAATGTCTCTCATCCAGCTCGTTCAGCAAGGGAGCAAGAACCCAATATGTTTGAACATTTCACTTCCGAAGCTATTAAAGTAGTTATGCTCGCCCAGGAAGAAGCACGTCGACTGGGACACAACTTCGTTGGAACAGAACAAATTCTCCTGGGTTTGATGGGAGAAGGAAATGGGGTTGCTGCAAAAGTGCTGACCGACTTGGGGGTAACCCTCAAAGATTCCCGACTGGAGGTAGAAAAAATCATTGGTCGGGGTTCTGGTTTTATTCCGCCAGAAATTCCTTTTACTCCTAAAGTCAAGAGTTTATTCGAGCAATCATTTAAGGAAGCTCGAACTCTGGGACATAATTACATTAGTACAGAACATTTACTTTTAGGTTTAACTGAAGCAGGGGAAGGTGTCGCTGCAAAGGTTTTACAAAACCTAGGCGTAGACCTTCAAGATATTCGCACTGCTGTAATTCGTTATTTGGGTGAAGAAACACCAGTATCGGTTACTCCTGGTAGTGGGGGATCGAGACGAAATAAAAAGCTGACTTTAGAAGATTTTGGTCGAAATCTTACCAAGCTTGCTCGAGAAGGTAAGCTCGACCCGGTTGTTGGTCGCCAAAAAGAAATTCAACGTACAATTCAAATTCTTGGTCGTCGCACCAAAAACAACCCCGTGTTAATTGGCGAACCAGGGGTCGGTAAAACTGCGATCGCTGAAGGTTTGGCGCAGCGGATTGTCAATCAAGACGTTCCTGAAGTTTTGTTTGACAGACAGGTATTTAACCTTGATATGGGGTTATTGGTGGCTGGTACCCGCTTTCGAGGTGACTTTGAGGAACGTCTGAAGAAAATCATGGAAGAAGTTCGTTCTGAGGGGAATATCATTCTCGTCATTGACGAAATTCATACTGTGGTTGGTGCTGGTGGAATAGAAGGTAGCATGGATGCTGCAAATATTCTCAAGCCCGCTTTAGCTAGGGGAGAACTCCAATGTTTGGGAGCAACTACCCTTGATGAATACCGGAAGCACGTCGAAGGGGATGCAGCCCTGGAAAGACGTTTCCAACCAATTATGATTGGCGAACCGTCCGTTCAAGATACCATTGAAATTCTCCAAGGTTTGCGCGGTGCTTACGAGCAACATCATAAGGTCACTATCACTGATGATGCTTTGGTTGCAGCTGCGGAATTATCAGATCGTTACATTAGCGATCGCTTCTTACCCGATAAAGCAATCGACTTGATTGATGAGGCTGGTTCACGGGTCAGATTGCGCAATTCCATGAATTCGACTAATCGGGAATTAAAACGCGAACTGAGAACTGTAACTAAATCCAAAAATGAAGCGGTTCAAATCCAAGATTTTGATAAGGCTGGTAAGTTACGCGATCGCGAATTAGATTTAGAAACCAAACTGCAATCGGAATCAGAAAATCAGCAGTTTGTTAGCACTCCTAATGTGAGTGAAGAAGATATTGCTCAAATCGTAGCTTCATGGACTGGGGTACCTGTCAACAAGTTGACGGAATCGGAGTCGGAGATGTTACTCCACCTCGAAGATACATTGCACCAACGACTCATCGGTCAAGACCAGGCTGTTACGGCTGTTTCTCGAGCAGTTCGCCGCGCTCGTGTCGGTTTAAAAAATCCCAATCGACCCATTGCGAGTTTTATTTTCTCTGGTCCAACGGGTGTTGGTAAAACCGAACTGGCGAAATCTTTAGCTGCTTACTTCTTCGGTGCGGAAGATGCGATGATTCGCTTGGATATGTCCGAGTATATGGAACGTCATACTGTTTCCAAATTAATCGGTTCCCCTCCTGGTTTTGTGGGATACGATGAAGGCGGACAATTGACAGAAGCTGTACGGCGCAAACCTTATACCGTGTTGCTCTTCGATGAGATCGAGAAAGCGCATCCCGATATATTTAACATGCTGCTGCAGATTTTGGATGACGGACATCTTACCGACGCCAAAGGACGTAAAGTGGACTTCAAGAATACTTTGATTATCTTGACTTCCAATATTGGTTCCAAAGTAATCGAAAAAGGTGGTGGCGGTTTGGGCTTTGAGTTAGATTCAGAAGTCGATGCTAGCTACAACCGGATTAAAACTTTGGTAAATGAGGAACTTAAAAGTTTCTTCCGTCCAGAATTCCTCAACAGACTCGATGAAATTATCGTCTTTACTCAACTCAATAAAGACGAAGTCAAGCAAATTGCTGACATATTATTGAAGGATATAATTAACCGTCTCACAGAGAAGGAAATTACTCTGGAAGTTACCGAGCGCTTCAAGGAACGTGTAGTCCAAGAAGGCTACGATCCTAGTTACGGTGCAAGACCTTTACGTCGGGCGATTATGCGACTGTTAGAAGATTCGTTAGCGGAAGCAATTCTCGGCGGTGAAGTTGGAGCCGGTGACACAGCGATCGTTGATGTTGATGATGACGGTCAAGTGGTTATCAACAAGTCAGAAAAAGCAGAATTACTTTTAGCCGGAGTTAGCTAATAGTTAGCTAATATTTATACCAAATCACCATTTTTGCGCTAGAATGCAATCGTTACTCAAAACACTTTTCCCCCAGGGGAAAAATCTGTAGGATTTAATGTCCTTTGGCAAACATCAGGTGAAATGGTAATAATTAATTTTGCCCCTGGTAGTGGTACCAGGGGTTTTTTGTTTGCGTAATTTAGAGCTGGAAGTCTTTCTGATGTTCTGTTTTGAATGGAATGGGGGACAGGGAACGGTTAATTTCTTATTTCAAGAGTTAGTATTATTTTTCAAAATTTTTTGAGAAAATTATGGTTTATATTACCCAACCAAATCCTGCAGTTATTTATACTTTTAAGCTTTTTTTGATATTGTTGGAATTTGTACATTTCACTCAATAAGTCACAGCAATATTGCTTTGGTAAACCGCAGGTGAGAGCAACGCGCTGCACAGAATAACAATAGGACAAATAGGTGCGATACGCGGAACGCCTCTTAGGCGTTTATCGGGGGTGACTTGCGTTAGTAATTTGTTAACTACTGCATTAAGTTTTTGAATTAAAAATTTTTTATTTTCTTTTCCCTATTCCCCGTTCCCTGTTCCCTTTTTATTACACCGTTGCAATTGGTGCATGTGAGTAAACAAATTCCAGCAATATTCCTCTGGTAATCCACAGGTGAGAGCACCACGCAATACAACATTAAAATAGGTATCATCAGGAGCAACTTCCGTTGGTGATTTGTTAACTACAACGTAAGTACGAACCTGACGGTAGAGTTTTTCTGAAGTATTTTCTGACAAGCAAATATCTACAAATTCTTGTTTATAAGCATGGGGAGAACCTTCCCGTCGATCCAAGCGAACGCTCAATCTTTGGGGTAAATGGTAAAGTACTCCATGAACCGTACTGTTTATATCTGGAACTACATCAAGTACACCACATTTACGGGTTGGAGAATAACGGTAAAATCCCAATCTATAATTTTTCAGAATTCCCGTACCCACCACATAAGGATGTATTTTTTCTCCCATTGTCCTTTTTAGATCCACAGGACACATGCAGGAACCGTAAGCGAAATAGTAGAAGTGGGAATTGGTCATGGGTAAGGAGTAAGGAGTAAGGAGTCAGAAGTCAGGAGTTATTTCTCATTATGTTATTTCTCAATACCTAATTCCTAAACTTACAGTACTTTCCAAGCCTCCCACACTTCCCACACTTTCCCAATCACCAATCAAAGCGGTAACGTCACAATAAAACTCGTTCCTTTTCCTAGTTCGCTTTTGGCGGTAATCTTACCCTTATGGCGTTCGACGATTTTCCGACAAATAGCTAAACCCATTCCCGTACCTTCATATTCACTGCGACCGTGCAAACGTTGAAACACATTAAAAATTCGGTCGAGATATTTTTCGTTAAAACCAATTCCATTATCTTTAACAACAATTTCACACCAACGTAAATCTTCTTCGGTTTCTATCTCTTGGGAATATATATTGATTAAAGGTGGAACGGAATCACGATGAAATTTTAAAGCATTACCAATCAAATTTTGTAGTAATTGACGAATTTGTAAAGGATCTGCATTAATTGTGCTTAATTTTCCAATCTCTATCTTTGCTTGGGTCTGTTGAATCCTAATTTCTAAATCCGATAAAACTCCTTCAACAATTTGAGTTAAATCTACTGCAATAAAAGGTTGTGCTCTTGTAGTGATACGCGATAGATCTAACAAATCTTCGATTAAGTTTTGCATTCTCCCAGCAGCATTTTGCATTCTTTGTAAATAATCTAATCCTTGGGGAGAAAGGGATTCACGACAACTTACTTGCAAGCGATCGCCAAAAGCTTTGATTTTTCGGAGTGGTTCTTGCAAATCGTGGGAAGCAATGAAAGCAAATTGCTGTAATTCTTCGTTTGAACGTGCGAGTTCTTGACGTTGTCGGGTTTCTTGCTCGAGTAATTTAGCCTGGGAAATAGCTATCCCGATTTGGTCTGCAAGCTGACGTAGGAGTTCTGTTTCCCAGTCAGTCCATTCACGAGTATTTGCACATTGATGAGCAATTAGTAAACCCCAAATTCCATCGGGTAAAAGTATTGGTACTACTAAATTTGCTTTGACACCAAACTGCTGCAAAAATTTGACATGACATGGTTTGATATCTGATTTTTCTATATTTGCAATTGCACTTATTCGCCCTTGACTATATTTATCAATATACTTTTCGCCAAAACAGGGGTCATTGATATCTTGATCTAATACCACCGGTAAACCAGGAACTACGGCTTCCTTGACTACCAAAATTGAATTATCGCTAAGTAAACGTAAAATCAATACTCTATCGGCATAAAGTAATTTTTGTACCTCTGTTACTGTAGTTTGTAAAATTTCATCTACTTGTAAGGACTGACGAATTTTTAAAGTGACGTTTGCAAACAATTTTGAACGTAAATTTTGACGCTGTAATTCCTCTTGAATCAGTTTGCGATCGCCAATGTCCATCATGGCTCCAATCATACGCAAAGGTTCACCGTTGCGATCGCGAACAACATAACCCCGATCAAAAATATAAGCATAGGAACCATCTGCGCGACGAAAACGATATTCATTTGACCAATCCTGTTGCTCGCTATCAACAAAAGCATAAATATCGCGAATTATTTTGTTTCTATCTTCCGGGTGGATATGTGCATACCACAAGTCAGCATCACCTTCTAATTGTTCGGGTGAATAGCCAAACATCTTTTGTACGCTTTCATTCCAAGAAATTTGATTGGTCTGCAAATCCCAATCCCAAACCGCATCATTAGTCGCACGAGCAATTATTTGAAAACGTCTTTCACTTTGACGCAATTTTTCTTCCGTACCTTTGCGTTCTATTGCTGTTGCTAATAAATTTGCAGTTGCTTGTAAGAAATAAATATCATCTTTGCTAAAGCTACGGCTTTCCGATGTATATGTTCCTAAAACACCAAAGGGAATTCCCCTACTTTTAATTGCCACACATATACTACTAGTAACTTGATGCTCAACAAGCAATTGTGGAATTGTAAATCGTACTTCCCTACTAATGTCTTCACTAATTACTACTTCTTCACTGGATAAAGTATACCCAGGTTGAGATTCCTGTTCATTTTTGATTCTTGTGTGACCTACAACCCCTTTATCCCAACCCACACCGGCTCGTAAAATAAAAGCACTTTTATCATCAAGCAATTCCAATACTTGACAATACTTAACATTCAAGCATTGAGCTACTATTTTAGTCGCTTGCTGCATGAGAGCACCTAATTCTACTCCAGCCAACGCCATTTGACTTAACTCAGCCAAAAGTGCTTGTCGATTTGCATATGCTTCTAAAGCTGATTCAGCTTGTTTGCGAACGGTAATATCTACATCTACCCCAGACATTCGTTCTGCTACACCCAAGCGATCGCGAAATACTACCCCTTTACTGAATACCCAACGAATATTACCATCCGGCAAAACCATACGATATTCCAGATCGTAATCGGTACCCTTTTCTATTGCTCGACGAATTGCACCGTTGACTCGTTCGCGATCTTCAGGATAAATACAGCATAAAAAAGTTTCGTAAGAGCCATCAAAAGTACCTTGTTCTAAACCAGATAAAGCTTCTCTGTGACCTGACCAGATAATCTTATTACGGAGGATATCCCAATCCCAGGTTCCCATAGATGCAGCAGATAAAGCCATTTTTAGCTTAACTTCCCGCGCTTTAGCTTGCTGGGTTTGTTGTCGTAATTCTTGCATCATTAGACTTGCATCTAATAAACGGCGAACTCGCTGACGCAGTACTGACCAGTGAATTGGCTTGGTAATATAATCTGTAGCCCCAACAGCAAAAGCTTTTTCTACAGATTTTTCGTCATACATTGCTGTTATAATTAGCATAGGGGTATTTGCTCCCCCTGGAAGATTATGTAGTCGCTCACAACAAGTTAAGCCATCCATCACTGGCATGAGCGCATCCAATAAAATTAGATCGGGTTTTAATTGATTATAAATAACTAAGGCTTGCTCACCATCATTAGCTTCTACTACTTGATAACCTGCATACTCTAGTAGCTCGCGTAGATGTATTCTTGTTAAAACATCATCATCAGCAACTAAAATTAAATTATTCATATAAAAAGAATTGGGAGCAAAATATAAGAAACACAACTTAAGCAAAATACTCTCATTCTATTTATATTAACTTTTTTATATTTTTTAATAATTATTTATACATATCATCTTATTCATTAAGACAAACATGTGGTTTCTCTGAATGAAAATATTTGGTGCATAAAACATACCAACTCCTTATTAGTATGTTCTCTTTAAGTTTTACCTTGTAAAAATTACAACATAATTTCTGAATCTAATTTATGTGGTCTGATGCGAAGGAAACAGCTTGAGACTTAAACATTTGAGTTTCAAATATTTAAAATCATATACCTTCAAATGACATAACCTCAAATTCAGTAACTCAAATTCAATAACCCAAATTTAAACAGCTTGGAAATCAAAAACTTAGAGATAAAGAACTTAGGATTCAAAAAACTTAGGATTTACAAACTTAAGCAAGTAGGCGAGAAAAAAGTAACCTATGTAATAAATAAATATAAAATATCTGTATTTGGCTCGTAGTAGCGCTTTAGCGCTAAAGCGCTATTCCAAACTAGTTATGATTTTTCTTCTTAACATACTTAGATTAGTTTTGAGGCAAAACTTTATGAAGTTTTTGTAGTAATGCTTGAGTCGTATAAGGTTTCTGAAGAAAAGTTACAGCATTGCCTGTATTTTTACCCGGTAGATTTTCACTATTCATTAAACCACTCACCGCAACAATTCGCACCTGAGGATTCATTTTCCTTAGGGTACTAATAGTTGTTGCTCCATCCATATTTGGCATCATCATATCAATGATGGCAGCACTGATTTTATTTTTATACTGAGCATATATAGCAACTGCTTCTATTCCATCACTAGCAGTAATAACTTGATAATTATGATGTTCCAAAGAATTTTTAGTAATTTCTCTAATTGCTGGTTCATCATCAACTACCAAAATCAATTCTCCACAACCCGAAGGAGTAGCTGCAATATCTTCTACCAATTGTTCCAGGGAAACATTACTTGCTGGTAAATAGACATGAAAACTTGTTTCTTGACCTACACGACTAGAAACGCTGATGAAACCACCATGACCTTTAATAATACCCATCACAGTTGAAAGTCCCAATCCGGTACCCTGACCGAATTCTTTGGTGGTGAAAAATGGTTCAAAAATTCTTCCTAATAAATCATTTGGAATACCAACCCCAGTATCCTCAACCTTGAGAAGCACATAAGAACCAACCTTTGCTTCCAAGTTCATTTGAGCGTAATTTTCATCGATAAAAATATTCTCAACTGATATCCTTAGGGTTCCATCTTCTAAAATTGCATCGCGAGCATTGAGACATAAATTCATTAGTACCTGATGAATTTGGGTATTGTCCCCATAAACATCCCATAAATCAGGCTGAATATCGATTTCTGTCCGAATTGATTTGGGAAAAGTCTGATCTATAATTTGCTGCATTTCCAAAATCAAATGCTTCATCTGCAATAATGTGCGATCGCCTTCTATCCCTCTTGCATAGGAAAGTACCTGTTTGACTAAGTTTGCACCACGCTTGGCATTTTTTTCAACGATTGATAACATTTCAGTCATACTTTCATCTTGAGATTTAAGCTTCAATAGCTGTGCTGACATCAAGATTGGAGAAAGTACATTATTTAAATCGTGAGCAATACCACTAGCTAAAGTCCCAATACTTTCCATTCGCTGAGCTCGTAGAAATTGGGTTTCTAGTTGTTTTTTCTGAGTAATATCAGTATCAACCACCATAATAGACTTTGGTTTGAAGTTTTCATCTTTTACCAATGTCCAACAACTATCAACAATAATTTCCTTACCAAATTTACTAATTTTTTTTAATTCTCCCCGCCAAATCCCTTTTTCTAGTACGGTATTTAAAATTTCTTCTGAATGTTTAAATTCTGTTTTTAATAATCGATTAGCATTTTTGCCAATAACTTCTTCTTCTTTCCACCCATAAAGTTTTTCGGCACTCTTATTCCAAAGTAAAATATTGTTATATAAATCTCTCAAAACAATTGCATCTGTAGTTAAATCTAATAATGCAGCTTGTTCTCTGATTTTTTGTTCTACCTGTTTACGTGCTGTAATATCTTCTAAAATATACAAACGCCCGAAATCTAATCCATCATTTAAAATCTGTCGAGAAAAACGTCGAATTGTTCGACCATCAGGTAACAATATTTCATCTTCACAGATACATTTTTCTGTTGATTCTGGCAAACAAGTATCAAATGGAATAATTCCCATTGATTTTTGGCATGCTTCCATCACATCTGCATGCTTTAAGATATTCCTTTCCATTACTTCTTTGAGTTCTTCAATCCCCCAAAGTTCTCGGAAACGTTCATTTGCAAATAAAATATTTTCTGTCGTATGATCGACCACATAAAAAGCAAGTGGTGACACACTGTTCATCGAACGTAATAAAGCTTCTTTCCAGCGTAAATTTTCTTCGTAATTTTTCCTTTCAGTAATATCTTGAAAATAAATTGATAATCCTTCTTTAGATGGATAAGCATGTACGGAAAACCATATATTTAGTGGAGCATAGAACTCCTCAAATTTAACACTGACTTGTGCTGATAGTGCATGGTGATATTCTTCGTAAAACCTAGATAGTAATGATTCGGGAAATTCCTCCCAGATACTCTTTCCTAAAAGTTGTTTTCTTGTTCTTTGTAAAAGTAATTCTGCTTGTTGATTAACATAGGTAAAACACCATTGACGGTCTAATGCAACAAAACCATCGGTAATACTTTCAAAAATATTTGTAATTCTATTTCGTGCAGCTTGTTCGTTAACTAATAACTGTAACCGCTCTGATTCTACCCGTTTGGGCTCGGTAATATCTTCAACAAAATAAGCAAATCTTTGACGTTTATTATCGCAAGGAATTGGCGAAACTGTTATTTTGAGCCATATTTTTTCCGTAGGTTTATCATAGGAATCTTCAAAGGTAAGGGGTAAATTTTCATTACTACTTTCTAAATATCTTTGAACCCAAACTTGTAAATATTGTTGTGGTAGGTTCATTTCACTAAGTAAGCGATTCCCCATTTCTTCCGGGGTCATCTCAAATAATTCTGCAGCAGCAGCATTACCAGAAATATGCAAAATATCATCATCAACAATTTCAATTATCCCCATCATCATTGGGGCACTCTCAAAAAAGCTATTAATAATACCTTGACTATCTCTTAGTGCTACCTGCGCTTGTTGGTATTCTTTTTTTATATCTACTAGTTCAGATAAATTTCTTTTAATTTCTAATTGTTTAATCACCTGACGACTGATAGCTTGTAGTGATTTGATTTGTTTCTCGCTAATCTCTCTTGGCTCAGTGTCAACAACACACAAGGTTCCAATGTCATGTCCCTGGTAAGTAATTAGAGGTACGCCAGCATAAAATCTAGCAAAAGGATAAGATTGAACTACAGGGGAATTCGCAAATCGCTCGTCAGCTAAAGTGTCGGGGATAATTAGAACATCATTTTGTTCTATACACAAAGGACAAAATCCCATACTTCGGGGCATTTCTTCCACATCTAAACCTACTTTAGCTTTGAACCACTGGCGGTTGATGTCAATCAGATTAATCAGTGCTATTGGTGTTTGGCAAACTTGCGCCGCTAAAAAAGCCAAATCATCAAATTCTTCTTCTGGAGAAGTATCAAGAATTCGATATTGATACAATGCCTCAATCCTTGCTAACTCTTTTTTAGACAATAGAGAGTTCATCAAATTTTCCTACTATTGCTGTCATTATAATTTTCTTGAAACTGGCTGGCAGATATTTCATTACTAAAGCAGGAAATCAATATTAGTTACAGCCTATAAGGTTATAACTACTATGTATTTAGCCGCAAAAGACATCTTTATTCCTATTGTTTACTGAGTAAGATTCTCACACCATTTGCAATTAGCGTATTTCAGAGCAGATAATTTTTGTTGTGCAGAAAATTAAAACTAGGCTTCAAGCTCTAGAAATAAAACGATAACCGCAAGGTTTTGTTTCTATTGAATCATTTTTGAATGTTTTTAATTAAGTTCAGCTATTTTTATCACCTTAATTATAGTAATATGCCCTATAAATTACCATTAATTCTGATTTATCTGTCTGCATGTTCTTAGTTATACATATTAGAAGCTACGTAATTATTAGCGTTTTTGTCAAGAGTAAGTTTTTACCAAACAGTTATATTCACAACATTTGAAAATTACAACATTTTGAAGTTTATATTTCAAAATAAATGTTCGCAATCAATATTGGAAAATTTCGTTATAAATTTGACTTTCCATTATAAATATTCCTTGCAAGTAAACAAGAGACTGTTGAATACAATACGAAAGGTTGCGTGTGAAGAATATATTAAACTTTTTTTTGTATGATGAAGCAAAAATAAAAGAGAAAATATTTGTTTTTTCTAATTTTAACCTTTAAATTCGATGTTTAAAATCGTTTAATATTTTCTCTAAACTAATTTCTTTAAATAACTTGTTTAAAATGTTTGCACAAAAAAATAGATTCTAGCAATCAAATATATTTCTTGTATGGGCTGCTAGTCTGCCTTTACAAGAAAAATTGAGTTTGTCAAATATGTTTACTGTAGGGTTATTACTAACCACTAGGCATTAATCAACAGTATTTAATAAATGTTTTTGCTTTTTAGGAACCCCCTTTAATTCCAAGTCTGATGCATTGAGTGCGATTTTGCCATACAAAATGTAACAATATTTAAAATGCCTTGAATAACAGTTTCATAGCCAATGGATCTAATTTTCAAAAATCCCGGAAGTACCTCTATTAAACCAAATGCTGAAGATAGCTTCGGTATTAGCTTTGCGCCATTGTCACCAGATGAAGCTTATATCAAAGCTGATGACCATGCTAATGGTGCTGTAGTCATGATGAGTGGTATGGTTCGCAATCAGACTGATGGTAAAGCCGTTATTGCGCTAGAGTATCAGGCTTATGAACCAATGGCGTTACAAATTTTTTATCAGATTGCTGCTCATATCCGACAACAATGGACTGATGTTAAGCGAATAGTTATTCAACACCGGATAGGACGTTTGCAAATAGGTGAAATTAGTGTACTAGTTGCTATTGGCTGTCCCCATCGTTCTGAAGCCTTTGAAGCCTGTCGTTATGCGATCGATACTCTCAAGCATAATGCTCCAATTTGGAAAAAAGAATTTTGGGCTGATGGTTCTAGTACTTGGGTAAGTATTGGTGCTTGCGAGCAAAATTGCTAATTAATTTTGAAGTTTTGAAGTTTTGAAGTGTTGGAATTTTGGAGTTTTGGAGTTTTGAAGTTGTGAAGTGTTGGAATTTTGAAAGTAGAGGGGGTAATTTTTGTACACCTCTATACTTAACACCTTTTGATAACTAGTTTTTTTTACTAAAATCTCTACGAAGAAACTTGAAAATTAAAAACATCCCATCATTCATTTGTTGAAGCCTGACTGTTATATGTCCAGCAAAACAATAATGATGGGATAATTTATGTCTGAGAGTGAATTAATTTTTCTTTTCTAAATTTTCTGGACTAGTCCGGTTCAAAAAAGAAAAAATATGCCTACTTAACTAGCCCCTGGAGTCGTTGCATAAACACTGATTTTTTTACGACTTTTACCTTTTCTTTCAAAGGCTACCACTCCATCGATGAGGGCAAAAATTGTGTCATCTTTGCCGATACCAACATTGTTTCCAGGATGAAACTTGGTACCGCGCTGACGCACAATAATATTTCCTGCACGAACAGCTTGACCGCCATAACGCTTCACACCTAGTCTTTGAGCATTTGAGTCGCGACCGTTACGGGTACTACCCGTTCCTTTCTTATGAGCCATGATTTTCTCCTGTGTTTGATTTTAAAATTAAGGATAAAGGTTTACCATACCTTATCTGTTGGCAAATTTTTCTTGGTGAATATTCTTACCTTACCAAGTCTTTCGGAGTAATAAGTAATAAGTAATAAGTAATAAGTAACAAAGCAAAAGCTTATTATCATCAAGCAACTTACAGTTTTGTTAAACTTATGCCGTGAGTGCGTACATTATTTTTGTAAGCAATAGCAAAATTGATAATATCCTTATTCATGAATAAGGCACAAAAATCAATTCAATAGTTGATTTTTCTGACTTCAAGCAGAAGTCTTATTCATTATTCATTACTCATTACTCATTACTCATTACTCATTACTCACTATTCTGCACTAGCTTCTGCAGGTGTTGCGCTGCTTTCTTCAGTCGCTGCTTCTGTCAAAGTTGAGCCATTCAAACTGATAGAGTCAATCATCAATCTGGTAACTTCCTGACGATGACCGCGCTTTTTGCGAGTTTTCTTTTTGGGCTTCATTTTGTAGACCAGCACTTTGCGATCTCTGAAGTGTCGCATTACCGTACCTTCTACAGTCGCACCACTTACCAATGGCTGTCCTATGTTTACTTCACCGTTGTGCTGTACGAGTAAGACTGAGTCAATGGTAACTTTTTCATTTTCGTCTACAGAGAGTCGCTCGATGTCGTAAAAACGACCTGCTTCGACTCTAATTTGTTTGCCGCCAGTTTCAATAATTGCGTAGGTCATGGATTTTATTTAAAGTTGCCGTACAGGTAGCTGGGATATTTTAATTTCCAGCATTTGCCGTCTGTTTACCTGATCCGAGCAGGAGTTACACAGTAAGCAGTTTAGTATTTTAACAAAATTTCGGAGCGACAATATTATTTTGAGCCAACTTAATTTGAATCATATCTACAAAAGTCTCAGATTTACAAAATAAGGTTTAAAAGCATAAAGCTAAGAGCATCAAAGTAATTATGTACTATTTATTCGTGCTTCTATGTATTCCCCCTGAAATAGATAATTGCTCACAAAAAAAAATTATGTTGGTTTCCGAAATGATAAGTAGGGCTCTGTAGTTAATAGGGACACAACACAGGACAGCACCAAAATTTCTGGGTAGCATCAGCCGCCCAGATTTTTTCTTTCTTATCTGCTTTTATCAACCTTATCTGCTTTTATCAACGGTTATTTGCTAATACCTACTGGAAATGCTAGCACTACAATGGCTTCAGTTGTTATACTCAGCGAATTCAAATCCATAGGTCATTTACATTAATCAATCATTTACATTAATCAATCATTTAAATTAATTAATCATTTAAATTAATAAATAAACTATCACTTCATTCGCACCTTAATCTCTGAATGTAAATCCCAAACATTACTGATTACCATTTACAATTATTTGAGCTTCATGAAAAGAATTGATGTTGAAAAAAGAACTATTTTTATTGGCTTAGCGGGTAGTCATGGGTATGGATTAAATCGTCCAGATTCAGATTATGATTACCGGGGAGCATTTATTGCACCAAAAAGATATTATTTGGGTTTTGACCGAGTAGAACAAAAAGATTCTGGTTGGAATGAGGAAGGAATATTTCCATTTTTAGATGGAGCGACAGATACGGTTATTTATGAGATTAGAAAATTAATCCAGTTATTATCTGGTGCAAATCCCAATGTTTTAGAATTATTGTGGTTGTCAGAATATCCTGTTTTGACATCGGTGGGAGAGCTGTTAATTGAGAATCGTCAGTTATTTTTAAGTAAAAAGGTTAAACATACCTATTCTGGCTACGCGTCTGCTCAAATCAAAAAGATGGAAACCCATCGTAAGTGGTTGTTAAATCCTCCCCAAAAAAAGCCGCTTCCTACTGATTTTGGGATTGAAGACGAACCACTACTGACAAAAGAAGAACTGAATACTTTTTTGGAATATCTTTATCTATTAATTAGAGGTAAGGTTGAATTTTTTGAAGAAGCCGAGCAGTTATACAAGTTATTAACTGCAGAAGTTGATTTTAAAGGTTTGCTGAAACAGTATGTTTTACCGGATGAAACTTTAGAGTACACTCAAAACTTGACGAATAGTCGTAAGGATTTTATTCGCTTACTCAAAAAAAGCCAAAGGTATCAGGTCACTCTACGAGAATGGAAAGCTTATCAAGCTTGGAAAGAACATCGAAATCCTGTGAGGGCTGAAATGGAGAGAAAGTCCGGTTTTGACCTCAAGCATGGAATGCATTGCATTCGATTGCTTCGCAGTGGATTGGAAATATTACGCACCGGAGAACTAATTGTCGATCGCAGAGTTGCTGGTGATGCAGAAGATTTGAGAGCCATTCTCCGAGGTGAATATACCTACGAACAAGTCATGAAAATGGCTGATGATGTTGTTGTGGAGATGGATAAGATTTACGAAGGTTCTAATTTACCAAATAAACCTGATTTAGATAAAATTAACGATCTGTGTATAGAACTTGTCGAAATGCAAGGGTTTTAAAAGTTTAGCAATAGAAAAAAGAAGAGGAGTCAGGAAAATAATCAGATTGACCTGAATGTCTAATATTTAATAAGTGAGAATAAAAAATCTTGTAGATTCAATGTAACTAAACCCACAAGATTAGTTGCTTGTTTAACAAAAAACCGACAAACGACAAGAATTAACACTTACAGGACTTACGCAATTGTCACAATACACCGGTGGTGCGTGACACTCAAAACCTTATTAATAAGTTCAGATTAACTCGCTTGTGTCACGCACCCTACAAGAAAAATGTGCCGGTTGCGTAAGTCCTAACTTAATATGGGACATTGATTTTAATGGGTATCATCTCTTCTGTACTTCACTCCTGTACTTCTATAGAAGAGTAAAAACCATATCAATAGAAAATTAAAATCAAATCAACCAAAATACACCCGATAGCAACAACAAGAAGAACTTTCTGATTAGAGAAAACGTGAAAATTTTGGTATGTAAATTCTGATATTAATAATATATTAATTGATTATTTTTCTCAATAGATGAGTTAATATATTAACAGTATGGAATCTTTGTGGTGTAATTGTCATATCCTTCACTCTCCATAATTTAATAGTAATCTGATCGAATATAAAAATTATAATAGTAACTAATTTATCTTTTTATTGATAAAACTTAGCGATAGATTACTAAATATATATTCTTATAAAATTGGGTTTCGAGAGTAGATTTCTATAAATAAATTAAAAACTCAAATAAGTAAATAACATCAAAAACGGAGGTCAGTGTTGAATAATAATGATAATTTAGATAGCAACTTTAATTCGCCAGAGACTGGAAGATGGGCTGGATTCCAGTTTTTTTGTGGCGCTCAATCTCGAAAAATCAACTTGAACTCTCGTGCGAATTTGATTTCACTATCTGAAACTCAACTGGGAGATGTTGTTTGTATTGTCGAAATTGACCCCATAGACTGCATTGATTACTTATTGAATATGGGATTTACGATTGGAGCTGAATTACAGGTCATTAGTGTGACCAAAACCGGTTCTGTAGTTGTCAACTTAAATGATAAATGTTTAGGGCTAGGTGCAGACATGGCTAGTAGTATTTTTGTGAAAAGGTTTTCATAGGTCACATCAGCTATTTTTACTCTCTACTCCCTTCTCTAACAAATTTTTTAATCAATTTCACTCAAGTACTTACAGCATACTTCAACTTGATGATGAATCAGACTCGGACAGACATTAGCACTCAAATAAAACGAGTTTGAGGATATAATTTTGTACCTCATTTACTCGCAAATTACTGTATTTCAAGAACCCATTTCAGCTACTTATAAAGTTACCCAGAATAACTTCATGGTCTTGTTTAGGACGCCCAGGTTTCAAATCATTTAGCGTGGATTGTGATTTGTAATACAAATTAATTATTTTTTCACTATTGACAATTTATATCAAATAAATCAATATGTAATTATAAGTATCGCTAATCAAAGCATTAATTAACTAAAACTAATTTTATCTAATTGCGAATAGGATAACGCTGTCAGATGTTTTTTTCTGCTGTAAAGGTTGCATATTGGGAATAGCGGCATGATTGGATTTGCTACAGCATCAGATGTTTCAAAGCAACAGTTGCAAATTAATTTCAAAACTTGGTTGAGACCGACTTTTTCTCCAGAGCATGGAGTCTTGCTGGTTTTGTTCGGTTCTGTTGTGACCGGATCGGCTTTAGCTCAAGCCTGGAATTATTGCACAACATTAGCATTTGTTTGTGCGTTTTTTGCTTTGCAAGCAGAGCATCCTTTGGTGGTTCAGATTAAACAAAGAAGTACGTGGAAACCTAGATTTTTGATTTGGAGTGGAATCTATGGGGTGATCGCAATTGTGATCGCTACTTGGTTGTGGTTTCAGTCTCCGATTTTAGTCTGGATCTATGTTTTAGCCTTGATAGCATTCATCGCTGATGTTGTTGCTGTGTTGCAGAAAAGACATAAGTCAATTCTCAATGAACTGGTGATATTTGCAGCGATTTGTTTATCAACTCCTTTGGCTTATGCAGCAACTACACATAGCCTTTGTGTAGAAGTAATAGCAGTTTGGTTATTAAATACATTGTTCTTTGGTAGTGCGATTTTCACCATCAAACTACGACGTAAGAAGACAAGTTCTTTGATGTTGGGGGTGACATATCACGCAATTGCAACCACGATAATCACTGGGTTTTATTTTCTAGGTTGGTTGAATATCTTTACAGCTTTAGCATTCGTTGTTGCTTTAATTAAATTTGCTGTGGTTATTGGGATTCGTAGTTGGTATTGTAAAGCTCGATTTCAATATGTCGCTGTATTTGAAACCCGTTTTGCCTTAATCTATGTGGCTATAGCAGCAATTAGTGTTTTACCAGCTCATTTGTAGCCCAGCCCTATACACAAATCATTAGCTGTCCGTAGGACATAACAGACTATCCCCGTAGGGCGACAAAAATTCAATATGGCGTTGCTTAATCATTTCCCACTAAATCCCCAAGAAAAGTGGAATGGATGCGGAATAAGAAAGAGTCTTCAGTTTTCTGCACGGCTATAGGAATTATAACTAGTTTAAATACTTAACTATATTTTTAGTACTTATAAGCTCATTTGTTCTCATACAATTGAGCTTGTTTGTTATTCTTGTTTTGCTAGTCAATAATTGTATGTTTATTCATTACAGCTTTCTGTAAGATAAATTTTGTGTCGATTTTTACTTAAAAAATACGTAAATAAAGACTTTTGGTCTGAAGAAATAGTTAGAAAACACAAAAAACCTTTTACACAGACCAGAGAAAATCAAATGATGCAAATTTTCAATCAAAAAATAATATCAGAATACCCACAAACAAAAGTAGATCGTAATACTTGGAAAAGTATATTGATGCAAATCTTTCAGAAACAAGCAATACCAAAATTTCCAAGAGCAAAAGTATCTTACGACCCCCAGAATAATATATGGACTTTGGAAGAACAATATTCTTACAAAGATGATATGAAAAAATCTACAATTCTTTTAGATAAAGGTTTCAAGTTCGACCTTTCTTCTATTCCCAGACTATTTTGGATAATAATAGGAACCCATGAGCTTTCACTGGAAGCACCATTAGTTCATGATTTCATGTATATGAGTAGGGGAGGAACCAGAGGGTATTTACACCAAAAACCAATATTGGGTAGTATCAAAACTGAAGGGGTTTACTATTCTCGCAAAGAAGTTGACGATCTATTTCTTCTAATGATGCAACAAGCAGGTGTAAGCAGATGGCGTAGATTGTTGGGATATATAGGTGTCAAGTTTTTTGGTGGATGGTACTGGAATTCCAGTGAGAAAAAAATTAATGATATGACCCAAATAAAAGTATGAGTTAAACAAAATTATCAAATTAAATTCAAATATCAAATATTAATCACAAAAAGGATAAAGAAAATCCCCCTACTAAAATTATGATTTATTGGCAAACTTAAAAAATCTACATGTTTAATCAAAAATTAACTTTAGCTTGGGGATTGTCAAGACAAAATTGCTGGAATAGAAAGTTAGCCAATATTTAAGTTAGTCTAAGTTAATTTAATTAAATTTAATTTTATTTTATTTAATTTATTTTTAGTCTCAATTAGAATCATCTTTGTCACGCTCTAAATCATAAATTACTGTTTCTAGATACCATTCTTCAGACATACCTGGATAGTAATGTTTTGCTTGTTCGATTAATCTTTGTGCGATCGCCCAATGTCCCCCTACCAATCTTAAAAGACGCTGTCGGAGAATTTCATCGTTTGTTTTTTGAATTTCGGGACTGGGAGATTTAAATCTCTTCATATGATTTAAAACTGTTTGATAATTTTCCCAGTCTTCTTTTTCGCAAAATATGCTGATGGCGCGTTGACAGTCATCTACAGCACGTTGTACTTCTTCAATATAGGTATAAGCAATACCGCGATTGTAGTAAGCGTGGGCATTGTTGGAATCATGTTCAATGGCACTGGTATAATCCTCTATGGCTCCGATGTAATTGCCCATTTCTCGGTAAGCATTACCTCTACCGACATAAACTAAGGTATTTTCTGGATCGATACTAATTGCAGAATTGAAATCTTTAATTGCTCCTTGAAAATCCCCTAAATGAGAACGTACTTTACCACGACTCCGGTAAACAATTGCATCCCGAAAATCTAATCCTAAAGCTTGATTGAAATCTGAAATTGCTTCTTGATATTTACCTTGTTTGAAGCGGACTATACCTCGACAACAATAAGCTTTACCATCTTGAGGATCTGTTAAAAGTAACCAGTTCAAATCCTCTAATGCTTCTGGGGTATCCCCGCGTTCGGCTTTATCTAATAATTGGGTCAAATAATCGCTTTCAGATACTATTGGTGAATTTTGATTTTTAGATGTTTGATTTTTAGGTTGTTGATTTCTAGATTCTTGAGCAAGGTGTCCTGTGGTTGTTTGATATTCTTTTGGCTGTAACTGTTTAATTTTTTCTAAACAAAGCCGACAATTTTCCTTATCTTTCTGTCGCAGATATAAATCTGCTGCTTTTTTAAAGTCTGCGATCGCATCTGTGGTATAGCCTTGTTTGCGCCGAACTATTCCCCGTAAATCATAGGCTGCGGCATGATTGATGTTGATATTAATAGCTTTTTCGACATCATCTAAACTTCCAGGTAAATTTTTTAACTCTAATCTTGCCAGCGCGCGACAATAATAAGCTTCTCCATTCCTAGGATTTAATTTTAAACACTCACTATAATCGGAAATTGCTTGATATATATCTCCTGATTCATAGTATGCTAACCCCCGATAGCGGTAGGCATCGGCAAAGTAAGGATTTACCTGCAAAGCATGAGTAAATTGTTCGATTGCTGCTTTGTGGTCTTTTTCCTTTAATTTTTCTAAGCCTTGATTGTAATATTCTTGACTCATAATTTTTTTTGATAAACTCAGGAAATTTGTTTTTAAGGACGGGTGACACTAATTGTCGTTAATTTAGTCGTTAAGTTATAAAGAGGTTCATAAGTACCCATTCTAACTAACCTATTTCAGCATTAGGCAGAGTGCAAATATTAAATTTGCTCGAATGTTGCAATTAATTATAACTACCAATTCATTTTATTAAGTGTGAAATATTTTATATAAATTTCCCTTACAAAATCAGGTTTTGAGAATATCAAAAACAATCTAATGCTCTATATTTCTCACTCAAGGGTGAAAATTTTTGCAATACACAATAAGATGGAAATAATCAATCATTGTGTCAATAGTGACATCTATTCACCTATAGACCAGATAGCAACACTACCTCCGTTATCTGCACCACTACTTACAAGGGTTTTTCCATCTGAACTGAAAGTTAAAGAATAGACATGACCGGTGTAAGGTAAACTAGGTGCGACCTGGAAATTTCCCTTGCTCTTAGGTGCAGACATACTCCAAATCTGAATTTCCGAACCAAACCCACCAACTGCAAGGGTTTTCCCAATCCCCTGCGGGGACGCTGCGCTAACGGGACTAAAAGCTATTGCATGGGGTCTATTTATCTTCACATCGAAAGTATCAAAAACTTCTCCGGTCTCTAACCCCCATATTCTCACTGCTCCATTGGAGTAAATATCTCCTTTCATACGGAAATAACCAGCAAGAAACTTACCATTAGGATCGATCACCAGAGAATTTACCCCACCTACGGAACCACCAGTCAAACGATGAACTAATTTATTCGTTTTAATATTCCAAAGCTTTATTTCTTGATCGCCGAAACTCCTACTAGCAATAAACTTACCATTAGGAGTAAAGGCAATGGATACAATGTTACCTGTATGAGCATTTATGGAACGGCTTAGCTTACCTTCACGAGTCCAAAATTTAAGCTTACCATTACCATCCCCACTAATAAGGGTTTTCCCATCAGGACTCCAAGCGATTGAATATACCGCCCGAGGGTTTTGCAAGTTTAGGAGTAATTTCCCATCTGGCTGCCACAGCTTAATTGTACCATCAATGCTAGCACTCGCGATAATTTTCCATCGGGGGCGATCGCCACTGATTGTACCCAATTAGAATGTCCTTCCAGGGTACGAATTAATTCTCCTGTGTCCTGAGACCATAACCAAAGTCTTGGTGCATTTATTTTGTAATATTCAGCAAGTCTTAAATAGAGATTGTAATAGAATGTATTTTTGCTGTTTTTAAGGAATGTGGATTAAATAAAGTACAAAATTAGGGTGCTGTTAGCATCGCGTAACGCACCATTCCAAATTTCAGAATTACAGGTTATTAAATTCTCATTCCTAAACAATTCATATAAAACAAAAGCACTTATTCATAAGTGCCATGATATATTTCTACAGATTATCTTTGTCTGTGTACCTACAGAATAAACGGGAAAGTAAAATTTACCTCTGTAATAATACTATTTTTTCTACTTTCACCAAAAACAATTGTGCGATTTTCTGTAAATTAACCCTTGATAAGATTTAGGATGTTAAAAATCTAGAATTATGAAGTTGAGCTTTTTTCTGTCTCAGCTATTTTTTCTGTTTGAGATACTTTTTCATCAATAGTTTCATTCACCGGACTTTGTACAACTAGTACAGAACAAGATGCATGATGTAATACATAATTGCTAACACTACCCAGGAAAAATTCACTTAAACCGCGCCGACCGCGACGACCCATAATAATTACATCTGCACCCCAGCTAAGTGCTGTATCACAAATAGTTCGACCTGCTTCACCAATATATTGGTTACATTCAGTTACAATACCTATTTTTTTCGCTTTTTCGCACCGACAATGTAGCCATTTCAACCTATCTTCCTTAAGCTTTGTCCAATCTTTGAGATGTATCTCATTCCTTTGAGCTTGGTACTCTGGATAAAGAATTGTTGGTTGAACAAATACAGGATCGATATATTGTTCGTCCAATGGATTTAAGACATGAAGCAACAGCAAGCGCGCATCATTTGTTTTTGCTAAAGATACAGCTTCATCAAAAACGTGCTGACTCATATCAGAAGTATCTATCGCAACTAGAACTTTTTGAAACATATTTTACTCCTAAAAGATTGGAAAATAGGGGTGATATTCTTTCCGTTTACTTTGGAATGATTTAAAAGGTGATTGAAAAAACTCTGAACCTTTGTTCATATAAAATATATAATTCCGATGCTAACGGATTTGATATGAATGATTGAATTAGTTATTTCTGATTTCTCACTTTTGATTTTCTCCTCATAAGATGCGAATAGATTTCATTTCAAATACTATTTTCAGCTTTAGTTTCAGTTTTAGTTTCAGTTTCAGTTTCTAATGTTTTTGTTTGAGATACTTTTCGACCGTTGGTCTGAATAAGTGGACCTTGTACAATTAACACCGAACAAGATGCATGATGCAGTACATAATTACTAACGCTGCCAAGAAAAAATTCACTCAAACCACTACGACCGCGACGACCGATCACAATTAAATCTGCACCCCAGCTACGAGCAACATTACAAATTGTTCGACTTGCTTCGCCAATATGTTGATTAGATTCAGCGACCATACCTAATTTTTTTGCCCGATCACGCTGAGATTGGAGCCATTTCAATCTTTTTTCTTTGAGCTTTTGCCAATCAATATATGTTTTATCATTTTCGCCTTGGTATTCTGAATAAAAAATAATTGGTTCTATGACTGTACCATCAATATATTGTTCATCTAAGGGATTTAAGACATGAAGTAACAGCAAGCGTGCATTATTTGTTTTTGCTAAAGATACAGCTTCATCAAAAACGTACTGGCTCATATCAGAAGTATCGATCGCAACAAGAAGTTTGTGAAACATGGGTTAACTCCTTGGATGTTAGGAAGTTTAGGAGGTATTGGGAGTATTAGAAGAAGTTTGGGAATTAGGGAGCGATAAGCCCGTTTAGACGCACTCCGTGTTAGTACGCGCCTTCCGGCGTTCGCATAGCGCGTCAACAAACGGCTAAGCCGCGTCAACAAACACTGCAGGTGCGATTCAGGACATGCGCAAAGCGATAAGCTCGAAGAGCATGCGCGGAGCGTTCGGGGCTAATCAAGAATTTAGAGATGAATTTGAATTTGAACTTGAATTTGAACTTGAATTTGAATTTGAACTTGAGCGTCAATGGAAATGTGAATTTCTAACCTTGTGTTTCTTGCTTTATCGTTCCCTGTTCCCTTCCAAGTAAATATAATTTTTAACTTTCCTGCTCGACAGCAGCGACTTTTAACAAGGTCTTCAATACTGAGTCAGGATTGAGACTGATAGAGTCAATACCTTGTTGGACTAAGAAACGAGCAAATTCTGGATAATCACTGGGTGCTTGTCCGCAGATACCAATTTTACGTCCGTGTAGTTTAACAGTAGTTATAGCTTTGGCTATTGTCCGTTTCACTGCTTCATTTCGTTCGTCAAACAAATGTGCAATTAATCCTGAATCTCGATCCAAACCAAGTGTTAACTGAGTCAAGTCATTAGAACCAATAGAAAATCCATCAAAAATTTGGCTAAATTCATCGGCTAATTGGACATTAGATGGTAACTCGCACATTACATAGACTTGTAGGTTATTTTCACCCTTAACTAAGCCATTTTTCGCCATCTCTGCTAAAACACGATTACCTTCTTCTGGAGTACGACAAAATGGAACCATCAAAATTACATTGGTTAAACCCATTTCATCCCGTACTCTTTTCATGGCTTGACATTCTAGAGCAAAGCCCTGACGATAACGTTCGTCATAGTAGCGAGAAGCACCGCGCCATCCCAACATTGGATTTTCTTCTTTGGGTTCAAATTCCCTTCCACCTAAAAGGTTTGCATATTCGTTACTCTTAAAATCACTGAGACGAACTATGACAGGTTTGGGATAGAATGCTGCAGCAATAGTACCTATACCCTGCGCTAATCTATCTACAAAGAATTGAGGTTTGTCTTGGTATTGTTTAGTTAATTCTGCAATTTTGGATTTAGCGAGTTTGTCTTCTAATATATCAAAGTTAATTAATGCTAATGGGTGGGCTTTAATATGATTGGCGATAATAAATTCCATCCTTGCAAGTCCTACCCCATCATTAGGTATAGCACTCAAACCAAAAGCTTCTTCTGGATTACCCACATTCATCATGATTTTAGTTTGAGTACGGGGTAATTTCTCCAACTTTACTTCTTCGACTTCGTAAGGTAATAATCCTTGATAAACCTTACCTGTTTCTCCTTCTGCACAAGAAACGGTAATGTCTTGTCCAGTTTTTAAAACGGTAGTAGCATTACCGCAACCAACTATTGCAGGAATTCCCATTTCTCTTGCAATAATTGCTGCGTGACAGGTGCGTCCTCCTGAATTTGTTACTATTGCACCAGCTTTTTTCATTATTGGTTCCCAGTCAGGATCGGTACGGTTAGTTACTAACACTTCTCCTGGTTCGAACAAGTTAAGATTATGTACGTCGAGAATAATTTTGGCTTTACCTTGACCGATCATTTCGCCAACACTGCGACCTGTCACCAATAAAGATTTTTCCCTGGATATGTTTGTATCGTTTTTGAGGCGGTATGTCCGGAGGATATTATTTAGCTTTTGCGACTGGACTGTTTCTGGACGAGCTTGGACAATAAATAATTCATTAGTAATACCATCTTTTGCCCATTCAATATCCATTGGAGTATAAGTACCCCGTACTTGGGAATAGTGTTCTTCAATTATGCAAGCCCAGTGCGTTAATTGTAAAATTTCATCATTATCTAAAGCAAATTTCTGACGCTGGCTTGGAGGTACAGGAATATTTTTAGTTAATTTAGAACCGCCTAAATCGTACACCATTTTAATTTCTTTGGTGCCGAGGCGTTTATCTAAAATTGGGCGATACCCTTGCTTTAATGTAGGCTTAAATACTAAGTACTCATCTGGATTTACTGCCCCTTGGACTACATTTTCACCTAAACCATAGGCAGCTGTAATTAATACCGCATCTTTAAAACCGCTTTCGGTATCGATGGAAAACATTACACCAGAAGCAGCTAAATCAGAACGTACCATTTTTTGTACGCCTACTGACAAAGCCACATTAAAGTGATCGAAGCCTTTAAGTTGTCGGTAAGAAATTGCACGGTCTGTAAAAATAGATGCAAAGCATTTATGACAAGCTTGTAAAACAGCCGATAGACCGTGAACATTTAAATAAGTTTCTTGTTGTCCAGCGAAGCTTGCATCGGGTAAGTCTTCCGCTGTTGCACTGGAGCGAACTGCTACATCAATATCAGGACCATACTCAGAGCAAAGATTTTTATAAGCTGTTGCAATGGATTTTTGCAATTCCTCTGGGAAAGGGGTTTGTAGGATCAAATTCCTCGCTTTCCTACCACATTTTCGCAGACTATCAATATTTTCTACATCTAACGAAGCAAAAATATCTCTTAATTGGGTTTCTAATCCACCGGCTTTAATAAAATAACGATAAGCCTCAGCAGTAGTTGCAAATCCTGTGGGTACTTTAACACCTTTAGGTGTGAGCAGGCGGATCATTTCCCCCAAAGAAGCATTTTTACCACCCACTAGAGAAATATCTGCAATTCCTACTTCATGGAAAGATAATACTAGACATTTTTCTTTAGATTGTTGGTGGGTATCAATTACTTTGTTTAACATAGTAAAGCTTCCTATCAAAGGTATTGCACAACAAAAGAAAGTACTGATTTAAGCTCTTTTATCCTCTTCGCTCGATATTCACTGTTATACAAAGATAATTTGAGGAATTTGTGAGGATGGGTATTGGTGAAAGGTTTAAATCGCCGTCATTTAGAACTTTATCAAAAAGCTCCTCACATAATTCATAGAAATTGGGTAAGATTTTATTAAATAAAGACTATTTTTTACTTTATATATTACAAAATTGAAAATTTCCTGTGCTTATGGATACAGGTTTTGTTATCTAAATTTATATATTACTATTGAATTATATTATCTGTTTACTGTGCTCTGTTCTTGGTTCCTGATGCCACGAAATATTAAATTAATTTTGCCTTGCTGCTTAAACTTATAAGGGCTGCTTTAAAATCAGCAATAGTTTGGCTTATTTTTTCGCATGAAAATTCTGGTAGTAGATGATGATGAATTTACTGCACAAGCACTTACCTCTTTTCTTGAGGTGCAGAACTATGTTGTAGAAATGACACATGATGGTGAATCAGCTTGGGATTTAGTGCAAGCTTTTGACTACGATTTAATTTTGTTGGATGTAATTTTACCGAAGTTAGATGGTATAGCTCTTTGTCAGCGATTGCGTAAATACGGGTATCAAATGCCTATTCTATTGCTGACAGGTAAAAACAGTAGTCATGAGAAAGCTGTAGGTTTAGATGCAGGTGCTGATGACTATCTTGTAAAACCTTGCGATCCAGAAGAATTGGTCGCACGGGTGAGGGCTTTACTGCGTCGTAGCAATGCTACTTCTATGCCAGTGCTTGAGTGGGACAATTTACGTTTAGACCCCAGAAGTTGTGAAGTAACCTGTGACGGGAAGATAATCCATTTTACTCCCAAAGAGTATGCCATGCTCGAACTTTTCATGCGAAATCCCCGTAGGGTTTTTAGTTGTAGCGCCATCTTAGATCGGGTTTGGTCTTTTGATAGTACCCCAGGGGAAGAAGCTGTAAGAACCCAAATCAAGGGTTTACGACAAAAGTTAAAGGCTGTTGGTGTGGTCGATGCAATTGAAACAGTTTATGGAATCGGTTATCGTCTCAAAATTTCCGACAGCAAGAAACGGAAAAAAACTGCGAAAAAGTCTGCCAAGAATGACTTATCTGAAATTAGTAAACAAACTCAACAACAAACCTTAGCAGCTTTAGCAGGAGTCTGGAGGCAATTTCAAGGTAGAGTTGAGCAACAAATAGATACATTAGTACAAGCTGCTACTGCAATTGAAGAGAACAGAATTGATCGAGATTTACTCACACAAGCACATCGGGAAGCTCATACTTTAGGCGGTTCTTTAGGTACTTTTGGTTTAAGTAAAGCTTCCGGTTTAGCCCGTAAAATTGAAAGTTTGCTCAACCCAGAAAATTTGAAGTCTCAACAATTATCTTTACAACCAAAAGCAATCAAACAGCTGAATCTGTTGACGATCGCCCTGCGTCAAGAAGTAAATAACTACAATAATACTGAAACATCCATTTCCAGCCCGACTTCTACCTCATCAATTAGTTCTGATGAAAAACCATTTTTATTAATAATTGAAAAAGACCGTCAACTGATAAGCGAACTGTTTATTGAGGCTGATGTGCGGGGAATTAGGGCGGAAGTTGCAACAAATATACAAACGGCACTCAAAAAAATATACAATCAAACCCCCCACCTCATACTGTTCGATCCTGCTGTTGCAGGAACAATCGAAAAAGGTTTGGAATTCTTAAATGAAATTAGTGTTTTTAAGCAACCTATACCGATTATTGTATTCACATCTGAAGATAGCTTAAATTATCGCGTTGAAGTTGCTCGCAAGGGAAGCAAAGTTTTTCTACATAAACCCCTACCTGCAAATGAAGTTTTAGAAGTAGTTGATCGAGCTTTAAGACAAAATGACCAAACTTCAGAAGCAGTCATTCTAGCTGTTGATGACGACCCACAAACCTTAGCAATGCTGCAAAGTTTACTACAGCCCTGGGGGCTAAAAATTGTAACTTTGAGCGAACCACAAAAATTTTGGGATACCTTAGAAGAAACGGAACCAGATTTATTAATTTTAGATATTAAAATGCCTCATGTGAGTGGCATTGAATTATGTCAAGTCGTGAGGAATGATGCTCGTTGGGGTGGTTTACCAATTTTGTTTCTTACTGCTTATAAGGATATTGACAGCGTAAACCAAGTATTTAACGTTGGTGCTGATGATTTTGTTAGCAAACCAATTATTGGTCCAGAACTGGTTGCTCGGATTATTAATCGCTTAGAAAGAATAAAACTAGTTCGTACCCTTGCAGAAACCGACCCTGTGACAAAATTAGCCAATCGTCATAAATCATCCCAGGAAATAGAAAAGTTTTTGCATCTCAGCCAAAGATGTCGTCAACCTTTATGTTTCACAATTTTAGATTTGCAAAACTTTAAACATATTAATAATACATTTGGTTACGCAATTGGTGATTCTGTATTGCGCGAAGTAGGGCAAACTTTAAGAAAATCTTTTAATCAGGAAGATGTAGTTGCCCGTTGGGGAGGGGGGGAGTTTATTATATGTATGTATGGAGTGAATCGCGATCGAGCAAGAAAGGAGATCGGAAAAATTTTAGAAAGCTTAAATCAGCAAGAGTTTTTCGCTCCAGATGGTAATAAGCTCAAAGTAAATGCTTGCGTGGGATTGGCACTATATCCTGAAGATGGTACTGAATTACAAAAATTATATGTATCCGCAGTTCGGGATTTGTCCAATGCAAAGTTGGCTAGAGGTTCCCATGTTTAGCAAAAATGTATAGAAATATAAAAAATCTGGAGTTAATCATAGGATCTCGAACCAGTATAATTGGATTAATTTCTCATTTTTATACCCTTTTATTCTTTAAAAAGAAGCAAATCAGGTAAATTATGGCTTTAGCAAGGTCATTCACAAGCATTGAATTAATTTCAAAAAAATTTGGGGCAATATTTATGTATAGCTGTTCACAGTACAGTTTTTACAGAAATATAAAAGCAGATTTACAATTTACATTTAGCTGAACTGCTCGCAACTATTTTTAGATTTAAAACCTGATTTAAAAACTTTGAATACCGTTTTCTTTTCAATTTTATAAAAAGTTCCCATATTAGCAAATTTAACTCTTTCTCTGGTAGAAAATTTAGTCATTTAACAATTAATCAAAAAAGTATTAAAGAATGAACAGTTCCAGTTCTGAATATGAGACAGAACGTATTGAGGCTCTTTATGAATATAAAATTTTAGATTCCGAAGCAGAGCCAGTATTTGATAATCTGGTTTATTTAGCTGCAAACATTTGTGAAACCCCTGTAGCTGTAATTAATTTGATTCATACCGAAAAGCACTGGTTCAAATCTTGTATTGGTTGGGAAGGAGTAAAAAAGGAAATACCGTTTTGTAATTTTACTATTTCCAACCCTAATCTATTAATTGTCACAGATAGTTTGGAAGATGAACGCTTCGAGCAAAACTCCTTCACCATCGATGGGAAATTAGCTCGTTTCTATGCAGGTGTTCCCTTAATAAATGCTGCTGGATATTCTGTTGGAACTTTATGCGTACTTGACTATACACCACGTTTTTTAAGTTTAAAGCAAATAGAAGTTCTCAAAGCACTTGGGAAACAGGTGATGATGATTTTGGAACTCAGACGAAATTCCATTAATGCTCAACAGAAGTCAGAAGAAATTCAACAACAGGGATTTAGTCAAACTGCAGAATTTATTGAAATCAATCAGAGATTGGAATCAGAGGTTAATCAACGCCAAGAAATGGAAAAAGCTTTGCAAATATCTCATAAATATCTTTCTGGTATTGTTGATATCGCTGATGACGCAATTATTTCTATAGATAAAGAGCAAAATATTCTTTTGTTCAATCAAGGTGCAGAAAAAATTTTTGGTTATACAGCAGCAGAAGTAATAGGAAAACCCCTTGATATACTTTTACCAACAAAATACCATCAAAGTCATAGAAAATATGTTGTTGATTTTGAAAAATCAAATGACAGAGCTAGGAGAATGGGTAAACGTCAAGAAATATTTGTCAGGAAAAAGAATGGTGAAGAATTTCCAGTAGAAGCTTCAATTTCTAAACTAAAGTTAGATAAAAATATTATTTTTACGGCTATATTACGTAACATTAGCGAAGAAAAAAAATCAAAGGAAGCTTTATTAGAACTTTCTCAAAAACATGAATTAATTCTGAATTCTATTGGAGAAGGTTTGTTTGGTTTAGATAAATCAGGAAAAATCACATTTGTAAACCCTGCAGCAATCAGTTTACTTAAGTACAAAAAACAAGAGTTAATCGGTCAAAATATAGATATGCTGCTAGCAAATAACCCATGCTTGGAAAACCCTGACGCAGATATTGAATGTGTGGTGAGAAAGTTGAAAACACAGGAAGTCAGCAACGATATATTTCGACGAAAAGATGGTTCTGTATTTCCAGTGGAATATATTCAAAATCCAATTTTAGATAAGGGTAAAGTTGTCGGAGCGGTCATTGCATTTAAAGATATTAGCGATCGCCAAATTATTGAGCGAATGAAAGATGAGTTTATTTCCGTTGTCAGTCACGAACTCCGTACCCCCCTTGCATCAATTCATGGGTCTTTAGGTATTTTGGATCGCGGGTTAATAGATGCGAAGTCAACTAAGGGAAAACGCTTAGTACATATTGCAGCTGACAGTACAGCACGCTTAGTAGAATTAGTTAACAATATTCTAGATATCGAACGCATCACTTACGGCAAAATGAAGATGCATAAACAAATTTGTGAAGTATCTGAAATTATTGTTTATGCTGCAAATAAGATGCAAACGATGGCGCAACGTTATGGAGTTAGCTTATCTATATCGACTGTTTCCGCTCAAATTTGGGCTGATGGCGATCGCATTGTTCAAACTCTAACTAATTTACTGAGCAACGCGATCAAATTCTCCACATCTGGAGGAAATGTGTACTTAAGTGCTTCTATTTGTGAAGATTTAGAAACTTGCATTGGTGAATATAAGAATTTATCTGAATATTCCTCCCGCAAGTATACTGGCGCTTATGTTAGCTTTCAAGTAAAAGATGAAGGATGTGGTATTCCCAACGATAAAATAGGTAATATATTTGATAAATTTCATCAGGTTGATACTTCTGACACTCGAAAAAAAGAGGGTAGTGGCTTGGGATTGACTATCTGTCAGTATATTGTGCAACAACACCTAGGGAAAATATGGGTTGAAAGTAAATTAGATCGAGGTAGTACTTTCTATTTAATTTTGCCCCTACATTTATATGAGGAGTAATATATAGATGAATATCAAAATACCTCAACAGTTATTATAAAAAACGTAAATTAATTCTAGTTAAAAGTGCTTCTTGAGTAAAGTTCTGTAAGAATATCAATATTAGAATATTAAATAGTATTTAAATACTATAAACATTCACTCTTATAATTAAAGATGGAAAATAAACGTATACTAGTAATTGATGATGAAGAATATGTTCGGGAAGTCATTCAAATTTGTTTAGAAACTGTAGCAGGGTGGGAAGTTATCACTGCTAATTCAGGTATTTCCGGTATTGAGTTAGCAGAGAAAGAACAGCCTGACGCTATTCTGCTTGATGTTATGATGCCTGAAATGGATGGTATAATGACTTTCAAAAAATTGCAGCTAAGTGAATTAACCAAAGACATACCTATTGTTTTGCTGACAGCAAAAGCAGAAGTTACTCAAGACCAAGAATTGGCTGAAATAGGTATTAAGGCTACTATTCCTAAACCATTTGAGCCCTTGGAGTTACCAAGTCAAATAGCGAAAGCTCTTAATTGGAATTAATAAATTTAATTAACTCTTTTTTACAAACGAATATTTAATAAATCAACCAAAATTAATGTTTTAAGTCAATTTATTTATGGGAACACAATAATTCTGCTAGAATAAGAGCACTGATAACGACTCATATTAGGTTTTTAAGTCTGGCTTTTTGACTTTTGGTTATTGATGTTTGATGTTTTATACTCAGAATAATCCGCGTTCTTTATGCAATCCTTCAGTTATTTATCTTCGTCATTTTGAAATGGATGCTCCCCAACCTGTAATAGTTTTTTGCTTTCTTTGAGTTGTTTCCAAAGAATTTTTATTTCCTT